>NZ_CP116256.1:7508895-7809884 GCF_027947575.1 Streptomyces rubrogriseus | reverse complement strand
CTCCTCGTCACCGGCGATGACGAGGGCGAGGCCGCGTTCGGCGCCCCGGGAGACGATCTTCTTCATCTGGCTCTCGGCGTCGCAGTCCTCGAGGATCTCGCCGTCGTCGACGAGCACGGCGATGGGCTCCTCCGGGCTCGCCCCGTCGATCAGCTCCTCGAACTCGTCCTCGTCGATGTCGTCCCCGGTGAAGACCTTCAGCACGCCCTCGGCGCCGTCCAGTTGGCGCACCGGAGACTGCCGGGGCGCCGCCACGACCAGCCGGGTGCCCTGGGCGAGGAGCGACTGGGCGACGTTCATCAGCACCGTGGAGCGGCCCGACTTGGCCGGTCCCGCGATGACGAAGGACGGCACGCCGTCGGCGAGGTCGGGGCCGAAGCCGACGATCTCGTCGCCGCCGATGCCGATCAGCGCCCACAGCCTGGAGCGGGACGCCTCCGGGTCGCGCATCTCCCAGGCCTCCGGGAAGGAGATCCGGCTGGGCAGGCTGTCGACGCGGAACGGGCGCCGGGCGCGCGGGACGTCGGCGTCGCGCGCCGTGGCGGCCTCGCCGATCGCGGTGATCGCCGCGGCCTGGCCCTGGCCGGTGGTGTCCTCGGAGAGCAGCGCGAACTGCGTCTCCGTACCGGCCTCGTTGCGGAAGGCGCGGCCCGGAGGGATCTCCTCGGGCACCTTGCGGGACGGGATGCCGAGCGAGGCGAAGTCGCTGCGGTCGGCCAGGCGCAGACCGTACTTGTCCTCGGTGAGGGTCGCGATGCGCCCCACGAGCAGCGTGCGGTCGCCGGTCAGGACCAGGTGGATGCCGACGCTGGCGCCCTCGCGCATCATCGTCTGCAACTCGTCGGTCAGCGAGCCGTGGTCGACCTCGCCGAGGGTGGGCACCCAGCCCTCCCAGCGGTCCAGCAGGACGACGATGTGCGGCAGCCGCTCACCCTCCTCCACCGACGCCCGCTGCTCACCGATGTCCGCGAACCCCGAGTCGGCCAGCAGGTCCTGACGGCGCGACAGCTCGCCCTTGAGCCGGTTGACGAGCCGTACCACCCGTTCGGTCTGGTTGCGGCCCACGACCGCGCCGCAGTGCGGCAGCCGGGTCAGCGCGTTGAGGGCGCCGTTGCCGCAGTCGATGCCGTAGAGGTGGACGTCGGCGGTGGAGTGGGTGCGGGCCAGCGAACCCGCGATGGTGCGCAGCACCTGGGAACGGCCGCTGCGCGGAGCACCGCCGATCATCAGGTGCCCGAAGCTCGCGAAGTCGACGACGACCGGGCGGCGGGCCTGGTCCGAGGGCAGGTCCTCGATGCCGTACGGGGCCGGCGGCAGCTTGCCCGGGGCGGCGCCGGCGAGGGCCGGGACCTCGATCTCCTCCAGCAGCAGCTTCTCGTCCAGCGCGGGCAGCCACGGGCTGTGCTGGGCCGGGATGCCCATCGACCGGTTGGCGTCGCGCACCGCGTCCACCAGCACCTTGAGGTCGGTGATCTCGTCGTCCTCGCGGGACTCGGTCTTCGGCTTGGTCAGCGCCGCCCGGCCCAGCTCCTCCCAGCCCAGCGGCCCCACCCAGGGCGCGAGCGCGGCGGGATCGGCGGCACCGGGGCGACGGCCACCGACACGCCCCGACTGGAAGGGCACGAGGGAGGAGTGGCCGAGGCGTACGTAGGCGCGGCCCGGGGTGTTCTTGGAGATGTGCCCGGCCTCGGGCGAGTCGATGACGTCGCTGGACTCGCCGCCGTCGGTCACGCGCAGGGCGATCCGGAGGTTGGTGTTGGCGCGGATCTCGGGGGAGACGACACCGCTGGGACGCTGGGTGGCGAGCAGCAGGTGGATGCCGAGGGAGCGTCCTCGCTGGGCGATGTTGACGAGGCCGGTCACGAAGTCGGGCAGGTCCCGCACCATGGAGGCGAACTCGTCGATGACGATGAGCAGCCGGGGCACCGGAGCGTGCGAGGGATCGCGCCTGACGAGATCCTGGTAGTCCTCGATGTCCTTGGCGTCGGCGGCGGCCAGGATGTGCTCGCGCCGCTTCAGCTCGGCCCCCAGCGACTCCAGCGCCCGCTCGACCAGGTGCGCGTCGAGGTCGGTCACCATGCCGACGGTGTGCGGCAGCTTGACGCAGTCCTTGAACGCGGAGCCGCCCTTGTAGTCGACGAGGACGAAGGTCATGTTCTCGGGCGTGTTCGCGACGGCGAGGGCCGCCACGATGGTCTGGAGCAGCTCGGACTTGCCGGAACCGGTCGTACCGGCGATGAGGCCGTGCGGCCCGTCCTTGCGCATGTCGATGCCGAAGGGGCCGTCGTACGACTCGCCTATGACGGCCATCGTCGACTGCCCGCCCATCCGCCACCGGGCGCCGATCGCGTCGGCCGTCGGCGGCTCCAGCTGGAGCACGTCGAGCAGCCGGCTCGCCCCGGGCAGCGCCGAGTCCTCGCTCTCGCCGCTGATGTCCCGCAGCGCGGACAGCGACCGCGCCAGCCGCAGACACCAGGCGGGCGTGACGAAGTCGGGCCGTACGCCGGTGATCCGCTCGACCCCCGCCTCCTCGACCCGCAGCCTGAGCTTCTCGGCACGGGCCCGCTGCTCGGGCTCGGCCGGGGCGTTGGTGTGCCACGCCTGGAAGGACGGGAAGCCCCCCGCGGCCTGCCGCGCGGGCTGCGCCTCCTCGTCCCGCCGCTGCCGCCCGCTCTCCTCGGCCCTCGGCTCGGCGACGACGAACGCCTGGCACTCACCCGGCAGGAACCGCTCCTCGGCGTCGATGCACACGGCGAACATCGACACCGCCGGCCCTTCACGCAGCAGCCGTACGACTCCGGGCAGCGACCGCAGCCGCCGCGAGCCGTCCCACACCACCACGATGTCCGGATCGGTGAAACTGGAGCCCTGCGCTCCGCCGCCCTTCTGCTCCGCGGCCTTCTTGCGGGCGTCGAGGATCTGCGTCAGCTCGCCGATGCGGGCGCCGACGGTCTCGGCGTCGGTACCGATCAGGACGTTGACGTCCTGCCCCCCGGAGGGCCGGGAGTGCGGCAGCCACCGCACCCAGTCCCATTCGCTCTGGGCGGAGTTCTCGCTCAGCACGTAGAACTGCACGTCCATCGGGCTGTGCAGCGCGGCGGTCTGCGCGACCGCCCACCGCCCCAGCGACCGGGCCGAGTCCCCGGGCCCCGCGATGCCGACGACCCCGAGGGTGCGCAGCGACAGCGCGACGGGCGCGTCCTCGATCTTCCAGGTGACCTGGCGCCGGTGGTCGTCCTGCTCGGGGTCGTCGAGCACGACCTCGGAGGGCAGTTGCCCGGTCCCCACCCGCAGCAGCAGGTGATCACGGTCGGTGCGCCGCCGCTCCCACAGCCGGGTCCGGGGCCCGGTCCCCACGGACAGCACGACCGCCGGATCGGGAATGGCCTGCCGCCGGTCGTCCCGCTCGGCGACCAGCGCGGCCTGCGCGTCCTTCTCGATCCGCGCCTTCTGCTCCTCGTACTCCTTGACCTGCTTGGCGTGGGACTTGCGTCCGTGCTTCTTGTCGTTGAAGTAGTTGGCGAACAGGAGGATCGGGCTCAGACCCGCCATGATCAGGTAGTACCAGCGCCCGAACACCATCACGGCGACCACGGCACCGACGAGCGGCGTCAACGCCATCAGCCAGGGCAGCGGCCGGGCCTCGTAGTCGCGGGGCGACGAGGGCAGCCGGAAGTTGGTCTGCCGCTCGGCCGGCCGCAGCCGGGGCGGCCGGTTGTAGTCCAGTCCCACCCCGTCCTCGGACCACTTGAGCGCGGCGTTGGGCGGCGCGTACCGGGCCAGCTCGACGAGCGAGTTCCCGACCGCTATCTGCGCCCCGAGCGGCCAGTCGTCGCCGTCCCGTTCCCCGACGGGCTCCCCGTCGAGGGTGACGCCCTCCTTGTCCGAGTGCACGGCGACCTTGCAGGTGCCGTCGGTGGCGACGGAGAGGGTCAGAGCGCGGGCGTCGACCTCGGGGTCCTCGATCCGGACGTACGCGGCCGGCCCGCTGCCGATGTCGTACTTCCCCACCCCGAGCCGGTGCACGAACCCGGCACCCGGCCCGCCCACGACCCGCAACTCCACGAGCCCGGTGGGCTCACCGGGCAGGCACCCGGACGGGTCCTGCAGACTGACGACCGCTCCCTCGCGCAGTGGCGACCCGACGACCGTGGCGGACGGATCGACGGCGTACCCGTCGACGTAGACGAGCGGCGCACCGCCGGCGCCCGCCTGGCCCTGATGCCCGATGGGGATGACCTGCGCGCCCGCGACCCCGACCTGCTTGGCCAGCTCCTCGGCGATGTCCCCGACGGTGGACTCGGGGTCCGCGTCGAGCACGACGTCGGCGGAGCGCCCGCCGTACGGATCCACGACGGTCAGAGTCAGTCGCACGCTTGTCCTCCCCAGGCGAGCCCCTGCGGCCGCTTCCACACCACGGCTCACAGTCCAGGCGACGATATCCGCTGGGTGTCGCGGTCCGGCAACAGGGCGGTGACCGGACGTTCCCGTTGGCAACGCAGGGATGTGACACCACTGGCCTCCCCCGTAAGCTGCTGCCTCAGAGCGGACGATCACATCGGTCGTGTCATACGACCGGCGTGACCGGTGCGCCGGTTCGATCCGCAAACGAGGAGCCACGGGGGCTGGCCCTGCGGCGTTGTGAGAGGAAGCGGCTTCATGCCCAAAGACCTTGACATCACATATCAGGACATGCGGGATGCCGCCAAGCATGTCGTGAAGGAGAAGGAAAAGCTCCAGGAGAAGCTCGACGGCCTCCGCAAGTACATCGCGAACCTGGTCGAGTCGGGCTACGTCACGAAGTCCTCCTCCAAGGCCTTCGACGACAACTTCGACGAGTTCACCCGCGGCGCCAAGGACACCCTCGACGGCCTCGACGGCATGGGCGACTACCTCACCATGGCGGCCGACAAGTTCGAGCAGATCGACGACGAACTGGCGAAGCAGGCGCGGAGCAAGTAGCGCTCCCAGGACGCCCGCCCGGCGCGCGCGACGTCACCGTCGTGCGCCGGGCGGGCGGACGCCGAGTGAACCTCGCCCGTCAGCGACAGGCCTGCCGCCCGGCTGTCCCGCCGACGCCCCGGCCGACGGGGGCGTCGGTCTGAACAGGCTCTTCCACAGCCACAGGTCTTCGACGGACAGGTCCTCCAGGTGATAGCCGTCCAGCTCCCTCACCCGCATGGCAGCGCCCGTGGCGAAGGTGACGGGGACCCGGGCGAGGAGCATCTCACCCGGGCCCGGCTTCCAGATCACTGCTGTTCCTGTGGTGCGGCGTCGTGGATCCAACGCAAGGAGCCGGCCATGGCCTCGCACAGCTCACCCAAGGGGCTTTGCACACCACTCAGCGGGACGGTGAACGAGAGCAGGATGTAGCCCGCCCCGCCCGGCATCTCGACGTAGTAGTCAAGTGCCGTCGTCGTGGAGACGCGTACGCAGGGTCCGGCCGGCAAGCTGGAGACCGAGACGGTCGCTCCGCCCTCTTCCCGGCCCCGCAAGGCCTGGGCGAATTCTTCCGGCGAGGCCTGCAGCGCGTCTCGCATGGGCAGCAGGGAGACCATCAGAGTCGCCGGGGCACCCGTACCGGCGACGACATCCGTTCGCAGGTAGAGCTCCAGAGCTCCCTGGGACACACCGGTCTCCACGGCGTTGCGCAAGGAGGCCCAGAGTTCGCGACCGGCATCGGTGGACATCTGCCTGCGCGTTGCCTGTTGGTCGACGAACTTCTTCAACTGGGGTCGCCATCGGTCGACCATCAGGTCGATGCGGAACCAGTCACGAGGGACGAGGAGCCGATAGTCGTCCGGTGGCCGGCTTCGTCGGGTCGTCGTCACGTGCCGAGCCCCACGGGCGTGCCCTTGTCGTCGAAGAAGCAGAGGGACTTGAGGATACCGGCGAACATGGCGGAGAAGACGTCCCACCCTTCCTGCGTCGGAGTCACCATTTCGAGCACGACGACAGTGCCGTTGGGCAGGGGGACGTGAGCTTGGATGAACGACGTCCAGAACGGTTCGTCATGCCCGGAGGGGGCGAGCGCCGCGTCGACGACGGACTGCCGGGCCCCGATCAACGACACCGCGGGACCGCAAGGAAGGTCGATCTCCGTGACCTCGCCCTGACCGAGGTCACGCAGCGCCCCGGCCGTGGCAAGGGTCGGGCGCAGTCGGGCCTCTTCCGCGAGCTCCGTCATGGAGACATGGACCGTGGCCGTGCAGCGTGTGCCGTCGACCTCTGTGATGACGAATCCGGCGTACTGGATCCCGCCCTCGACGAAGGCGTCGTAGTTGCCCGCGCAGAGAGCAGCCCACTGGTACTGCATGTTCTCGGGCGCGTCCGGCATCACCCGCCGGGCCAGAGAGATCAGCTCGTCAGCGAGTTCGTCGATGGATTCCACATCCATGGGCAACTCGAAGAAGCCCTCGGGCATGATCCAGCGAACGTGGACCGCCTCGCCCTCGGACACCGAGGCAAGTCCGTTCTCCGAGGTGGCCGTAGTCATCGCGAGGTCGCTCCGTCAGGCAGTTCCAGTTCCGCCGCGTCGGCGTGGAAGGTGGCGGCGAAGGGGTAGGCGCCGTAGTGCGGGTAGAAGCCGGGCAGCTCCGCGCCATGCTCCGCGGCGACGTGCGCGATCTTCCGGTAGGCGGCCGCTCGGGCACGCATCTTCTGCCGCGGTCGGTTTCCCCAGTGCCGGGTGAGTGAGACGACGTAGAGCAGGAGGATGGCGGCAAGGACCGCACCGCACGCCGCGTAGTACATGGTCTGGGACTTCGTTGATTCCCAGTACTGGACGTAGCCGCCCCAGTAGACGAACGAGGCTGCGATGATCAGCGCGGAAGGAATACCCAGCTTCATTCCCGCGCTGTGCAGCTTCACGTCGTCCAAGTGGCGAAGGCGCAAAAGCTTGAGGACGGCTGCGTCATCAAGAAAGTCGTAGTGCAGGCGTCTTCCCTCGGAGATTGCCAGTTCCCGCGCTTCCGGCACGCGGGCCAGTACTTCGCCGGGCACCATCTTCCTGACGATGTTGCCGCGGGCCTTGTACTCGTCCGGTCCGAGCTCGTGATCTTCTGCCGGCATCGAAGTCGTTCTCCTTGTGTGGGGGCTCGGGGGCTATCGGGCCAGGGCAGTGTGGAAGGGTGCGGGCGAAGGTGTGGGAGCCGGCTGGGGTGAAGGGCTGGGCGTGACCTTCGGCGGGACTCCGGGGTCTCCCGGGTCGCCGGTCGCTTTGCCGTCATGACCGGTGAAGATCTTCACCATGGCACTGGCGAAACCGCCTGTTTTGATGGCGGCGGTGAGCTTTTCCCCCGCGATGACGGGTTTCCCGGCCTTCGCGAGGATCTTGTTCACCGTGTTGACGGCGATACCGTTGAAGAACTTGAAGCCGACACCCTCCAGCGCGGCGCCGCCACTGAACCGTATGCCGCGCAGCTTGGACAGTCCCTTGAGCCCCTTGAGGGCGCTGAACCCCTTCAGTGCTCCCAGCCCCGGCATCACGCCCAAGGCGTCGAAGAACAGTCGTGACGCGCTGAACTTGCCGCCGCGCACCGTCATGTCGTAGACGTGCCCTGCCAAGGCCAGGGCGCTCGTGACAACCGACAGGCCCGCGAAGATCGGCGCCAGGATCTGGAGTGGAGGCACAAAGGCGCATATAACTGCCAGTACGGACAGGATCGCTGAGACGTTGGACAGTCTGTCGGCCCAGTCGGCGAGGAAATTCATGATGCCGCCGGGGTCGCGCACGCCGTCGTGATGCACGATGTTCTTGATGTGCTTGGCAGCCGCCTTCGCTGCGTCGTCACGTATGATCTTGGCTCGTCCGATTTCGCTGTGGCACTCGCGGATGACACCCATGGCGGCGTCACGTTTCTTCTCGAGACGAGTGCGGTCCGTCACGTCGTCGCGTGACGGAACAGTCCCTTCGTACTGCTTGAGGTCGCCGATGGCGGTTTTGTGATCCGTCTCCGCCTCTCGGTACTTCTGAAGGGCCTTGTCCGCGACCTTTTGGGCCCGATGCAACTCGCTGGCGTACTCTTTCGATTCCTCGCCGTCGACCACCTTCGTGCCCAACGCCTTGGCCGCTTCGTCATAGCGATCGAACGCTCGCTTGAGGCGACCCGATGCGCCGTCCGCTATCTCGTGAAAGGCGCGCCCGGCGTCGCTGTCCCATCCGTCGACGGACGACAGTGCTCTGATGTTTCGAGACTGTTTGTCGATCTCGTCCGCCATCTTGCGGAGCTTCTTGCCGAGTCCGGCGACCTCGTAGGGGTCTCCGGGTATGGGGTCGCCGTCGTGGAGAGGTTCCCAATCGCGTGGCCGCGAACTCACTTCTTCCCCTTCGACTTCTTGCGTGCATCCCGGAGGGCCTCGGCAAGCTTGTGATCGACGTCGTCGTACGTGTCCGCCGCGGTCTTGGTGAACTTCGCCAGATTCTCGATGTCCTTCATGAGTTTCTTTCGAGTCTTCTTCCAGGTGTCTGAAAACTCTCCGAAAACGTCACGCAGGTCCTTGCTGCCCAGCTCGTCGCTGTATTCTTCGGCGGGGTTCCCGTGCTCTTTGAACTCGCGGTGTATTCGGAACAGTGAGTCGGAGCAGTCTCGTATGATTTCGAGATCTGCTCGTGTTCTGTCGCTCATGACGCTTGTCCCCCTGATCGCCGTGGAGTCCTGCGCAGGCCAGTGCATGCCACTGGTCTGGATCCGTGATCCTCGTCGCCACCGGCCGTGAGTGGCGGTGCTGCCGCATCGAGTGCGATGGCAACGGGTAAGGGGTGGCGCTTCACAGTGGACTCCCCGTGGGACAGAAGTGCGATCAAGGCTACTGACGGTATAGGCGTGGGTCGTGGTTCGCCAGGGTCAATTGCGCCGGAAAGCAGGGCAATTCGCGGAGGATGCGCCTGTGTGGCCGTGGACACACAAGACCGTGGCGAAGTGCGGGTCGGCGCGGCGGCGTTTCAGGTCGGGTCGCCGAATCCGAGCGTGCGGGCGATGTGGGCCAGGCGTGCGCTGTAGGAGTCCAGCAGGAAGACCGACGGAGTGGAGATGGTGACGTACACGCAGTACCCGTGCGGCGCCGGGACGATCAGCTGCAGGGCTGCCATCGGAAGGGGCGGTACGGCGATCCCGGCATCGATCGCGGGCAGCCGCAGCGTGCGCAGGGACGTCGACATGACACCCGGGCCGCACGGAAGCTTCGTGGCCAGCACCATGTCCTGCGGCCCTTGCAGGCCCTCTCCCAGCGGGAAGCTGATCTCTTCCAGGCGGTCCTCGGCGACGTTGGAGAAGAACTTCCTGGCGGTCGCCCGGTAGATGCCCTCGGCGGTGAAGAGACGACGGGCGGGGCCGTGCTCGCTCGGGCGGACGGTGACCGAGAGCAGGCCCATGGACAGGCGCTCCCCGCCGTCCACTTCCTCCGTGCCGACGCACATGGCGGTGAGGAGCACGTTCTCCCGGGCGCTCAACAGCGGCAGCTGGCGGCGCAGGCCCTCACTGGCGGCGTCCCGTGCCTCCGCGTCCGCCCCCGGCAGCAGTTCCGCCATGGCCTCGCGCCAGCCGTCGGACTCCGTGGGCTCCGGAAGCCGGACGAACTCGTCCGGGACGTCGTGGTGGAAGGCGTAGTGGAACGGAGCGGTCGCGCCGCGCTCGATGTCACCGGTCGGGCCGTGGGACACCGCGCTCATGCGGCCGTACCCATCTGCGAGGGGTCGAGGTGCTTGGTGAAGGTGCCGCCCGACGAGCTGAGGGCGGTCTGCGTGTCGAAGGTGGGGGACGCCGGCCCGGGTGCCATGACCTCGCCGTCGTCGGTGGCACCGAAGTAGTCCATGAACGGGCCCACGACCGGGATGTCCCCTATCTTGAATTCGCCGTCCGTCCACCTCCCCTGGTCCCACGTGCCGTTGTGCATGTTGGAGCCGATCGCCAGCGCGGCACCGGCCCACGTCGCCGCCTTGTCGACGGCGGTACCGGCGGCGACGAACGACCAGCCCTTGCCGGCCATGCCCAGTCCCCGTGCGGAGTTGGCGACGCCGCTGGGAAGCCCGCGCAGGCCGTTGAGGAGGTTGCCGAACCGGACGTTGCCGAGTGCCTTCATGAAGCCGGAGGACAGCCTCAGTTCCCGGCCGGCGTTGACGAGGGCGCGGCCGGACTGGGCGAGCCGGGCGCCGGCCAGGCTGAGGCCGCCGGCGAACACACCGACGGCGTCCCACGCGATGGTCTCCCAGGTGACGTCGGCTCCGCCGGCCTTGGCGGCCAGGTGGAAGGCGAGCGCCAGCCCCGCGATGATGAACGCGGCCACACCGAGGCCGGAGAAGAAGATCGCGAGAACGCCGACGACCATCGCGATGTCGGCCAGTACGTCGCCGATCAGCTTCCAGAAGTTCGGGTCCGTGATGGTGTCCCAGGCGTCCGAGAGCAGGTCTCCCACCGCGTCCAGCGCTTCCTCGAACCAGCCAGGCTCGGGAGGCGCGTCGTCCGCGGCTCCTTTGACCAGACGCGTGACGTCTGCCGCTGCCTGTCCGTGCTCGCTCTGGAGCGAGTGCGCCCGGCTGCGGATCGCGGTCAGTTCGCCGGCGGCGGTCTCCAGGGACTTCTTCTTCTCCTTGGAGTCCTTCTCGTGCTTCTTCTCGTCCGCGTCCGACAGCCCCTCGGTGGACGAGGGCAGTGAATTCACCGCGGTCTGTGCGGAGTTGACCTTCCGAGTGGCTTCCGCCGCTTCTTCCTCCAGCTTCCGTGCCCTGGACTGGAATCCGTCCAGCTGCGTTTCCCAGCTGCTGAGGGCCCGGTGCGCGGTGTCCAGCGACCCCAGCGCCTTCTTCAGGTATGGAGGAACAGGTGAGTAGGTGTCCTGGAACGACGTGGCGGCCTTGCCCGCCCAAATTCCGTCCGCCGTTCCCATCTTGCTCAGCTCCGTCTGGGCCGTGTCGCTGCCACTGGTGACACGGCCCACCGCCTTCACCAGATCCCGGACGGCCTCAAGATCGCCGGGTGCTGGATCGAACCCCAGATTCGGGTATTTTTCGGAACTCATCGGACTTCTCCCCGTGCTTTTGTGCCGGCTGAGCCGGTAAGTTACCAGCGGCAGCCGTATGTCACGATGGGGCCGTCCCCGTACGAGCCGAGGAGGAGACGGTCATGGATGAACGGCATCTCCTGAACGAGCTGATGAAGGCTGTCGCGGAGGAGGCGAGCGAGTTCACGGTCAGACCGCATTTCCCCGGCCTGAAGAAATTCGCGGCATTCGCGTACGTCGCCGAGAGCTTCGGATATCGCTACGTCGGGCACGCCCCCGGAAACGCCGCTCTGAACAATCCCTTTTTCCTGTTCGTCCGCATGCCTGACGCCCGGGCGCGGGCCACCGCTCTCCAGGCCGCTCACCAGCAGGCTTCCGGCCGGACCCCGCTGCCCGGCATGCGCCCGGGACTCGGCCTCACTCCGGTCCCGGAGGCGCGGCCCCGGGTGGCACTGCTCTACTCGCAGATGGTCGTCGACGCCAGCGGCCGGTACAACCCGCGCGTCCTGAGCAACATCCTCATTCTGCCGGTCGTCATGGCGATCTTCCTCATCTTTCCCGGGTACACGGTGAGGAACGTCCTCGTCGCGGTGGTGATCTGGCTCGCCTTCTTCGCCTTCTACCTCGTTGGTCTCGGAGTGACGCGACGGCGGAGGCGCGCACATCTCAACCGCCTGTCCGCGGCGGGCGTGGAGTGGCCGCCGCGCGTCGAGGCGTGAGCAGTCACTTCTTGGGCTTCGTCGCGGACTTCTTCAGCTCGTCGTACAGCGTCTGATCCATCTTGAGGAACTCCTCGGACGCCTTGTCGGCGAACTTGGAGACGCCCTTCGTCAGTTTGGACAACTGCCCGAATCCGTAGTCCCAGGAATCGGCGAAGTCGTCGCAGGCGGACTGGAGTTCCGAGTGCCCGACCTGGCTGGAGTCGGCCCGCTTCATTTCCTGCGACGCCTCCTTCATGCGGCCGCCGCTGTTCTCCAGCGTTCTCGCCATCTCCTTGACCTCGTCGGAGAAGAACTTCAGGAACGACATGTGTGCCTGCTCCGTGGGGTTGTCATCGGTTGACCGATTGGATTTCCTGCACCGTGACGGCCTGTCCGTTCTCGAAGGTGCCGTCGGGGAGGTCGCCGCCCGCGCCGCCGGTGCCGGTCCAGGCGATCTCCCAGGTGATGGTGGCCTGGAGGTCGAAGGTGCCGTCTCCGGAGGAGCGGAGGTACTTGATGCCGCAGGGTGGGGTCCGGTCGGCGTCGCCCCTGGCGTAGGGCTCGCCGATGGAGCCGTCGTCGTTGATCGTGCACTCGCCGGAGGCCGGGTAGGTCACGGCGTCCGGAGTGCCCGGCTCCAACCTGAGGGAGACGGGCTTGGCGGTGGTCGTTGCCGTGAGGGCGAAGCCGGGGGCGTTGATGGCGGCCGTGGCCTGGACCTCGTGGAAGTCGGCCTTGTCGAGCCAGGCCCAGGTCGGCAGGTTCACCTTCGTGGTCTGGGCGGGGGCGAGGGTGACCTCGGTGCCGGGCAGCTCCATGTGCTGGTACGCGAGGGCGGCGAGTATCTCCGGGGTGATGGCCTCCTCGTACTGGGGCGGCGGGGCCTCGCCGTCGTCGACCCAGAACGGGAGGTCGGTGCAGGAGTTCCGCTTGAGGAAGTCGGGCTCGTTGGGATTCTCGACGCCGGCCCAGAACATGCCCTCGCCGTCCTTGGCGACGTTGTAGTCCTTGTACCCGGGGGTGTCCGTCCAGCCGTACTCGTCCTCGTAGTGCGCCTTCGTCTGGCCGATCGCTGCGGCGGGTGTCCCGGTCATGCCGGGTGCGCTCGCGGCCTCCTCTATCTCGGCGGACATCTCCTTCTTGAAGTCCTTGGCGCCGAGGTAGGGGGCGTACCAGCAGGGCGGGGGAGTCCAGTTGACGTCGGCGGACGTCACGTTTCCGGTGCCACCGTTGGGGGCGACGGATCCTGAGTACGTGATGCGTGCGGCGGCGTAGATGCCCGTTTTGTCGCCGCCGCCGGACTGTTCGGTGTCGGCGCCCTGGCCGTTGCTCGGCTGTTCTCCCGCGTGCGCAGGATCCGCGAGGGAGGTGCCCACGGCCAGCGTCAGGGCAGCCAGGCCGGTGATGAGGGCCGTGCGCCGTGACGTCGTCACTGACATTTCGCCGCCTTTGTTTCGACGAACACCTTGGATGCCTGCCACATCCCGTCCCCTGTCGGGTACTTGGACATGATGATTTTGAAGTAATCGAAGTCCGTGATGCTGGGTGTGCCCTTCAGGACTTTCCCGGTCTTGACCTCTTTGGAGTAGAACTTGCTCGAGTCCACGCAGAACGCGACTTCCACCGAGTTGCCGTTGGGGGCGGACCGAGTGGTGGCCTGGTAGTGGCGGCGGGTGCCGGTCGACGTCCAGTCGCCTTCGAGCCGGGCCTCGATCTGTGTGTGCGCGTACTTCAGCCCGTCTCCAGTGGCGTACGCGGCCAAGGAGGCGTCCCTGGTCGTGCGCTTGTCGACGCCTCGGTAGATGGCGCGAACGTAGTTTGCCGCGTCGTCCATCGCGGCCGCTTCGTTCTTGTCCTTCGGCTTGTCCCAGTCGAAGACGAGGTTCATGTCCTTCGGAAGGGACAGGTCCACGCCGTCCGGCTTGTCCTCCGCCGGTGCGGCCGAAGACTCGGCTGTCTCGCTCGGGGTCGCAGACCCCTGGTCCGCTCCCGCGATCTTGTCGTTGTCGCTGGACGTGTCGTCCCCGCCCCCGCAGGCCGTCAGCAGCAAGGCGGCTGAGGCGGCGAGCGCGGCAGCAACGGGCAAAGAGCGGCGCTTCACAGTGGACTCCCCGTGAGACAGAAGTGAGGTCAAGGCTACTGACGGTATCTGCGTGCTTCCCGGTTTCGCCAGAGTGAACTGCCTCGGGAATCGCTACGGTGCTCCGGACACGCGAGGGGCTGGCGAGGGACGAGGAGTCACGTGGCTGATGTCATATCCCGGGACAGGGCGGCCAGGTCCGACCTGGTGCGGTGGCTGGCGTTCAGCCTGCTGTGTGCCGGGGGTTCGCTCGGACTGGCCTGGCTGGGGCCCGTCGTGCCGCTTCCGACCGTGGTGCGTGGGGTGGGCGGCCTGTTCGCCATTCTGATCCTCCCGCTGGCGTCGCTCCTGGTCCCGGTGCTCCTGCTGCGCCGCGTGCCGCGCAGGAAGCGGAAAGTGGCGTGGCAGTTGATCGTGCCGTTGATCGCCGGGGTGGCCCTGGGGATCTTCGGCACGGCGTCCGGGGGCGCGACCGCCTTGGCGGACCGGGGTGTGTCCGCCGACGCCGTGGTCGTCAGCGCGGACTACAGCAGCACCAACCACTGCGAACTGCGCACCGTGGACGGACGGGACATCTCGCCCTCGCTCTCGGAGAGCGACGGGTGCCGGGACTCGACGTCGAAGGGCGACGAGCTGCGGGTGCGATACGACCCCGAAGGCGTCGCGAGTCCCGACGACGGACGTACCGACTCCAACGGCGTGCTCCTGGCGACGCTCTTCGGGGCGGCCGTAGTGATGGGCACGTGGGGTGGCGTGCGGCAGAGCAGGTGGGATCGGGCGTATGACGGAGCGTGAGCGACTGAGGGACGCGGCGACGGATCGCAACCGTCTGTTCCGGGTGCGGGACGGCGTCGGACTCGTGCTGTTCGTCGCGGTCGGAGCGGCGGTGCTCGTCGGCGTGTTCGGAGGGTCGAGGTGGGCCGCTCGCGAGAGCGCGCCCGTGCTGTACGGGCTGCCCGGGGGTGCCTGGAGCGTCGGGGGAGTGCTGGGGATGGTCACTCTCCTGGGGTGCGGTGGCGCTCTGTCGGAGAGGTTCGGCAGTACGGTGCCGGGCGACTCGGGCAAGGCGTCCGGGGTGCTGCGCGGCATGGTCCGCGGGGTGTGCTACGTCGCTGCCGTCGCGCCGCCCCTCTTCCTGCTCAGCGGGTTGCGAGGCAAGAACTGCCGCTTGTACGAGCTTGGTTGTTCGTACGTCCCGGGGACGGGGCCCGCGCTCCTCGTATACGTCGGTTGCGTGGCCGTCCTGGGGTGGCTCACCTACCGGCGGCGTCGAGCCGTCCCCGAAGTGCGCCGTGTGCTGGAGCGGGAACGCCTGCGGAAGCTGCGCAAGAAGGGCAGGGGGAAGAGCCGCGCGGCCGCCCGGTAGTCGCGAGGGTAAGGAGGCAAACCAGGCCCACGACGGCTCCGGCGAGAACGCTCGTGAAGACGAAGACGACCGCGTACATCAGGGCATCCGGGCAGGCCAGATGTACCGCTGCCTGCGCCGGACCGTGTCGGCGACAGCCGCCGCCCGGCCTGCACGCCGTTGCGCGAGGCCCATGAGCAAGCCGGCGTCCCGGCAGGCGATGGGTGGTGCTCGTGTTCGGACTGACGTCAGGTGAGGAGGTCACCGACGCGCAGCTGCGGAACGTCAGCGGCGAGCGCGGCCGGCACCACTACGCGGACTGGATCGAGGCCGACCGACTTGCCAAGGCCAAGGCCTGTCCATCACGCCGGAAAGGCGAACGCGCTACCGAGCCGTGCCCCGGGCGCTCACCGTGTGCTTATCGTCGGGTTCTGACACGGCCCCGCCGGCCACTCCCCCGGGACGCGGCCGACCGGTCTCGGGCCGCGCGCTCCGTCTGACAGAGAGCGAGCCCCTGCTCGGTGGCCCGAGTGTCGGGGTGTTCGGGGCCCAGCACCCGCCGCCGCTGGGCGAGCACCTGTTCGTAGCGGTCCGCCGCACCGGCGTGGTCACCCGCGTCGCTAAGCGCCCTGGCGAGTTGATGACCGCTGAGCAGCGTGTAGGGGTGGTCGGGGCCCATGACGCGCGTACGGTCGGCCAGTACTTGTCCGTGCAGTTCCAGCGCGCGGGCGTGTTCGCCGCACCGGCTTAGCGACTCGGCGACATGGCTCCGGCTGGCGAGGGTGTCCCGGTGGTCCGGGCCCAGGAGTCGGAGCCGGTCGGCGAGGACCTCCCGGTGCAGGCTGACGGCCAGCAGGTGGTCGCCCCGGCCGTCGATGGAGTTGGCGAGATTCTGTCTGCTGACCAGGGTGTGCCGGTGGTCGGGTCCCAGAACCGTGAGCCGGTCGGCCAGGGTGTGCTCGTGCAGCGCCTGGGCCTCCTCGTAGTCACCAAGCAGCTCGCAGACGAAACCCACGTTGTTCCTGCTCACCAGGGTGTCGGGGTGGCGGGGGCCGAGCACACGCTCGCGGGCGGCCAGCACCGTTCGGTGGGCGGCGAGTGCCTGGGTATGGTGCCCGAGACTCAGCACGCTGTTGGTGACGTGGTTGCGCGACAGGAGCGTGTCGGGGTGGTCCGGCCCCAGCTCCTGCTCGCGCCGGGCGAGCACGGCCTGACGGACCACGCGTTGCAGAGCGTAGTCGCCCGAGTCGCCGAGCACGTCCCCGAGCCGGTCGACGACCGCTGCCGCCTCTGTGAGTGGGACGGTTCGTGGCACGGACAGCAGCAGCGGCGCGTGCTGGGCCAGCAGCCGAGCCGTGGGCCAGCCGGGCAGCCCCTCAGGTAATCCGGTCACCGCCGTGGAGAGGGCATCCGCCCGGGCGCGGACACAGCGGTCGAAGTCCGCGCCGGAGTCCGACCGCAGGGCCAGGGCGCTCATCTCGCGCACCAGAGGATGGAGCAGGACGGAGCCCGGCACCTCGGATTCGGTGCCGAGCAGCCCGTAGCGCTCCAGCGCGGTGAGGGCGCGGTCGACCTCCCCGGCGCTCACTGAACGGCCCAACGCCGTGGTCATCAGCCGGGGAGTGATGAGTACGGGCGGTACGGCGGCGGGCCCGTAGAGGGCCAGCTGCCGCAGCAGAGGGCGGGCCAGTGGCAGGCCCTCGCTGTCGAGCTGGTCAAGGGACAGTTCCCAGGTGTGGCGCAAGAACGTGCGGGCCACGGCCGGATCGCGCGCCTCCGACGGGTCCGTGCCGACGAGCAGCTCCGCCTCCCGGTCCAGCGCCTCCCGGTAGGCGGCGAAGTCTCGGTGACGGCTGGTCGCGGCCCCCACGTAGCGACTGGCGGCCTGGAGCGCGAGGGGCAGGCCGCCGAGCCGGCCGGCGAGCGCCATCGCCTCCTCGTGACTGCCCGCGCCGGGTGCGGAGTCCAGCAGGACCCGGCCACCGGAGGCGGTGTCGAGGGGGTCGAGCCGCAGGATGTCGGCAGCGGGCCCCCAGGTCTGCGCGCTGGTGTCGCGGCTGGTCACCAGCAGCAGTCCGCGGCCGTCCGGTCGGACCCAACCTCGGTAGTGGGCGACCGGCTCGGACGCGTCGCCCAGGCGTTCGGTCTCGTCGGCGTTGTCGAGGACCACGAGCCACTTTCGACGCCCTGCCAGGTACCGCCACACGGCATCCGGGAGGCTGTCGTGCCCGGACCGGGCGGCCCGGACACTCTCCTCGGGCATCCCGCAGGCCAGCGCGACTCTGACCATGTCATCGGCGGTCGTGCCGGGGTCGCGCCACCGGGTCCAGAAGACCGACCAGCCCTCGGCTTCGGCCCGCGCGGCCACGGCGGCTGCCAGCGTGGTCTTGCCGACGCCGCCCACCCCGCAGACGACCGCAAACTTCTCCGCCGGGTCGCGCAGCAAGGCGGTGAGCCGCTCCAGTTCCGCCTCCCGGCCGCGCAGGCGCCGTTCGATACGAGGCGGGCGCAGCGAGGTGGTCGTCGGGGCGGTGACCGGTTCGATGGGCCCGGGGGCGAGCGGAGGCGGGGCGTCCGCGGTGGTGCCGCCGCTCGAAGGAAAGAATGTGCCGAGCACTCCGCCCAGGACGCACAGCAGGACGAACAACGACCAGGCGACCCAGGGCTGCCCGGCCGCCCCGTCGGTGAGCGACGAACCGAGGTGCTCGGTCAGCGGTGCGAGTACCCCGCCCAGCAGAGCACCGGCTCCGGCACCTGCCGCTCCACGCCCCCGTCTCATGCCTCATCCCCCCGGTGGACGGCGGCTTCCCGGCGCCCCGGTGTGCCGCGCCGGCCGAGCCTCGATGGGCCCGTCGGGGGCACGATAGACGCGTGGGCGGCGTCGGCCAATAGCGCGTCAGTCTGCTCCCCCGCACCGGCGGGCGCCGTACTCGTCTCCACTGCTCCCGACGCCTACCGGACCCTAGCTTCCGGAGCCTGCGGAGCGAGGTCGTCCGGGGCGGCAACGAGCAGCTTTCGTGGAGGCATGGGCCCAGGATGGGTGCCACCTGCACGTACTCGGCTGCGGACGGCCTTTTATGCCCTGTTGGCCGTAGCAGGCCCGGGCACGATCAGCGCGGATGCCTCCGGTGCCGGGAACGGCGAGAGTCTGTTCCGTGAGGGCGTCGACGATCTCGGCGGCGGGGCTTGCACGAGCCGTTCAGTGTGGGCAGGCCTTGCGCCGGGTGCGGCCGAGCTTCTTCAGCCTGGCCCGGGAGCCGTGCTTCGCGAGGAGGGCTTCCACGTAGGGGCAGGCCAGGTGTGGGCCGAGTACGCGCGTCAGGGAGCGCAGGAGACGCCTTCAATCGTCCTCGGCCAATTGGTGCGGCTGCGGGGAGAGTTCCGGTACCCGTACGCCCGCTGCCGACGCCGCATCGAGGGCCACGGCGTTGTTCAGGATCTGGCGCAACTCGTCCTTTCTCGGACCCTGGAACCGGCCCGCTCACCGGAAGTATGTCCATCGGTGTCGCGCCCCTCGTGAGTGAATCGTGCAGGGGTCATGGGTGCACCGTGACGAACCGCATGCGGAAAGCGTCCGGCCCTGGCTCTCTTTGATTAGCGCGAGCACAGTGGGAGGAGCCGCTCGGCGGGCCGTGCTCAAGGGGGTTTCGTGAGCGCGAAGTTGCAGATGAGTAACGGTGGACAGGGCGTGCGGACCGGGGAGGGCATGCCTTGAGGGGCTTATGTGCGGCTGATACGGTGCGGTGGCTTGACACTCGCCTTACTGCTGGCTATTTGCCCAGGTCGGGCGGGTGCGTACGGGGATGTCCCGGGACGCCATCGGTCGGGCGGTCACGGGTGAAGTGTCCGAAACCGCAGACGATTCTGTGTACTTGGGCCGCCGACGCCCGAGTAAGTACGTGGCAGGCAATTTTCTTGGTTGTACGGGGAGCGGTTGCGTGAAGATCCAGGAGCGTACGGGGGCGGGCGCGGGACGTTCCGCGGCTCCGGCTCAGCCGTCGGTCGGTGACCGGCTTCCCAGCCCTCCTCGCGAGCGCAAACCGGCGCTGGCCGCGCTGGCGGTGCTGCTGATCCTGCTGGGCGCGCTCGGCGCGACGATGCTGGTGCTGCGGGTCGGTGACCGGGTCGAGGCGATCCAGGTGACGGCGGACATCAAGCCAGGCGAGTCCATCACCGACGACAACATCAAGGTCGTCATGGTGAACGACGACTCCGGCGCCGACTTCGTGCCCTGGGAACAGCGTGCGGGCCTGATGAAGCTCCAGGCCAAGTCCACGATCTACGGCGGCACCGTCGTGGTGGGCCAGATGTTCGCCAAGAAGTCCGGCATGGAGCAGGGCAAGGCCACGGTCGGCGTCGCCCTCAAGGAGGGGCAGTACCCGAAGGGTCTGGAAGCGGGCGACAACGTCGCCGTCTACCGCGTCGGCAGCAAGTCCACCGGCGGCGGGGACCAGGAAGGCTCCTCCGGGTCGGCCGGTGCCGACAGCTCGCTGCTGGTCGAGCGCGCGGTGGTCGAGGACGCCTCCGCCGCCTCGGGCGACAGCATCACCAGCACCAACCTGCCCGTCACGCTGACCGTCGACGCCGCCGACGCCGCGGCGCTGGCGCAGGCCGCGTCCGCGGGCGAGGTCGCCGTCGTCCTGATTCCCGGCAACTAGAAGGCGACCGAAGAAGCCATGGCCCTCATCGCCCTCGCCGCCGACAAGGGTTCCCCCGGCGTCACCACCGCGGCCGTCGCCCTCGCGGCGGTCTGGCCGCGCCGTGTCCTGCTCGCCGAGACCGACCCGGCGGGCGGCGACCTGGTGTACCGGTCGGCCGCCGCGCACGGCGGTCCGCTGAACCCGAACACCGGCATGCTGTCGATCGCCGCGACCGCCCGCCGGGGCCTCGTGCCCGACCAGCTCTGGGACCACGTACAGCCGCTCAGCGGCGGCCTCGAAGTCCTCGTCGGCCTCGGCATCTCCGAGCAGGCCGCCGGGCTCGCGGGCCTGTGGCCCACCCTCGGCCGGGCCTTCGCCTCCCTCGCCGACTCCCCGAACGCCCCCGCCGACGTCATCGCCGACTGCGGCCGGATCAGCGGGGACTCCCCGGCGACCGAGCTGTTCCCGCACGCCTCCCTCGTGCTCCTCCTCTCCCGCACCGAGCCGGAGGCCATCGCCCGGGTCCGGGACCGTGCCGCCGCGCTGTCCAACAAGCTGCACGGCGGATCGCGGGGCGCCGCCGGCCTCGGCCTGCCGCTGGTCGGCGTCGTCCTCGTCGCCGACACGAACAACGCGGCCAAGCTCTCCGGCCAGGTCAACGACATGCTGGTGCACGCCCAGACCGGAGCCCGCGTGGTCGGCACGATCGCCGACGACCCGGCCGGCGCCGACCAGTTGGCCGGGCGCAGGCGCGGGCGGCTGGAGAAGTCGCTGCTCATCCGCTCGGCCCGCAAGGTCACCTCGGACCTGTACCAGCAGTTCGGCGCCGCCTGGTCCATGCCCACCGGTCCCACCGGTCCCACCGGCCCCGGTGCCGCAGGACCCGCCGGACCCGGCATGTCCGGCCACGCGGGGGCCGGCCGATGACCGCTGTCGACCACTCGTTGGTCAAGCGGTTCCGGCAGGACGCCGGCGACCGCATCTCCGAGCAGCGCCGCCAGGACCAGGTCAGCGGCGTCACTCCGATGTCCACCGAGGACGAACGGCACTACGCGCGCGCCGTCATCGCGCAGATACTGGAGGAGTACGCCCGCGCCGAGATCAACGGCGGGCGTACACCGCTGGACGCGGAGACGGAGGAGGCGTACGCGGCCGCCGTGCACGCCGCGCTCTTCGGCGTCGGCCGGCTCCAGCCGCTCCTCGACGACCCCGAGGTCGAGAACATCGACATCAACGGCTGCGACCACGTCTTCGTCGGCTACGCCGACGGGCGCGAGACGCGCGGCGAGGCGGTCGCCGAGACCGACGAGGAACTCATCGAGCTGATCCAGATCCTCGGCGCCTACTCCGGCCTGTCCTCCCGCCCCTTCGACTCCGCCAACCCGCAGCTGGACCTGAGGCTCCCGGACGGTTCGCGTCTGTCGGCGGTGATGGACGTCGCCCGGCGCCCGGCGCTCTCCATCCGCCGCGCCCGCCTGGGCAAGGTCTTCATCTCCGACCTGGTCGGCAACGGCACCCTCACCCCCGAGCTGGGCCACTTCCTGGCCTGCGCGGTCCGGGCCCGCAAGAACATCATGATCGCGGGCGCCACCAACGCCGGCAAGACGACACTGCTGCGCGCCCTCGCCAACGAGATCCCGCCGCACGAGCGGCTGATCACGGTGGAACGCGCGCTGGAGCTGGGCCTGGACACCTTCCCCGAACTCCACCCCAACGTCGTGGCGTTCGAGGAGCGGCTGCCCAACTCCGAGGGCCAGGGCGCCATCACCATGGCGGAACTGGTCCGCCGTTCCCTACGCATGAACCCCTCCCGCGTCATCGTCGGCGAGGTGCTCGGCGACGAGATCGTCACCATGCTGAACGCGATGTCGCAGGGCAACGACGGCTCGCTCTCCACGATCCACGCCAACAGCTCGCACGAGGTCTTCAACCGCATCTCCACGTACGCCCTCCAGGCGACCGAGCGGCTGCCGATCGAGGCCAGCCAGATGCTGGTGGCCGGCGCCGTCAACTTCGTCGTCTTCGTCCAGCGGCGCAACGACTTCCAGAGCGGCGGCCGTCTCCAGCGCATGGTCACCTCGGTCCGCGAGGTCAACGGCGTCGACGGCCGGGTGCTGTCCAGCGAGGTGTTCGCCGAGACGCCCGACGGCCAGGTCGTCCCGCACGCCCCCATCGCCTGCCTGGAGGAACTCATCGCCTACGGCTACCGGCCCAACGGAACGTGGGGGTGAGGGATACATGGGGATGACGACGACCACCACGACACTCGCGGCGCTGGACTCGCTCGGCTCCATGGGCGGACTGTTCTCCACGACGGTCCTGTACGCGCTCGGCTGCGGTGTCGCCGTCGGCGGCGGCCTGGCCCTCTTCCTCGTCGCCGTACGCGGACTGCCCGCCAAGCCCGAGCACGAGAAGCGGCAGGCCAGCGAGCGCGTCAACGAGCTGATCCGGTGGGCGGGCCGGCGCGGCTCCGCCGCGGCCCTGGCCGGACTCGTCGTCCTGCTCCTGACCCGCTGGGCAGTGCTCGGCATCGCGGCCGGCGTCCTGGTCTTCTTCTGGGACCGCCTCTTCGGCGGCGCCGCCGAGGAACGCGCCGCCATGAAGCGGGTGGAGGCCCTCGCCTCGTGGACCGAGTCGCTGCGGGACACCATCGCGGGCGCCGTCGGCCTGGAGCAGGCCATCCCGGCCTCCGCCCGAGCCGCCGCGCCCGTACTCCGCCCCCACCTGGACGCCCTGGTCGACCGGCTGCGTTCGCGTACCCCGCTGCCCGAGGCGCTCCAGCACCTCGCCGACGAGATCGACGACGCGTCCGCCGACATCATCGTCGCGGCCCTCATCCTCAACGCACGGCTGCGCGGCCCGGGTCTGCGCCAGGTCCTCGGCGCGCTCGCCAAGTCCGCGCGCGAGGAGGTCGACATGCGCCAGCGCGTGATGGCGCAGCGCGCGTCGACCCGCCGGTCGGTGCAGATCGTGGTCGCGGTCTCGGTCCTCTTCGTCCTCGGCCTGTCCATCTTCAACCGGGACTTCGTCGAGCCGTACGGCTCGCCCGTCGGCCAGCTGGTCCTGGTCTGCGTGTGCGGCCTGTTCGCGCTGGGCTTCTGGTGGCTGCGCAAGCTGTCGACCATCGAGACCCCGGAGCGCTTCCTGGTCCGGGACGGCGCCGACGTCCAGTTCGTGCGCCCCCGCACACCGGGCCAGCCGGGTCACCCCGGTCAGCCCGTACAGCGCCTGCCGCAACCGTCCCAGCCGTCGCCGGCGTCTGGGGACGAGGGGGTACGACGATGAACCTGACCATGCCGGTCCTGGTCGGCGCCGTCACCGGCCTGGGCATCTACGCCCTGGTCCGTGCTCTGATGCCGAGCAGACGCAGCCCGATCCAGCAGGTCGCCCGCATCGACGCGATGCGGGCGCGCGGGGCGGCCTACGAGTCGTCCCGCGCGGCGAAGGACACCAGCCGTCTCGGTTCGCTGCGGGCCCAGGTCGGCGCCCGGGTCGCCGAGCTGTACCTCCAGCAGGGCTGGGAGCAGCGCTCGCTGCGCGCGGACCTGGCGGTGCTGGACCGCAGCTGGGAGAAGTTCCTGGCGACGAAGGCGCTGCTGGCGGTGGGCGGCTTGTTCTTCGGCCCGTTCCTGTTCGCGATCGTCTGGCAGCTCGGCTTCGGGGACAGTCCGATCATCCCGGTCTGGCTGGCCCTGCTCTGCGCGGCGCTCTTCTTCTTCCTCCCCGACCTGGAGGTACGCAGGGACGCCGCCGACAAGCGCCGTGACCTGCGGCGTGTGATCGGGGCGTACCTGGACCTGGTCTCCATGAGCCTGGCCGGCGGCCGCGGTCTGCCGGAGGCGCTGATGGCGGCGGCGGAGGTGTCGGACGGCTGGGCCACCCACCGCATCCGCAACGCGCTGGCGGACGCGCGCATCACGGGCATCAGCCAGTGGCAGGCGCTGGGACAGCTCGGCGAGGACCTGGGTGTCGAGGAACTCAAGGACCTCTCCGCCTCCCTCGCCCTGGTGGCGGACGACGGCGCCAAGGTCCGTGAGTCCCTCGCCTCCCGCGCCGAGACCATGCGCCACCGCGAACTCTCCGAGATCGAGGGCAGCGCGGGCGAGAAGTCCCAGTCGATGCTCGTGGCCCAGCTCCTGCTGTGCGCCGGGTTCCTGGTGTTCCTGATCTATCCGGCGGCGATGCGGGTGTTCCAGGTGTGACGCAGTTTCCGGCGTACCCGCCGCAGCCCAGATGGAGCAGCTCCGAGCCGCTTCGCTCCCAGAACTGACACGAGAGGACAGAACCCACCATGAACGGACGGAACCTCCGCACCGGCACCACGGGCATCGTGCCCGTCGACTTCCTGATCACCTTCCTGCGGGCCCGCGTGGAGCGCGCCCGCTCCGGCGAGCTGGACCGCGGCGCCTCCGCGGTCGAGTGGGTCATCATCTCCGCGGTCGTCGTCGCGATCGTCGGCGTGGTGGCCGCCATCATCAACGCCGCGCTCAGCGACGGCGCCAACAAGGTCGGCGACTGCATCAAGGGCGCGGACGCGGGCAAGACCTGCTGACCGGCCGTACACGGCCGCTGTACGGCCGTGCGGCTCCAGAGCTATGGGCGCTGTGACGGGGACGACGTGACGGGACAGACGGGGACGGGGACGGGGACGAGGACGCCGGGCGCTGTGCGCGGCGTGCTCAAGGGCGCACTCGGGGGCGTGCACAGACGGGTGCGCCGCAGGGTGGACGCCGCGCGGGAGGCCGCGACCACCCGCGGCGACGACTCCGGCATGACCGCGATCGAGTTCGTGCTGCTCACTCCGGTCCTGTTCTTCATGATCTTCGCGACGGTGCAGTTCGGTCTGTACTTCTTCGCGGACCACGTGGCGCAGGCCGCGGCCCAGGCGGGCGCGCGCAAGGCCCGCGCGACGGCGGACGCCCAGCCCGGCGCGTGGCGGGGCGAGGCCCGGGACGTGGTCGACAGCTACATCCGCCAACTCGGCCCGCAACTGGTCCTGTCCCCCGACGTGAAGATGGTCCAGCCGGAGCAGAACACGGTCGGGGTGGAGATCACGGCCCGTATCCCCACCGTCTTCCCGGGCCTGGACCTGACGGTGCACGCCCAGTCGATGGGCCCGGTCGAGCGCTTCGTGCAGGAGGGGGGCAACTAGATGAACCCCTTCCGCCGCAGCGGCGGTCGGCTGCTGCGCAACGAGG
The DNA here is from genome assembly GCF_027947575.1 of Streptomyces rubrogriseus. Lineage (NCBI taxonomy): Bacteria > Bacillati > Actinomycetota > Actinomycetes > Kitasatosporales > Streptomycetaceae > Streptomyces > Streptomyces rubrogriseus. The sequence continues at coordinate 7,784,922 of NZ_CP116256.1, read as the reverse complement.
GCGACGACCGGGGGCTGTCCACCATCGAGGTGGTCATCCTGGCCCCCGTGATGATCCTCTTCATCCTCGTCCTGGTGGCCTTCGGCCAGCTCGTCGACGGCCGCGGCGCACTCGACGGCGCCGCCAGGGACGCGGCCCGCGCGGGCTCGATCCAGAAGGACCACGGTACGGCGATGGCGGAGGCGAAGAAGGCCGCCGAGGCCAACCTCGCGGACGTGTGCTCCGGCCCGGTCTCGGTCGTCCAGAAGAGCGCGGGCTTCGAACCGGACACCCTCTTCACGGTCGAGGTGAGCTGCGAGGTGCGCGGCCTGGACTCGATCGGCCTGAACATCCCCACGACCCTGTCGGCGACCTTCAGCTCCCCGCTGGACCCGTACCGGAGGACGGCGTGAGAACCCAGGTGCGCGACTGGCTCGCGGACCGACGCACCCGGCTGGACGACCGCGGCTCGGGCGCCGGCGCGGTCATCATCTTCGCGCTGGTCTTCCTGTCCCTGTCGGCCTTCGTCATCGACGGCGGCATGTCCATCTCCAAGCGCGAACGCGCGGCGGACATCGCCGAACAGGCCGCCCGCTACGCCGCCCAGGACATCGACCGCGAGGCCCTCTACGACGACGTGGGCGGCCCCGCCCCCATCAACTACGAGAACTGCAACGCCCGGGTCAAGGCCTTCGCCGCCGAGATGGACATGACCGGCGCGGACATCGCCGCGACCCACTGCGTCACGGCCGACGCGGCCCAGGTGCAGGTCGAGGTCCAGCTCACCTACTCCCCGGTCTTCACCGGCATGTTCTACGGCGGCGACGTGGTGGTCCACGGCGAGGCGGTGGCGGAGAACGAGGTGGGGTGAACGGCGAGCTGAGTGGCGGCGCTCAGTCCATGGGGATCCCGAGATCCCGGGTCAGGATCTCGACGAGCCTGGTTTCCGGGACCTCCGGTGGCCGGTGGCCCAGCTCTCTGACGCGCGCGACGAAGTCTCCGGGCAGAGCCAGGTGGTACCTGCCCACGTAGTACGCGAGATCCTCCCGCCAGAGCCAGACCCCGTCCGTGAGGAGGGAGCCGGCGCTCACCAGGACCGGCCCTTCGGGATCCAGCACGTCGGCCTGCGCGCCCATCTCCGACCAGATGCCGGAGCCTTGCCGGAGGTACTCGACGAGTCGTTGCCCGTCGCTGTCCGCCGACGACCTGACCGCATCCTTGATCGTGCCGTCGGTGGGGAACCCCCAGCCGGGCGAGAGCTCGTCGAAGAACCCGACGGCCCGGACCGTACGTGCCGCCCGGGTGCCCTCAGTCGGGCAGGGGGAGCCCTTCGGCCCGCGCGATGGCGAGTGCTCGTTCAACGCTGACCTCCGGGGCCGAGAAACGGAGCGAGACGGCGTGCCGGACGAATGCCGGTGGCGGCGCCACGCGGTGCTGCCGGACGTGGTCTGCCCAGGCGAGGGGCCAGACCCAGCGTCCGTCGGTCATGACTCCCACACGTACGCGCACGTCAGCCGAGTCGGAGAACGGATCCGGCAGAGTGCCCGGTGAGAACAGGACGGGCTCCGCCTCCTCCAGGAATCCGGCCAGAGACTCGGCCAGCTCGTCGGAGAGCGTGCCGGGGGCGAAGTCGGACTCCAGCTGCGGCTCGCCGACGAGATGCGGCACAGGCACCCTGACCATCGCTACTTGTCGCCGCCCTTGCCGCCCTTGCCGCCCCGCTTGTCCTCCGTCTTCACGGCGTCGTTGACCTGCTTGGTGAGTTCGTCGTCGAGCTTCTTGAACTCGCGGACCACGGCGTCCGACATGCTCGCGAGTGCGTCGAGCTGCTGGGTGATGTCCTCGCGGCCGTCCTCCCAGTTGGACTCGAAGTCGCCGAGGGCGTCGTTGACGCTGCCGTCGCCGATGTCGTCCTTGTAGGACTCGAAGAGCTTCTTCGTGTGGTTCAGCCGCGTCTTGAGCGACCGCAGCCGGCGCCCGTAGTCCTCCAGCTCGGTCAACGGGAGTGCGAGGTCGCTCTTGCCCATGGCCCGGAGTCCTCTCTGCAGGTCAGGCGAAACGGAAGGTGCTGGTCACAGCGTCGAAGATGTCGTGGAACGCCTCAGCGAGGTCCAGCACCGGGCTGGCTCCGGAGACGAGGACGACCCGGTCGGTGGTTCCCGGGACGGGGATGTACGTCTGCGTCAGCGCCATACGCAGGGTACGACTGTCGCCCGGCGCCACGGGCACGTCCTCCACGCCGTACGTCCGCGCGGCCGGGCCCACTTCGGGGACGTCGACGGTCGTCACCTTGCGCCAGGCGTCGCCTTCACGCCGCGCGGTGATCGTCCGCAGGCTGTCGGCGATGGCCCGGGGATCGGTGGACAGAGCGACCCCCTGCTTGTTCTTGGCGCCGAGCACGGACACGGTGACGGTCGCGGTGAGCGGGACACCGTCGAAGTTCTCCGCCATGCAGCCCAGGTAGAGGGCACCGGAGTCGTGGGCGTCCTTGGCCATCTTCCGGAGCATGGCGGTCAGGTCGGCGCGATACGGCGCCAGCTCGGGCGTCTCGGCGAGGCGTTCCTCCACCAAGGCGCGGATCGTAGCTTCCCGGCCTTCGGGACGGATGTCGAACTCCCACCACGATTCCGGGACCGAAAGGGATACACCAATGGGCGTGGAAGGTGTGGACATCAGGCCTCGTCGTCGTAACTTACCGGGGTGTAATTCTGAACGTACTCAGTGAGGAATGCCACCGCCTCACGAGGTAGGCGCAGCGGTGCGCGAGCCACGTACTCGAGCAGCAGTTTCGGCGGGTAGTAGTCGACCGCTTCGTATTCCACGACGTCCGGCTCGTAGCGGTCCGTCACGCCCAGGACGGACAGCAGGGACGCAAGGCTCAACTCCCTGACGTCGTCACCGAGGTCGACCGGGAGACGGTACGGGACGACGTCCGAGGAAGACCGGAGAGCGGCGCCGCGGGCGAGTTCAGTGATGTCCTCCAGGCGCAGCCGGAACCACGGTCCGTTGCGCTTCACCACCATCCACCGGTCGGCAACGCCGCTCTGGAACACGCAGCATTCGGCGCCGGAAAAGATCTCCGTCATGCCCAGGCCCATCCTGGTAAGGGGAGGAGGAGAACCATCAAGGCTTTCGACCTCTTCATGACCGGCGCGCAGCATGTGGGTGAACTCGTCGAAGAAGAGCCCGCTTCGATCCGACTCCGACAGACAGGAGAAATGGAGGTTGCCGTCGAGGAAGGACGGTTTCGGGGCCCACGGATCCCGCAGCAGACGGTACCCGGCGACACCGTCGCACTGTCCCGTGATGAGTGGAGCCGGAGCACCACAGATCTGGCACTCATTCACGTCTGGCATCTTGATCGCCTGTCGGTCCGGGTCGGGGTCACTTGAATCGCAGCGGAAGGCGGGCAGTGCGTCGATCCTTCTATCATCATAGGCCGGTCACTGGGACGATTCCGCCGCGCTCGCCGATGGGGCCGCCCGGAGGGTAAGTGCCCGGAGGCAATTCCAGAACGCCGGTGTTGTCGAAGAACCGGACCTGCCCGTCGCGGCTGATGACCGCTTCCATATGAGGGGACCTCTTGTTGTCCAGGTCGCGGCTCATGCTGTTCTTCATGCCACGAGCGGCTTCCATCTCGTCGGGCGGCCCGGGCAGGCGGTCTTCGGGATGCGTGTGCACGGTGAACTTGTAGCCCTCGTCGCGCAGTTCCTTCGGGACGATCGTCGTAACCTCGTCCCCCTGGAAGAGGCGCATCTGTCCCGAGGGGTTCTGTACGACCGCGTGCTCCACTCCGTGGAACTGCTGAAGTTCGGACATGTGAGATATGTTGACTTCGTTGGGTGAAATGCGAACGGGCCCTTTGGTCAGGTCCCTTGCCAATTGCCGCGCCTTGGGGGTGAGGGCCCGGTAGGGGATCGTGCCGCCGAAGAGACGGGTAGATCCTTTGAACGGGCGGTAGATGCCGCGTAGGCCCTCTCCGGACCTCAGCTGCTGGATCTTCTTGAGCAGCCCTCCACCGATTCCCTTCATGAAACCGGTGCCCAAGGCCCGCAGGCCGCCCGCCTTCCACAGCTTGCCGAGCTTGGCGAGGCTGGTGAAGCCCTTGGTGGCGGGTATGCAGTCCAGGGCGGCCCATAGGAGATCACCCCAGCCGGCCTCGCCTTTGATGACTTTTCTTATCGTGTCCGCCATCACGACGAGTGCCGCAGCGAACACCAGCCAGCCCAGCGGGCCGCCCACGATCATCACGATGATGCCGACGATCGTCACGACCCACTTGCATATGGTGACGATCTCGTCCCAGTGGTCGGAGACCCAGTCGCCGATCTCCTCCCACCAGTGCCGGTTGGGGATACCGGCGTCGGAGGCCTCCCGGAGCTTGGTCACCGTCCGGCGGGCGGCCTCCTCGCGCAGCCCCTTCGCCTGACCGGCGAGCTTCTTGGCCGCGTCGAGGGCGCTCTGGGCACTCTCCACGTTCCGCTCGGCCGCCGCCTGCCGGGCCTTGGCGTGCTGGGCGTCACGCGTGGCGCGGCGGACGTCGGCCTCGTCGGGCTTGGGGACGTCCTTGCCGCCGTTCTTGGCCGGGTCGTACGAGTCGCTCTTCTCGGTCGCCCTGCGCACCCAGTCATCAGCACCGGTCAGTGCGGTCTGGGCGGTGGTGAGTTCCTCGCGGGCCTTGCGGCCGTCACGCAGCGCCTTGTCGGCCTTCTCCTGGGCGTCCTGGAGATCGGGCCAGAAGGTGGCCAGCGCGTCGCCCGCCAGGCCGTACGACTTCTTCAGCTTGCGGAGCTTCTTCGGGGCGTCCTCGAACTCCTCGGCGAACACCTCCGCCGTCTTGCCCGCCCAGGAGAGGATCTCCTCCTCCTTGGCGATGCCCTTGAGGTCGCGCAGTACGTCGGACACGTCGTCGGCGAAGTCGTGCAGGGTGCCGGCGAGTTTGCGAATGCGGTCGGGGTCGCCCGGCGTCGGGTCATTGTCCAGGTCGAGTACGTACCAGTCCGCCGGCCTGTGCGACACCGTGTTCTCCCCCGTGCACGTGCGATGCCCTCGCTTGGAACGCGCGTCTGAACTTAGCGCACACGAGCGTATCGCCGGTCAGACAGTGGTCCTCTTGAGGCTCTGTATGAGGGCGGCGAAGGATCCGACCGGGATGGTGAGGGTGCCCCGGGAGGGAGCCTTCGAGTCGCGTATGGCCACGCGGGTGGGCAGCGCCGCGATCTCCACACAGGTGTTGCCGTCGCCACCGCCGGAGAACGACGACTTCCGCCAGCGCAGCCTCTCGGTCACTGCTCGCCTCACAGTTCCTTCGTCAAACGGTGGATGAAGTCCCGGGACGCCGCCGGGCTCAGCGACGCCTTCTCCACCTTACGGAACAGTGTTCGAAGCTGATTCAGTTGCGGTTCCGCATCGATGAACGCAGTGCCCGTGGGCGCGTCCCGGAGCACCGTGTCCAACTGGGGAACGGGGCCGCATGCCTGCATCATCGAAGCTTCGGCGCCGGCGAAGCCGTCCTGGTCCGCGGGGATGACGCGGACGATCGCGTGGCCGCCCTCGATCTGGGCCAGAATCCGGCGAAGCTGAGTCTGGGCCACGGCACGGTCGGCAACACGAACCCTGAGCGCGAACTCGTGAATGATCGTCTCGTACGGCGTCGGGTCGGCACCCTCGATCACGCAGTGCCGCCGCATCCGGTGTTCGACTCGCGGCGTCAGCTCGCTGTCGGGCAGGCCCGGCATCATGTACGTGTACACCGCACGGGCGTAGTCGGTGGTCTGGAGCAACCCGGGGACGTGGGTGATCACGATCTCGCGCAGGGCTGTCGCGTGATGTTCGACCTCGGCGGTGTCCAGGAACACCGGAGGCAGTACACCCCGGTACTCCTCCCACCAGCCACGGGTGCGGTCGGTGGCCATGGCCACCAGCGCCTCGATCAGCCCTTCGTCCGTGCAGGCGTAATGGGCCGCGAGACGGCGTATGCGATTGGCGCTCACTCCCGCGACCCCGGACTCGATCTGACTCATCTGGACCGAGTCGGCGCCGAGAAGTTCGGCGGCCTCCTTGGACTTCATACCCATTGACTCGCGCAGTTTGCGCAGCTCAGAGCCCAGGCGCACCCTGCGGGCCGTGAGGTGTCTCTTCGGCGGCAACCGACGCCTCCTGGTTTCAACTGATCGCACTGTGTAGCTCGTTCGAGGGTCAGAATACGGCAGGCGCTTGCGGTTTCCTAAAACTAGGAAATACCGTCGGTGACGTAACGCGCACTGTGTGATGCCGACGAGTGCCGGAAGTGCACCGTTTCGCCATGCCTTGGCGAGCGGCGGAGCCACCGGCCAACCATCCGACCGCCGAACGGAGTTCACCCATGCCCGAATCCGAGCCCATCGATCTGGCTGCCCCCTGGGAGTACACCCTCTCCATCCCCAACGACCTGCGCGCGGTGACCATCTGTCGCCGCACTCTTCGTCTCATCCTCACCATGCACGGCCTCATCCGCCTCGTGGACACCGCCGAGTTGCTCGCGACCGAGTTGGTCTCCAACGCCGTACGGCACACCAAGGGGCCCGCCGCGCTGCGGGTGCGGTGGGCGGCGGGTGTGCTGCGGGTCGGGGCGTGGGACGCCGACCCGGGACCACCGGAGCCGCCCGGGAACCTGGACGCGCTCACGGAAGCGGAGGAGGGCCGCGGCCTCGCGCTCGTGCGGGCGTGCGCGGACCTGTGGGGGTGGCAACCGCTGGCCAGGGACGGGAACCGGGGCAAGTACGTGTGGTGTGACCTTGTCGCGGCGTAGCGGGACGATCGGGCCGTACCGGAGAGGTGGGACGCGTGCCTAGGAAGATCCGTTACTTCTTCGACAACCCAGTGGCTGTGCAGGTCCGCGAGGAAGGCCGGGTGGAGGGCCGGATCCAGGAGCGAGCCAGGATGACGCTCCGCATTCTCGAATGGCGGGACATCCCGGTGTGCTTCGCTCTGCGGGAGCGCGTGCTCGACTGCTGGGACCTCGACCAGCTCGAGGTATGGGCGCGGCGTGCGCTGACCGTGGAGCGGGCCGAGGAACTGTTCAGCGGTTGATGGACTGGATCTCCTGGACTTCCATGTCCTGGGTCGTCTCGAAGGTGCCGTCCGGCAGGTCGCCCTGGGCGCCGCCGTTGCCTTCCCAGGAGATCTCCCAGGTGATCGAGGCCTTCAGCTGGTACGGCTCGCCGTTCGACGCGCGTAGGTAGCGGATGCCGCAGGGAGGCGTCTCGTCGGCCTTGCCCTTCGTGTACGGCGTACCGATGGAGCCGTCGGCGTTGATCTCGCAGTCGCCGGAGGCGGGAAAGGTCTCGGCGTCGGCCGTGCCGGGTTCCAGATGGAGGGCGATCGGCTTCGCGGTCGTCTCCGCCCACAGACCGGTGCCCGGCAGCTCGGCCCGGACCTTGACCTCCTTGAAGGTGCCCTTGTCCAGCCAGACCCAGGTGGGGAGATTGACGGTGGACTTCGTCCGGGGCTTCAGCTCGACCTCGGTCTTGGGTACGTCGATCTGGTCGTACGCGTAGGCCGCGAGCGTCTCGGGGGTGGGGGCGTGCTCGTCGTCCGGGATCGTGCCGGCGTCCTGCCAGAACATGACGCGGCCGCAGTCCCAGGCCTTGGTGTCGTGCTCGTGCCCCTTGCGGACCACGCTGCGCCAGAACATCCCGTCCTTGCCCACGTTGTAGTCCTTGTAGCCCTTGGCCATGGTGTTCTTCGACGAGTTGATGTCGAAGTTGTCCTGTTCCTCGCCCTCCTCGTAGTGATCCACGAAGATGCCCGAGGTCCAGAACTCATGGGCGTTCACGGCACCCAGGCCGCCGTTTCTCTTCAGGTCCGCGACCGCGGACTTCAGCTGTTCCGGCGTGAACACCGGCTCGTACCAGCAGACGGGCGGTTCCCAGTTGGGGTCGACGGAGGTCAGATCCTCCATGGAGCCGCTGCCGGTCCGGCCGTCGGGATAGGTGACCTGGATCCTGGACTGGGAGACCGACGACAGCAGGGTGCGGCCGTTCGCGTCGCCCTTGGGGCTCTCGTCGGCTGGAGGCGTCGTGGTGTTGCCGGGGGTGCCGTTGGCATGGGCCGCCGGGGCCAGGCCTCCGACCATGGCGATCGACAGAGCTGCGGACGACCAGTAGAGGCGGCGACGACGCACGGTCATCCCTTGCACTCCTTCACCCGTCCCTGCACCTCGATCTGCCGCGCCTGCCACACCGCCGCCGACGCCTCGGAAGGGCTCATCAGCAGGCTGAACTTCTGGTAGCTGTCCAGGTTCTCCTCGGTGTAGTTGACCTTCCCGGTCTCGACCTTCTTGCTGTAGAACTTCGCCTGGTTGCGGCAGAAGCTGACGAGCACCGACTTGCCCTCACCCACGGGGTCGATACTGGCGTTGAAGTACCGGTCGTCTCCGGTGACCGTCCAGCCGTCCTTGACCCACGCCTCGATCTGGGACTTCGCGTATTTCTCGGCGCCGCCGGTCGAATAGAACTGATACGCGGGGTCGTTCGGATCCTGCTGCGCGATGCCGTGGTCCAGGGCGCGGATGTAGTTCGCGGCGTCCTCCAGCGCTGCGGCCTGGTCCGCGTCCGACGGCCGCTGGAAGTCGAAGACCAGCTTCAGGTCCTCGGGCAGGCTCACGTCCGGCCGGTCCACGTCGGCCGCTCCCGACGCCGAGGCCGACGGAGATGAGGTGCTCGCCCCCGTCCCCGCCCCCTTGATGTCGTCCGGGGACGACTCGTCGCCGTCTCCGCCGCAGGCGGTCAGGAGCAGGGCCGCCGTCGCGGCGAAGGTGGCGGCGGTCATGGTGAGGGCGCTGCGGGCCACTGGTGTTCCCCCCGGGATGCGGCGTGTGCGAGAGGGAACGAAGCTACCAGGGGTGCGTGCACGGCCTCTGACCGGTTTTCGGGGATTGTGTGCGGTGTGTGAAGGGGGTCTCCGTAGAGGCGGGCAAAGGGCGTGAAACGGGCGGACGTTGTGATGTGGGCCTCCCTCGCCCCTTCGCCGCCGCCGGTGGGAGTCCATAAGATCTCGGTAGGCTCAGCACACCCCTCTTACCGGACGCCCCCGCGGCTTTCGCCGCCCACGACCACGACCCAGGACTCCGCCCATGCCGCGACGCCGCACCACCAGCTCGTCAAGCTCGACGGCTTCCTCGGCACCCTCGGCACCGAGAAACCGCACGCCGCAGCCCGTGCGGGTGCGGCGGCGGTCGTTCGGGGACTTCGTCAAGGCGTTCCTTGCCTTCGTCGTGCTGGCGGGGCTGGTCGTCGGGGTGCCGTTCGCGCTGGCCGTGACCGCGGGGTGGCCGTTCCCGGGTGGGGCGCCGAGCCTCGACTGGCTGCAGCGCGAGATCACCGTCTCCACCTTCCTGCACATCCTCACCGTCATCGTCTGGCTCGCCTGGGCGCAGTTCACCGCCTGTGTGCTCGTCGAGGTCAAGGCCGCGCTGTCCGGTGTCGGGGTGCCGGGGCGGGTGCCCGGGTCCGGGCCCAGTCAGCTGCTGGCCCGGCAGCTGGTCGCCGCCCTGCTCCTCGTCGGTGCCACCGCGGCGAGCCTCACACCGGGGCTGTCGCAGCTGGGGCAGAGTCTGGAGGGGAACCAGAAGCCGTCCGTCGCCGCCGCCCAGCAGACGCCGGGGATCTTCGCCCAGCAGCAGGAACAGGCGGCCGCCACCGCGGGCGCCCTGGCCGAGCAGGCGGGACAGGCGGGCCAGGACGCCGCCCGCGCCGACGGCGGCTCCTCCGCCGCGCACGGCGACACGAAGTACTACCGGATCCAGCCGCCCGAGGGTCGTCACCACGACTCCCTCTGGGAGGTGGCCGAACGGCACCTCGGTGACGGGCGGCGGTACAAGGAGATCTTCGAGCTCAACAAGGACCGGGTGCAGCCGGACGGGTCCAGGCTGTCCGAGGCCAGCCTCATCCGGCCGGGCTGGATCATGGAGATGCCCGGCGACGCCCGCGGCGGCGAGCTGGTCGAGATGCCCGACGAGGCGCCCAACGTCTCCGAGCAGGTGCAGCAGCAGATCAGCGACTACGCCAAGAGCGGGGACCACGCCCAGGGAAGTGGCGGTGGTGACGCCCAGGTGTCCCTGCCCGAGCAGCGGCCCGCGCCCACGCCCGCCAACCCCGTCACACCGGCCACTCCCGTCCCCGGCACGGGTCAGGAGCACGCCACCCCCGCCGCCGGACAGGCCGGGGACTCGTTCGGGCTGCCCGAGGCGCTGCTCGCCGCACCGCTGCTCGCCGCCGGTCTCCTCGGCGCCCTCGGGCGCCGGCGCCGGCAGGCGATGTGGCAGTCGGCGCTCGGCGCGGTCGGCGGACGGCGCGGCATGGAGCCGCCCACGCCGACCGGTGACGCCCAGGACGTGCAGGACGCGCTGCTCGTCGGCGCCGACCCCGAGGGCGTACGCCTGCTCGACCGGTCGCTGCGCGGGCTGGCCGCCTCCCTCACCGCCGAGTCCCGTCCGCTGCCCGTCGTCTACGCGGCCTGGATGAGCGGCAACGGCGACCTGCACCTCCAGCTCGCCCAGCCGGCCGGGAAGCCGCCCGCCCCGTGGCAGCAGGGTCAGGACCAGACCTTCTGGATGCTGGCCCGCACCGACGCCGAGGGGTACGAGGAGGCCGAGACGGCCGCGCCGTACCCCGGGCTCGTCAGTCTCGGCACCATGGACGACTCCCGGCTGCTGCTCAACCTGGAGGCCGTGCCCGGCATCGTCTCGCTCGGCGGCACCGAGGCCGACCGGGCCGCCGTGTTCGCGTCGGTCGCCGCCGAACTGGCCACCAACGGCTGGTCGGACCGGATGACCATCACCCTGGTCGGGTTCGGGGACGACCTCACGCCCCTCGCGCCCAACCGGATCCGCCATCTCGACGGGTTCGAGGACCTCTTCGAGACCATGTCCGCCGAGACCCGGCAGCGGCGCGGCGCGCTCGGTGCCGCCGGGCACGACTCCGTACTCACCGGCCGCACCGGACCCGCCCAGCACACCCGCTGGGCCCCGCACCTCGTCCTGCTGGCCGCCCAGCCCTCCGACGACGACGCGCTGCGACTGGCCGAACTCGCGGCCGACGCCGGTCGGCTCGGCATCGGCTACCTCGTCGGCACCGAGGGCACCGACCTGCCCGGCGCCGCCTGGGAGATGGAGATCACCGGCGCGGGCCGCCTGCTCGCGCCGCTGCTCGGGCTCGAACTGGACGCCCAGATGCTGCCGGCCGCCCAGCGGCGTGCCGTCGTCGAGCTGTTCACCGACGCCGATCCCGGCTCCGGCCCCGGCTCCGACCCGGAGGGCGGGCCCGGCCGGCCGGCCAACGCCCCGCCGTTCCTCGTCGACATCAGCGAGCAGGGGCGGCCCGCGGTGTACGCCCGCCTCGTCGGGTCGTACGAGATCATCGGCCTGGACACGCCCGACGGTGAGCGCAGCGCCCTGCTGCACGAGGCGCTGGCGCTGCTCCTGCTGCACCGCGAGGGTGTCCACCCGCGGGTGCTGTCCTCCGCGCTGTGGCCGCGCGGCGTGACGGCGGACGTGCGCGACGCGCTGCTGGAGCGACTGCGGGCCTGGCTCGGCTCCGACCCCGACGGCACCCCTCGGCTCGGCACCGACGCCACCGGCCGGCTCACCCTCGCCAAGTCCGTCGTCTCCGACCTCGACGTCCTGCGCTCCCTCTACTACGAGGCCACCCAGGGCCGGGGCGTCGGCAGCCGCCAGGTGCGCGGGCGGCTGCTCACCGACGCGCTGGTGCTGGTGCGCGGGCCGCTGCTGGCCGACCGGCCCGAGGGCCGCTACCGCTGGCTCACCCACGAGATCGTCGACGCCCAGCTCCCGCTGCTGGTCGCCGACACCGGGCTGGCGCTCTCCGAGTTCCACCTGGAGAAGGACCGCGCGGAGAAGGCCATCGAGGCGCTGACCGCGGCGCTGCGCACCGCCCCCGCCGACGAACGCCTGTGGCACGAGCTGCTGCGCGCCACCCACACCACCGGGGATCCCGGCCGACTGCGCGTCCTCGCCGCCGACCTCGTCGCCCGCAGCGGGGCCCGCGGGGTGCCGCCGCGCACCGAGGCGCTGCTCGACGAGCTGCTGCCGACCTGGCGCGAGGGCGTCTCCGCCGCCGGATGAGCATCGACTCCGCCATCGACTCCGTCATGGACAGCGCCGTCGACATCGATCTCGTGGTCGTCCTCGTCGCCGCGGTGTGGGGCGCGGCGGCGGGCGCGTCGCTGCCCCGTGCGGCCTACCGGTTCTCCGCCCCGTCCGGGGAGGCCTGGCGCGAGCGGTGCCCGGACGGGCGGCACCCCGTACCCGGCTGGCTCGGCCGGGCCCGGTGCGCGCGGTGCCCGGCCGGTCAGGCGTCCTACGGTCCGCGCACCGCGTCCCTCGCCGTCGCCACCGCCCTCGTCTGCGCCGCGCTCGCCGCCGCCACCGGCACCCGGCCCGAGGTCGCCGTCTGGCTGCTGCTCGCCCCGGTCGGCGTGCTGCTGGCCGTCGTCGACCTGAAGGTACGGCGGCTGCCCGACCCGCTCACCCTGCCGCTGGCCGGCGCCGCGCTCGTCCTGCTCGGGCTCACCGCGCTCGTGCCCGAGCACGCGGGGGAGTGGACGACCGCCCTGCTGGGCGCCCTCGCCCTCGGCGCCGGCTACCTCGTGCTGTTCCTCATCAACCCGGCCGGCATGGGCTTCGGCGACGTCAAGCTCGCCCTCACGGCCGGTGCCGTCCTCGGCTGGTACGGCTGGCCCACGCTGATGCTGGGCACCTTCGCCGGGTTCCTGCTCGGGGCGCTGTACGGCGGCGCCCTCCTCGTCGCCCGGCGCGCGGACCGCAAGACGGCCATCCCCTTCGGGCCGTTCCTGATCGCGGGCGCCTTCCTCGGCGTCCTGGCCGGGGCCTACGCGGCCTGAGCACGAGCGTCCCAAACGCCTGGCGTACGCTGGTGCGGTCCGTCCACAACCCTTACGAACCTTGCGAAAGGGACGCCGGTGACCGAGAAGGCCGACCTTCAGCCCATCCTCGACCGCGCCGCCGCCGGTGGGCGAATCACCCCCGAAGAGGCGCTCGACCTCTATCGCGACGCCCCGCTGCACGCGCTGGGCGCCGCCGCCGACGCCGTACGCAGGCGCCGGTACGCGGGTACGGAGCACATCGCGACGTACATCATCGAGCGCAACATCAACTACACGAACGTGTGCGTCACGGCGTGCAAGTTCTGCGCCTTCTACGCGGCCCCCAAGGACACCAAGAAGGGCTGGAGCCGCGACCTCGACGACATCCTGCGCCGCTGCGCGGAGACGGTCGAACTGGGCGGTACGCAGATCATGTTCCAGGGCGGCCACCACCCGGACTACGGCGTCGAGTACTACGAGGAGCACTTCGCCGCCATCAAGAAGGAGTTCCCGCAGCTCGTCATCCACAGCCTGGGGGCGAGCGAGGTCGAGCACATGGCGCGGATCTCGAAGGTGTCGGTCGAGGAGGCCGTCACCCGCATCCACGCCGCCGGACTCGACTCCTTCGCCGGTGCCGGTGCGGAGCTGCTGCCCGAGCGGCCGCGCAAGGCCATCGCGCCGCTGAAGGAGTCCGGCGAGCGCTGGCTGGAGATCATGGAGATCGCGCACGGGCTGGGCGTCGAGTCGACGTCCACCATGCTGATGGGCACCGGCGAGACCAACGCCGAGCGCATCGAGCACCTGCGGATGATCCGGGACGTGCAGGACCGCACCGGCGGCTTCCGCGCCTTCATCCCGTACACCTACCAGCCCGAGAACAACCACCTGAAGGGCCGCACGCAGGCCACGCTCTTCGAGTACCTGCGGATGATCGCCATCGCCCGCATGTTCCTCGACAACGTCGCCCACATCCAGGGCTCCTGGCTGACCACCGGCAAGGAGGTCGGCCAGCTCTCCCTGCACTACGGCGCGGACGACCTCGGCTCGATCATGCTCGAGGAGAACGTCGTCTCCTCCGCGGGCGCCAAGCACCGGTCCAACCGGCTGGAGATCATCGACCTGATCCGCAAGGCGGGGCGGGTCCCGGCGCAGCGGGCCACGACGTACGAGCACCTCGTCGTGCACGACGACCCGGCGAACGACCCCGTCGACGAGCGCGTCGTCTCCCACATCTCCTCCACGGCGATCGAGGGCGGCACGGCCCACCCCGAGCTGAAGCTGCTGGCCCCCAACTGAGGCCGCCGTGCTGACGATCCACGTCTGTGAGGCCTCGCCCGAGGCGGCCGTCGTGGTCGACGGTGCGCAGCTCGCCGCCGTCGGCCCGTACGAGGCGCTGGCCGCCGACCACCCGCGGGCGCGGGTGCGCCGGTGGCCCGGCATCCTGACGCCCGGACTGCTCAACCCGTACGGCCCGGAACTGCTGGAGCAGGCGTACCACCCCGACCCGCGCGAAGCGGACCGGCTGGGCACCGAGCCGGTCTTCGGGCAGCGCGCGCTCGCCCTCCTCGGTGCGGAGGCGTCCGCGCGGGGCGCCAGCGCGCGCCGAGGGGTGCAACGCATGCTGGCGCACGGAACGGTCGCCGTCGCCGGCGAGCTGCGGAGTCGCGCGGCCCTGGACGCGGTACGCGGAGCGGGGCTCGCCCTGGCGGGGCGTCCGGCCACCCTGCCCGGACCCGCGTCCTTCTCGCCGGTGCCGCTGGTGCTGCTGCCCGCACTCGCTGCCGGGAAGCCCGCCCGGTTCGCGGTGTTCGACGTACCCGACCGGGCCGCGCTCGTGCGGGAGGGCGCGTCCACATGCGTGGCCACCGTCGTGGGCGGCCGTCTGGTGTACCGGGGGCGCTGACCGCGCGGCCCCGCGGGGCTCGTCCGACGCCCCGGCCTACGCGCCGAACGCCGTCCCGAACGCCCCGTCCTCCTGCGCCACGCCGCTGCACGTGGTGAGCGCGTCGGTGGCCGACGCGTCCTCGGCGCATTGCACGTCCCGGAACGCCGCCCACATCGACACCCAGGCGATGCCCTTCTCCTCGGCGAAGGCGCGGACCTCGGCGGCGTCCGCGAGCGTGAAGGTCTCACCGGCGACGTCGTTGACGCCGAGCATCGAGGTGAGCGCCATGCCCCGCCAGGCGTCCGCGTCGGAGGTGCCGAAGACCTTCCTCAGCTGGGTGTGCGCCGCCTTCGCCGAGGCGAGGGCGTAGTCGCCCATGTCGGCGGTGTACGACTCGCCGTAGTTCATGGTCATGAGGTTGACCGCGGAGACCCGTACGCCGTGGTCGTTGGCCGACGCCAGCAGCGCCAGGCCGTCGGTGTCCAGGCCCGTGGGCATCACCGGGAGGGTGAAGGAGACCTCCAGGTCGTCCCGTTGCTCCTGGAGCAGCGCGATCGCCTCCGAGCGCAGCGCGACGGAGTCGGCGTCGGTCAGCGCGTCGCCCTCGACGTCGAAGTCCGCCCGCGTCGAACCGGCCGCGTCCAGGGCGGTGCCGTACGCCGCCGCCAGTGCGGAGGCGCTGCCGCAGGCCGCCGCCAGCTCCGTGCCGGAGGCGCCGCCGAAGGAGACGCGGACGGTGGCGCCGGACTCCCGCAGCTTCTCGACGCGGGAGGCGACGGAGGCGTCGGCGATGTCCTGGACGCCGTTCCAGCGGGGGACGCAGTCGTCGCCGGACGAGATGACGAACGCCAGGTTGTACGTCGTGGGGGAGCCCGCCATGTCGGTGGCGGACGCGGTGGTGGCGCTGACGTAGGGGGCGTAGGCGGTGGTCGGCTCGGACGATGCCGACGGCGATGCGGGGGCCGCGTCGGTGGTGCCGTCGTCCTGTCCGGCGCAGCCCGCGGTGGCCAGGGCGAACAACAGGGCGCACCCGGCTGTCGCGGTCCGGTGAACCCTCATGAGCGCACTCTCCCGTTCTCGTCCAATGTCGTCGTCGGACCAGTGAAGGTGCCACGCCTACCTGGGCGTTCGCTGAGGAAAGGGCAGTGTTCGGCGTCATCTCCCAGGAAACGGACAGGAAGAGCCGCTTCTCACCGGGATCTCTCAAGGAACTGACAGTTCGCGACAGGCAAGGCTCCCTAACGTCCGGGGCATGCGATCCGAGCCTGTCACCGCCTCCCGAGCCGCCACGCGCGGTCGTCGTCGCAAACGCGGCACCGCGCCCGCCGAGGGGCCCGTGTTCGTCGACAGCACCGGACGCCGGGCCCGGCTGCTGCGCCGGCTGGGTCTGCTGGTGGGAGCCGTGTGCGTCGGCTACACGGCCGTCCTGGGCCTGGCCTTCATGGGTGTCGGCATCTCGGTCAACCCGTCGTCGCTGCTGCCCTTCGGCGTCGGCGGCGGTGGTGGACCCGAGGGCGGCCCGGGTCCCGGCGGCGGTACGCGTCCGCAGGGCGGCGTCGCGCCCACGGGCGTGCCGCCGAGCCCCGCACCCTCCGTCTCGCCCAGTGCGGTCCCCAGCGCCGCCACCACCGCCCCCACCGACTGACCGGACGCCCCCACGCTCATGACCACGCCCACCTCATCCCCCACCCCGCCCGCGCGGGGCCGCCGCCGTGCCCCCTCCCGGATGGAACGGGCCGCCGGCCGGGCCGCCGCACTGCAACGCCCGCGTGTCCTCCTCGCCCTGCTCCTCCTGCTCGCGCTGACCTGCGTGATGCTCCTCGACGGCTATCTGCGCGCCGAGGTCGGCGGCGACCAGCGGGTACGCACCGGGGCCTCGGCGAGCGACGTCCCCGACGACGTGCTCGACGGCGGGCCGATCCTGTCCTTCCCCGGCGGACAGCCCACCACCGTCTCCGTCCCGGACAAGACGATCGTGCTGACCTTCGACGACGGCCCCGACCCCACCTGGACGCCCCAGGTGCTGGACATTCTCGAGAAGTACGACGTGCCCGGCACGTTCTTCCTGGTCGGCTCGATGGTCTCGCGCCACCCGGGGATCGTGCGGGACATGGTCGAGCAGGGCAACGAGGTGGGCGTCCACACCTTCACCCACGTCGACCTCTCCTACCAGAGCCAGGCCCGCGTCACCCGAGAGATCGAGCAGACCCAGCTCGCCCTGGCGGGTGCGGCCGGCATCACCACCACGCTGTTCCGGGCGCCGTACTCCTCCCAGACGGACGCCATCGACAACTACAGCTGGCCCGTCTACGAGAGCCTCGGCGCGGACGGCTACACCAGCGTCTTCATCGACACCGACAGCGACGACTGGAAACGGCCCGGCGTCTCGAAGATCGTCGAGTGGGCCACGCCGGAGGACGACGAGGGGGCCTCCGTCCTCTTCCACGACGCCGGGGGCGAGCGGTCGCAGACCATCGAGGCGCTGCCGAAGTACATCGAGAAGATGAAGGCGAAGGGGTACACCTTCACCACGGTCAGCGGTGTCATGGCCGATCAGCGGCCCACGGGCGGGCCCTCCGCCGCGGCGCCGGACACGACCGGTTCCGGCGACAGCCTCCAGGCCGCCCACCACGAGGCCACCGGCGCCACCCTCTACGAGGGCAGGGCGCTGATCGCGGCCGTCGCCGTCGCCGAGTGGACGGTCCCCGCGCTGTCGGTCGGGCTCGTCGTCGTGGGCGTGGCCGTCATGGGCCGGTTCGCGATGATGCTGGTCCTCGCCCGCCGCCACCACCGGCAGCGCAACAGACGCCGCTTCAGCTGGGGCCCGCCCGTCACCGGACCGGTGAGCGTGATCGTCCCGGCGTACAACGAGAAGGAGTGCATCGAGGCGACCCTGAGATCCCTGGCCCGCAGTACGCACCCGATCGAGATCATCGTCGTGGACGACGGTTCGACGGACGGCACGGCGGACATCGCCGAGTCCCTCGGACTGCCCGGCGTCCGGGTCGTGCGGCAGGCCAACGCCGGCAAGCCCGCCGCCCTCAACAACGGCGTCCGGCACGCCCGGTACGACATCGTCGTGATGATGGACGGCGACACCGTCTTCGAGCCCGACACCGTACGGCACCTGGTGCAGCCCTTCGCCGACCCCGGCGTCGGCGCGGTCGCGGGCAACGCCAAGGTCGGCAACCGGCGCACCCTCATCGGCGCCTGGCAGCACATCGAGTACGTGATGGGCTTTAACCTCGACCGGCGCATGTACGACCTGCTGCGCTGCATGCCCACCATCCCCGGCGCGATCGGCGCCTTCCGGCGCGCGGCGGTCCTCCAGGTGGGCGGCATGAGCGACGACACCCTCGCCGAGGACACCGACATCACCATCGCCCTGCACCGCGCGGGCTGGCGGGTGGTCTACGAGGAGCACGCCCGCGCCTGGACGGAGGCGCCCGGGTCGCTCGGCCAGCTCTGGTCGCAGCGCTACCGCTGGTCCTACGGCACGATGCAGGCGCTGTGGAAGCACCGCCGGTCGCTGACGGACAAGGGCCCCTCGGGACGCTTCGGGCGGGTCGGGATGCCGCTGGTGGTGCTCTTCCAGGTGGTCACGCCGGTCTTCGCGCCGCTCATCGACGTGTTCACCGTCTACTCGATGCTGTTCGTCGACTTCCGCGCGGCGCTCCTCGCGTGGCTCGCGGTGCTGGGCGTGCAGCTGGTGTGCGCGGCGTACGCCTTCCGGCTCGACCGGGAGAAGTACCGGTACCTGCTGATGATGCCGCTCCAGCAGCTGGCGTACCGGCAGATGATGTACCTCGTCCTCATCCACTCCTGCGTCACCGCGCTGACCGGCGGGCGGCTGCGTTGGCAGAAACTGAAACGGACCGGCGAGGTGGGGACGCCGGCGGGGACCGGCTGATGGGCGCGCACAGCAGGGGCGCCGTGCGCACCGTGCCGGGTGAGGAGGGGGCCGCCCCGGCGGTCCGGGACCGCTACTTCGACACCCTGCGGGCCCTCGCCCTCGTCCGGGTCGTCGCGTACCACGCGTTCGGCTGGCCCTGGGCCGGGCTGGTCTTCCCGTCCATGGGGATCATGTTCGGCCTGGGCGGCACCCTGATGGCCCGCTCGCTGCGGCGTCCCGCCGCCACGGTGCTCAGGAACCGGCTGCGCCGCCTGCTGCCGCCGTTCTGGTGCTGGGGCCTGTTCGTGGTGGGCGCGATGCTGGCGCGCGGCTGGATGCCGGGGTGGCAGATCGTCTACTGGGTCGTGCCGCTCGGCGACCCGCCGGGCAGCGCGTGGGGCGAGCAGGCCTGGGAGATCCTCTGGTACCTCAGGACGTACCTGTGGTTCGTGCTGCTCTCCCCGTTGCTGCTGCGGGTCTTCCGGCTCGCGCCCGTGCCGGTGCTGCTGCTGTCGCTGGCGCCGGTCGTGGCGTTCCAGTTCCTCTGGCAGCCGCCGGAGAACCGCTTCGGCACCGGGCTGCTCGACCTCGCCACGTACCTCTTCTGCTGGATCCTCGGCTTCGCCCACCGCGAGGGCGTGCTGGGACGGCTGAAGCCGGCCGCGGTCGTCGTCCTGTCGCTCGCGGCCCTCGTCTGCGGCGCCTGGTACGCCTTCGCGCACCGGGCGGAGTACGGCACCTACGACCTCGACGACATCCCGCTCGCGCAGGCCTTCTGGTCGGCCGGGTTCGTGACGCTGCTGATGTACTCCAAGGCGCGGTTCCGGGTCGACTTCTCGGGACTGGTCCGGCTGCGGCGGCTGGACCGGCTGGTCACGGTGTTCAACGCCCGCGCGGTGACCGTCTACCTCTGGCACGAGCTGGCCCTCGTCCTGGCCGTACCGCTGATCGACCGGTGCTGGGACGTGCCCGCCTTCGAGGCGTACCTGCCGTTGGAGAGCCAGTGGTTCCTGCTCGGGGTGGGCTGGGCGCTGGTCGCGGTGTTCGTGCTGCTGTTCGGGTGGGTGGAGGACGTCGCCGCGCGGAAGCGGCCCCGTCTGCTGCCGTGAGCCCGTCGGCGGCGGCAGGGGCGGGTGCTGCAACAATGGGCCCGTGACCCGCGCCTCCCTGAACAAGCAGCCGCACGAAGTCGCCTCGATGTTCGACCACGTCGCGGAACGGTACGACCTGACGAACGCCGTGCTCTCGCTCGGCCAGGACCGGGCGTGGCGCAAGGCGGTCGCCAGAGCCGTCGACGCCCGCCCGGCGCAGAAGGTCCTGGACCTGGCGGCCGGCACGGCGACCTCGTCCCTCCCCTTCGCCCGCACCGGCGCCTACGTCGTCCCCTGCGACTTCTCCCAGGGCATGCTCAAGGTCGGCAAGGAACGGCACTCCTGGCTGCCGTTCACCGCGGGCGACGCGACGCGGCTGCCGTTCAAGGACGACGTCTTCGACGCCGTCACCATCTCCTTCGGGCTGCGCAACGTCCAGGACACGGACGCCGCGCTGCGCGAGATGTACCGGGTGACGCGGCCCGGCGGCCGGGTCGTCATCTGCGAGTTCTCGCACCCGACCTGGGCGCCGTTCCGCACCGTCTACACCGAGTACCTGATGCGCGCCCTGCCGCCGGTGGCCCGCGCGGTGTCGTCCAACCCCGACGCGTACGTCTACCTCGCCGAGTCCATCCGGGCCTGGCCCGACCAGCCGGCGCTCGCCGCGCGGCTGGGCAAGGCCGGCTGGTCCAGGGTCGCGTGGCGCAACCTGACGGGCGGCGTGGTGACCCTGCACCGCGGCTTCAAGGCGAGCTGAGCGCGGCGCAGTAGGACGGCGGTTCCCCCGGCTCCGCCAGCTCCCGGCGGAGCCCGCCCAGCGGCGGACGGGGCACGCGCGGCTCGCGGATGCCCCCGCCGCCCTCACCCTCGCCGAAGTCGAACCACACGTACACCACGGACTCGCGCGGCACCTGCGCACCGGGCCGCGGATACTGGCGTACGACGTGGTCGACGACGGCGGCCCGGAGATCGGGCCGGTCCGGCGCGTACAGGGACAGACCCTGGACGTGGGCGGTCTCGTACGCGTCCACGGCCATGAGGCCGACCAGGCGCGGGACGCGGACATCGGGCTGCTCGGACACCAGTCGCACGGACGTCACCCCCAGCGGTACCCGGCACAGTAGCGCCGCCCGCGCACCGCCCGGAAGCGTCAAGTGGCTGACTGTGACATTCGGTTACCCTGAGTGATGTCGGGGTTCTGCCGCTGGTGCAGGTCGAGGCGGTAGCAGTGCCCCCGCTGCTCGGAGGACGGGATCGTGAAGACCTCGGCGAGCCGCATGCCCAGCCGCTCCGTGACCGCGATGGACCGGGCGTTGCGCGCGTCGACCATCGCGACCACTTCCGCCACACCCGCACCGCGCACCCGCTCCAGCGTCTGCCGCGCGGCCGCCGTGACGTACCCCCTGCCCCAGTGCGCCCGGCCGAGCCGCCAGCCGATCTCGATCTCGCCCTTGGGGCCCCAGTCCCCCGGCCACGGCTGGGCGCCGGTGAACCCCACGACCTGCCCGGACTCGTCCACCACGGTCCACAGGCAGAAGCCGTGCTCGGCGTCGTGCCGGCGCTGGCGGGCGGTCAGCTCCTCGTAGACGGACAGCTCCGCCGCCCTCCCGCCGTGGAACTCCATGACGTCCGGGTCGTCGAAGATCCGGTGCCAGGCGACGGCGTCCTCGTCGGTGGGGACGCGCAGCCGTACAACGGGGAGAGGTCGCTTCACTGGGCAGCCCTTCAGCCGGGTGGTCGGTGACGCTGAATAGACTGCCCATGACCAGTGCCGGTCGGCACGCAGATTCCGAACTTGGGGAGATCCCGCCGTGACCGTCGAGACTGAGCCGCTCTCCGAGAACACCGCCGACGTCATCGTCGTGGGCGCGGGGCCGGCCGGCTCCACGACCGCGTACCACCTGGCCAGGTCGGGACTGGACGTCCTGCTCCTCGAGAAGACCGCGTTTCCCAGGGAGAAGGTCTGCGGCGACGGCCTCACCCCGCGCGCGGTCAAGCAACTCGTCGCCATGGGCATCGACATCTCCGAGGAGGCCGGCTGGCTGCGCAACAAGGGCCTGCGCATCATCGGCGGCGGCTCGCGCCTCCAGCTGGACTGGCCGGATCTCGCCTCCTTCCCCGACTACGGACTCGTCCGCAAGCGCGACGACTTCGACGAGCAGCTCGCCCGGCAGGCCCAGAAGGCGGGCGCCCGGCTGTACGAGCGCTGCAACGTGGGCGCGCCGATCGTGGACGACCGCACCGGCCGCATCACCGGCGTGCACGCCAAGCTGGGCGAGGACAAGCGCGAGGTGACCTTCCACGCGCCGCTGGTCGTGGCCGCCGACGGCAACTCCACCCGGCTGTCCCTGGCGATGGGCCTGCACCGCCGCGAGGACCGCCCGATGGGCGTCGCCGTCCGCACCTACTTCACCTCGCCCCGCCACGACGACGACTACCTGGAGTCCTGGCTGGAGCTGTGGGACCGGCGCGGCCCGCAGGACCGCCTGCTGCCCGGCTACGGCTGGGTCTTCGGCATGGGCGACGGCACCTCCAACGTCGGCCTGGGCGTCCTGAACACCTCCGCCGCCTTCAAGGAACTGGACTGGCGCGAGATCCTCAAGGCCTGGTGCGCGTCCATGCCCGAGGACTGGGGCTACACCCCGGACAACATGACCGGCCCGATCCGCGGCGCCGCGCTGCCCATGGCCTTCAACCGCCAGCCCCACTACACCAAGGGCCTGCTCCTCGTCGGCGACGCCGGCGGCCTGGTGAACCCCTTCAACGGCGAGGGCATCGCCTACGCCATGGAGTCCGGCCAGATCGCCGCCGACGTCGTCGTGCAGGCCCACGCGCGGGCGACGTCGGCCCAGCGCGAGATCGCCCTGCAGCGCTACCCGCGCGTCCTGAAGGACACCTACGGCGGCTACTACAACCTGGGCCGCGCCTTCGTGAAGCTCATCGGCAACCCGAAGGTCATGCAGATCGCGACCCAGCGCGGCCTCACCCACCCGGTCCTGATGAAGTTCACCCTGAAGATGCTCGCCAACCTGACGGACCCGACGGGCGGCGACGCGATGGACCGCATCATCAACGGACTGAGCAAGGTCGCGCCGAAGGCGTGAACCGAGGGCCCGGCCGAAGGCTGGGCCCTGAGGCCGGGCTCCGGTGCCGGGCTCCGGTGCCGGGCCCGGGGGCCGGTCAGGCGGCGAAGGCCGCGGCGTTGGCGGCCCGGCGCGCGAAGACCTCCTCGCGCCGGTCCGCCGACTGCCGCAGCGCCGCCTTCCGCTCCCGGCCGGAGAGCCGGTCCAGGTAGACGTGCCCGTTCACGTGGTCGGTCTCGTGGGCGAGGCAGCGCGCGAAGTAGCCGGTGCCCTCGATGGCGAGCGGCGCGCCGTCCTTGTCCAGGCCGCGCACGACGGCCCGGTCGGGCCGCGGTACGGCCATGACGGCGCCCGGCACGGACAGGCACCCCTCGCCCTCGTCGAGCAGCCGGCGCGCGGCCGGGTCGAGGGCGTCGAGGACAGGGTTGACGATGTGTCCGACATGTCGGACACCGTCGTCGTCCGGGCAGTCGTAGACGAACAGGCGCAGGTCCACCCCGACCTGATTGGCCGCCAGTCCGGCCCCTTCCGCGACGTACATGGTGCGGAACATGTCGTCGATCAGCGCGGCGAGGTCGGGTCCGAACTCGGTGACGTCCCGGCACGGCCGGTGCAGCACCTGCTCGCCGACCTCGGTGACGCGCCGCACCGCTCCGCGCCGTGCCTCGGGCGCGAACGGGGGGTAGGAGGCGGTGGGCCGCCCCTGGACGAAGACGCTCGGCATGACGTTCTCTCCTTCGGCTCGTGGACGGGCCGGCGGGAACCGGCCCGCGCGCCGAGCATGCCAGGAGAGGCCGCAGGGCCGCAGCCCCCGAGCGGCTGCGGCCCTGTCGCGCGTGTACGGGTGGGTGCGGCTTACAGCACGCGCACCGCGCCGCTCGGCGGGTCGTAGGAGAGCGGCTTCTCCACGACGCCCGTGGAGGAGTTCTGCGCGCCGACGAACATGCCGCCGCCGACGTAGACACCCACGTGGTACGCGCTGCCCGCGCCGCCCCAGTAGAGGATGTCGCCCGGCTGGAGGTTGTCCAGCCCGACCTGGGTGCCGGCCGTCGACTGCGCCTGGGAGACGCGGGGCAGGCTGATGCCGACCTGCTTGAAGGCGGCCTGCACGAGACCGGAGCAGTCGTAGGCGGACGGGCCGGTGGCGCCGGAGACGTACGCCTTGCCGACCTGGGCCTGCACGAAGGAGACGACGGCGGCGGCCGAACCGGTCGCCGTGGACGTGCTGGTGCCGGTGCTGCTGCCGGTGGAGGAGCCGGTGTCCGAGGATGCGCTCAGGGTGGTGCGCTCGGCGGCGCGCGAGGCGCGCTCGGCGGCCTCCTTGCGCGCGGCCTCCTCGGCCTTCTTCTTGGCCTCCGCGGCCTTCTTCTTGGCCTCGGCGAGGTCCGTCTTGGCCTGCTTGGCGGCCTTGGCGGCCGCCGCGTCACGCTCGGCCTGCAGCTGGTAGCTCGCGGCCGCCTGCTGCGTGACGTCCGCGGACTGGGCGACCTGAGCGGCCAGGTCGGCCGTCAGGGTGGGCAGTTCGAGGGTCTGCGTCACGGGTTCGGCCGCGTGGGCCGCCCCCGACGCACCGGCCACTGCCAGGGTGCTGAGGACGCCACCGGCAACTCCGGTCCGCATCGCGATCGTCGACGCGCTGCGGCGGGGCTTCCGGTGGCTGCGTATGTGAGCGGTGTGGGACATAGGGACAACCGGTATCAGTAGCTCCTCCATACCTTCAAGAAACGTGTCCTGCGCCACAGTTGTTCAATCGGGCCGCCGAATCCCGGGCGTGTCGCTCTTTATTGACGCCGTAACGGACATTGCGGACGGGCCGTAACCGGCCTGTGATCACGGTCTTTGATCGTTACGCCCGAATTGCCCCGCGCTTACCACTTGTTGGGGCACTTGGCCAAGCCCGGTTCTCAGACGCCTCTCATGAATGTGGCACAGGTCACGGAACGGTTACCCCGGCGCACGCGTCCGTCGCGTGCGAGGCGTCGGCCGTGTCACCCGCGCCCGCTCGTGAACGCGCGCACGTGTCCACATCACTCACGGTGCTCCCCCTGACGTGTGAACGCCTCCTCTATCAAGGGCGGACGTCCAGCGCCAATTTGCATGCAAGGGAACCATCTTGATATTGAGACGCACCCCGCTCAAGCCCTCTGGCCAGCGACGACGAGCGAAAATGTCACCTCTGGTGATCAGGTGAACGCTTCTTGTGTGAAGATCACTGCTCATCCGACTTCATGATCGTTCGTCAGGTGGTGGAGATCACAAAGCTTGTGCAATACCCCGTGTCGCAGATCACAGAGTGTCGGGCATAGGATGCGAGGCAGTTGGGCTTGTGACCTGCTTCACATGTTCGCGATCTTCGTCGGGACGGGCGGGGCTCGTGGGGCTGTTGGGGCGGCTGTGAGTCCAGTGCAACCGCCAGCAGTCAGTGCCGACTGAGAGGAGCGAGGAGCGGTGAACGCGTATGCGCCCATCCTCGTACTGGGAGCCCTCGGGGCAGGCTTTGCGATCTTCTCCGTGGTGATGGCCACGCTGATCGGTCCGAAGCGGTACAACCGGGCGAAGCTCGAGGCCTACGAGTGCGGCATCGAGCCGACCCCCACGCCGGCCGGCGGCGGGCGCTTCCCCATCAAGTACTACCTGACGGCGATGCTCTTCATCATCTTCGATATCGAGATCGTCTTCCTCTACCCCTGGGCCGTCACCTTCGACGCCCTGGGGATTTTCGGGCTCGTGGAGATGCTGCTCTTCGTGCTCACCGTCTTCGTCGCGTACGCGTACGTATGGCGGCGCGGCGGCCTGGAATGGGACTGAGGGGCCATTGACATGGGACTCGAAGAAAAACTGCCGAGCGGCTTCCTGCTGACCACCGTCGAGCAGGCCGCGGGCTGGGTGCGCAAGTCGTCGGTCTTCCCGGCCACGTTCGGCCTCGCCTGCTGCGCCATCGAGATGATGACCACCGGCGCCGGCCGCTACGACCTGGCGCGCTTCGGCATGGAGGTCTTCCGCGGCTCGCCGCGGCAGGCGGACCTGATGATCGTCGCGGGCCGGGTCAGCCAGAAGATGGCGCCGGTGCTGCGGCAGGTCTACGACCAGATGCCGAACCCGAAGTGGGTCATCTCCATGGGGGTCTGCGCCTCCTCGGGCGGCATGTTCAACAACTACGCCATCGTCCAGGGCGTCGACCACGTCGTCCCCGTCGACATCTACCTCCCCGGCTGCCCGCCGCGGCCCGAGATGCTGATGGACGCCATCCTCAAGCTCCACCAGAAGATCCAGGGCTCCAAGCTCGGGGTCAACGCCGAGGAAGCGGCCCGCGAGGCGGAGGAGGCGGCGCTCAAGGCCCTGCCCACGATCGAGATGAAGGGGCTGCTGCGGTGAGCGACGCGAACAACACCGCGGGTGACGCGAACGAGGTCAACCCCGAGAAGGACCTGTCCGCGGAGAACCTCCCCGGCCAGCGGGGCCAGGGCGGCGAGGAGATCCGCGTCCAGCGCGGCATGTTCGGCGCCAACAACGGCGGCGACACCTCCGGCTACGGCGGCCTGGTCCGCTCCGTCCGGCTCCCCGGACCGGCGAGCCGGCCCTACGGGGGCTGGTTCGACGAGGTCGCCGACGAGCTCGAGGGCGCGCTGGAGGAGCAGGGTCTCCTGCCCGACAACGCCATCGAGAAGACGGTCGTCGACCGCGGCGAGATGACCTTCCACATCGAGCGCGAGCACCTGGTCCGCGTCGCCCGCACCCTGCGCGACGACCCGGCCCTGCGCTTCGAACTGTGCACCGGCGTCAGCGGCGTCCACTACCCGCACGACAAGGGCCGCGAGCTGCACGCCGTCTACCACCTGCGCTCGATCACCCACAACCGGCTGATCCGCCTCGAAGTCAGCGCCCCCGACGGGGACCCGCACATCCCGTCGCTGGTCTCCGTCTACCCGACCAACGACTGGCACGAGCGCGAGACGTACGACTTCTTCGGCATCGTCTTCGACGATCACCCGGCCCTGACGCGGATCATGATGCCGGACGACTGGCAGGGCTTTCCGCAGCGCAAGGACTACCCCCTCGGCGGCATCCCCGTCGAGTACAAGGGCGCCCAGATCCCGGCTCCGGACCAGCGGAGGTCGTACTCGTGAGCACTTCCCACGCCTCCCCCAGGGAGACGACCGAGGGCACCGTCTACACGGTCACCGGCGGCGACTGGGACGAGGTCGTCCAGTCCGCGGCCCGCGCCGACGACGAGCGCATCGTCGTCAACATGGGTCCGCAGCACCCGTCCACGCACGGCGTGCTCCGCCTCATCCTGGAGATCGACGGCGAGACGGTCACCGAGGCCCGCTGCGGCATCGGCTACCTGCACACCGGCATCGAGAAGAACCTCGAGTACCGGACCTGGACGCAGGGCACCACGTTCGTGACGCGCATGGACTACCTGACGCCGTTCTTCAACGAGGCGGCGTACTGCCTGGGCGTCGAGAAGCTCCTCGGCATCGAGGACCAGATCCCGGACCGGGCCACGATCATCCGGGTCCTGCTGATGGAGCTGAACCGGCTCTCCTCGCACCTGGTGGCCATCGCCACCGGCGGCATGGAGCTGGGCGCCACCACGATCATGATCTACGGCTTCCGCGATCGTGAACTGATTCTCGACATCTACGAGCTGATCACCGGCCTGCGGATGAACCACGCGTACATCCGCCCGGGCGGCCTCGCCCAGGACCTGCCGCCGGGCGCGGTGGACCAGATCCGCGAGTTCGTGAAGAAGATGAACAAGAACCTCCCGGAGTACGACAAGCTCGCCACCGGGAACCCCATCTTCAAGGCCCGCATGCAGGACGTCGGCTACCTCGACCTGGCCGGCTGCATGGCGCTCGGCGCCACCGGCCCCGTCCTCAGGTCCACCGGTCTCCCGCACGACCTGCGCAAGACCCAGCCGTACTGCGGCTACGAGACGTACGACTTCGACGTCCCGACCGCCGACACCTGCGACTCCTACGGCCGCTTCCTGATCCGGCTGGAGGAGATGCGCCAGTCGCTCAGGATCGTCGAGCAGTGCCTGGACCGGCTCCAGCCCGGCCCGGTCATGGTCGCCGACAAGAAGATCGCCTGGCCCGCGCAGCTCGCCCTGGGGCCGGACGGCCTGGGCAACTCCCTCGACCACATCAAGAAGATCATGGGTACCTCCATGGAGGCCCTGATCCACCACTTCAAGCTGGTCACCGAGGGCTTCCGGGTACCGCCGGGACAGGCGTACACGGCGGTCGAGTCACCCAAGGGCGAACTGGGAGTGCACGTCGTCTCCGACGGCGGCACCCGCCCCTTCCGGGTCCACTTCCGCGACCCGTCCTTCACCAACCTGCAGGCCATGGCGGCGATGTGCGAGGGCGGCCAGGTCGCCGACGTCATCGTCGCGGTGGCGTCCATCGACCCCGTGATGGGAGGCGTCGACCGGTGACCACCTCTTCTTCGGAGCGGGGCGTCAGCCTGGGCATGCCGGAACTGCCCGCGCCCGCCTACCCGGACGACGTCCGGGCCCGGCTGGAGACCGACGCGCGCGAGATCATCGCCCGCTACCCGGACTCCCGGTCCGCCCTCCTGCCGTTGCTGCACCTCGTGCAGTCGCAGGAGGGACACGTCACACGCACCGGGATGCAGTTCTGCGCGGACGTGCTGGACCTCACCACGGCCGAGGTCACCGCGGTCGCCACCTTCTACACCATGTACCGGCGCCGGCCGAGCGGCGACTACCAGGTGGGGGTCTGCACCAACACGCTGTGCGCGGTGATGGGCGGCGACGCCATCTTCGAGTCCCTCCAGGACCACCTCGGCGTCGGCAACGGCGAGACCACCGAGGACGGCAAGGTCACCCTGGAGCACATCGAGTGCAACGCGGCCTGCGACTTCGCGCCGGTCGTGATGGTCAACTGGGAGTTCTTCGACAACCAGACCCCGGCGAGCGTCAAGGCCCTCGTCGACGACCTGCGCGCGGGACGGCCGGTGACGCCGACGCGCGGTGCTCCGCTGTGCACCTTCAAGGAGACCGCCCGGATCCTGGCGGGCTTCCCGGACGAGCGGGACGGCGCCGTCGCGGCCGGCGGCAGCGCGGGTCCCGCCTCCCTGGCCGGCCTGAGGCTGGCGAAGGGCGAGGCGTCCGCCGCGCGCGTGGTGCACCCGCGGGACGGCGGACCGCACGACGCGCCGCAGGACCGGGCCGTGCACGACCCGTCCCCGACGGAACACCTCAGCTCGCACGACGCGCCGCAGGACACATCGGCATCCGACCCTTCCAACCCGGCAGGGCCTACCGCCGAGGAGGGGGAGTGATGACCGTGGCAGCCGAGATCAGGGGCAGCAACCCGGAGAAGCTGCTCGCACCCGTGCTGTCGGCCTTCTGGGACGAGGACGAGTCGTGGACTCTCGACGTCTACCGGAGGCACGAGGGGTACGAGGGGCTCCGCAAGGCGCTGGCGATGGCGCCGGACGACCTGATCGCGTACGTCAAGGAGTCCGGTCTGCGTGGACGCGGCGGTGCCGGGTTCCCGACGGGGATGAAGTGGCAGTTCATTCCCCAGGGGGACGGCAAGCCTCACTATCTAGTTGTCAACGCCGACGAGTCGGAGCCGGGGACCTGCAAGGACATCCCGCTCCTCTTCGCGAACCCGCACAGCCTCATCGAGGGCATCGTCATCGCGTGTTACGCCATCAGGTCTTCGCATGCCTTCATCTATCTGCGTGGTGAAGTCGTCCCAGTGCTGCGGCGGTTGCACGAGGCCGTGCGCGAGGCCTACGCGGCCGGCTTCCTCGGCGAGAACATCCTGGGCAGCGGACTCGATCTCACCCTCACCGTGCACGCGGGCGCGGGCGCGTACATCTGCGGTGAGGAGACCGCGCTGCTCGACTCGCTCGAAGGCCGCCGGGGTCAACCGCGGCTCCGTCCCCCCTTTCCTGCCGTCGCGGGCCTCTATGCGTGCCCGACTGTGGTGAATAACGTCGAATCGATCGCTTCAGTTCCCGCGATCCTGAACAAGGGCAAGGACTGGTTCAGGTCGATGGGCAGCGAGAAGTCCCCGGGCTTCACGCTCTACTCGCTCAGCGGCCACGTCGCGGGACCCGGCCAGTACGAGGCCCCGCTCGGCATCACGCTGCGCCAGCTCCTCGACATGAGCGGCGGCATGCGCCCCGGCCACCGGCTCAAGTTCTGGACGCCCGGCGGTTCCTCGACGCCGATGTTCACCGACGAGCACCTCGACGTCCCCCTCGACTACGAAGGAGTGGGCGCCGCCGGTTCCATGCTCGGCACCAAGGCGCTCCAGTGCTTCGACGAGACAACCTGCGTCGTGCGCGCCGTCACCCGCTGGACCGAGTTCTACGCCCACGAGTCCTGCGGCAAGTGCACACCGTGCCGCGAAGGCACGTACTGGCTCGTCCAGTTGCTGCGCGACATCGAGGCCGGCAAGGGACAGATGTCCGACCTCGACAAGCTGAACGACATCGCCGACAACATCAACGGCAAGTCCTTCTGCGCCCTCGGCGACGGTGCCGCCTCGCCGATCTTCTCCTCGCTCAAGTACTTCCGCGAGGAGTACGAGGAGCACATCACGGGCCGCGGCTGCCCCTTCGACCCGGCCAAGTCGACGGCCTGGGCCGACCGCACGGAGGTGAAGGCATGACCGTGACCACCAGTACTCCCTCGGGAGGGGGAGCGGCGGCGGTCCCGCCGGAGGATCTCGTCACGCTGACGATCGACGGCGCCGAGATCAGCGTGCCCAAGGGCACCCTGGTCATCCGGGCCGCCGAGCAGCTCGGCATCGAGATCCCCCGGTTCTGCGACCACCCCCTCCTCGACCCGGCCGGCGCCTGCCGCCAGTGCATCGTCGAGGTCGAGGGCCAGCGCAAGCCCATGGCGTCCTGCACCATCACCTGCACCGACGGCATGGTGGTGAAGACCCAGCTCACCTCGCCCGTCGCCGAGAAGGCCCAGCACGGTGTGATGGAGCTGCTGCTCATCAACCACCCGCTGGACTGCCCGGTCTGCGACAAGGGCGGCGAGTGCCCGCTGCAGAACCAGGCCATGTCGCACGGCCAGGCCGACTCACGCTTCGAGGGCAAGAAGCGGACCTACGAGAAGCCCGTACCGATCTCCACGCAGGTGTTGCTCGACCGCGAGCGCTGCGTGCTGTGCGCCCGCTGCACCCGGTTCTCCAACCAGGTCGCGGGCGACCCGATGATCGAGCTGATCGAACGGGGCGCGCTCCAGCAGGTCGGCACCGGCGAGGGCGACCCCTTCGAGTCGTACTTCTCCGGCAACACCATCCAGATCTGCCCGGTCGGCGCCCTGACTTCTGCGGCCTACCGGTTCCGCTCCCGCCCCTTCGACCTGATCTCCTCGCCGTCCGTGTGCGAGCACTGTTCCGGCGGCTGCGCGACCCGCACCGACCACCGGCGCGGCAAGGTCATGCGGCGCCTCGCGGCCAACGAGCCCGAGGTCAACGAGGAGTGGATCTGCGACAAGGGGCGCTTCGGCTTCCGGTACGCCCAGCAGCGCGACCGGCTCACCACGCCCCTGGTGCGCAACGCCGAGGGCGAGCTGGAGCCGGCCTCCTGGCCCGAGGCGCTGCAGATCGCCGCGCAGGGACTGCTCGCCTCCAGGGGCCGCACCGGCGTCCTGACCGGCGGACGGCTCACCGTCGAGGACGCCTACGCGTACAGCAAGTTCGCGCGCGTGGCGCTCGACACCAACGACATCGACTTCCGCGCGCGCGTGCACAGCGCCGAGGAGGCCGACTTCCTGGCCGCCCGGATCGCCGGACACGGCCGCGACCTCGACGGCACCGGCGTCACCTACACCTCGCTGGAGAAGGCGCCCGCCGTCCTGCTGGTCGGCTTCGAGGCCGAGGAGGAGGCGCCCGGCGTCTTCCTCCGGCTGCGCAAGGCCTGGCGCAAGCACGGCCAGAAGGTCTTCTCGCTGGCCACGCACGCCACGCGGGGCCTGGAGAAGGCGGGCGGCACCCTGCTCCCCGCCGCTCCCGGCACCGAGACCGAGTGGCTGGACGCCCTCGCCAGCGGCGTCGGCCTGGAGGAGGGCGGCACCCAGGCCGCCGAGGCCCTGCGCGCCGAGGGCGCCGTGATCGTCGTCGGTGAACGGCTGGCGTCCGTGGCCGGAGGCCTCACCTCCGCCGTACGGACCTCGGCGGCGACCGGCGCCCGGCTGGTGTGGATCCCGCGCCGGGCCGGGGAGCGCGGCGCCATCGAGGCGGGTGCGCTGCCGTCGCTGCTGCCCGGCGGACGCCCGGCGACCGACCCGCGCGCGCGTGAGGAGGTCGCCGCCCTGTGGGGCCTGGCCGACCTGCCGCACCGCTACGGGCGCGACACCGGCGAGATCGTCGAGGCCGCGGCCCGGGGCGAACTCCAGGCGCTGCTCGTGGCGGGCGTGGAGGTCGCCGACCTGCCCGACCCCACGCGTGCGCGTGCGGCACTGGACGAGGCCGGGTTCGTGGTGTCGCTGGAGCTGCGGCCCGGCGAGGTCACCGAACGCGCCGACGTGGTCCTGCCCGTCGCCGCGGTCGCCGAGAAGCCCGGCACCTTCCTCAACTGGGAGGGCAGGGTGCGCTTCTTCGAGGCCGCGCTCAAGCCCGACCAGATGACCCGGCGCCTGGCTCCCACCGACGCCCGCGTCCTGCAGATGCTGGCCGACGCCATGGACGTACACCTGGGCCTGCCCGATCTGCGCACCACGCGCGCGGAGATCGACCGGCTCGGCGCCTGGGACGGGCCGCGGGCCGGTGAGCCGCTGCAGACCGCGAGCGCGCTGCCGCGGCCGGCCGCCGGAGAGGCCGTACTGGCCGGGCACCGGCTGCTGCTCGACCAGGGACTGCTGCAGCAGGGCGACGAGGCACTCGCAGGCACCCGGCACGCCGCCCGCGCGCGGCTGTCGGCCGCAACCGCCGCCGAGGCGGGCGTCAAGGACGGCGACGTCCTCGCCGTCACCGGTCCCGCCGGAGCCGTCGAACTCCCGCTGCAGGTCACCGAGATGCCCGACCGGGTGGTCTGGCTTCCGCTGAACTCGGCAGGCTCCGGCGTCGCCTCCGACGCCGGGGTACTGCCCGGAACCCTCGTCCGCATCGGTCCGGCGACGCCCGCGGGCGCCGCCCCCAAGGAGGTGGAGGCATGAGCCCGTACCTCGCCGCTGAAGACCTCTCGATGTTCGGCACCGATCCCTGGTGGCTGGTCGTCGTCAAGGCGGTGTTCTGCTTCGCCTTCCTGATGGTGACCGTGCTGTTCTCCATCGTGTGGGAGCGCAAGGTCGTCGCCTGGATGCAGCTGCGCATCGGTCCGAACCGGCACGGCCCCTGGGGCATGCTCCAGTCGCTCGCCGACGGCATCAAGCTGATGCTCAAGGAAGACCTCGTCGTCAAGCGCGCCGACAAGGCGGTCTACATCCTCGCGCCGATCGTGGCGGCCATCCCGGCCTTCATGGCGATCGCGGTGATCCCCTTCGGGCCGGCCGGCAACGAGGTCTCGATCTTCGGCCACCGCACCGCCATGCAGCTCACCGACCTGCCGATCGCGATGCTGTTCATCCTGGCGGTCGCCTCGGTCGGCATCTACGGCATCGTGCTCGCCGGCTGGAGCTCCGGATCGACGTACCCGCTCCTCGGCGGCCTGCGCTCCTGCGCCCAGATGATCTCCTACGAGATCGCGATGGGTGCCGCGTTCGCCTCGGTCTTCCTCTACTCCGGCTCGATGTCCACCTCGGAGATCGTCGCCCAGCAGGACGACCGCTGGTACATCGTGCTGCTGCCGGTCTCCTTCATCCTCTACATCGTCACCATGGTCGGCGAGACCAACCGCGCCCCCTTCGACATGCCCGAGTCCGAGGGCGACCTGGTGGGCGGCTTCAACACCGAGTACTCGTCGATCAAGTTCGCGATGTTCATGCTCGCCGAGTACGTGAACATGGTGACGGTCTCGGCGGTCGCCACCACGCTGTTCCTCGGCGGCTGGCGGGCCCCCTGGCCGATCAGCACCTTCTGGGAGGGCGCCAACCACGGCTGGTGGCCGCTGCTCTGGTTCGTGGTCAAGGTCCAGTTGCTGCTGTTCTTCTTCATCTGGCTGCGCGGCACTCTTCCCCGGGTCCGCTACGACCAGTTGATGAAGCTCGGCTGGAAGGTCCTCATCCCGGTCTCCCTGGTCTGGCTGATGCTGGTCGCGACCGTGCGGGCGCTCAGGAACGAGAACTACGGCTTCAGCGACATCGCCCTCTACATCGGCGGCGGCGTCCTGGTCCTGCTGCTGTTGTCCTTCCTCGTCGACATGTACCGCGACAAGGGCGGCAAGGCCGCCGACCAGCCTGCCGAGGCCGGGACCGGGGCCGGGACGGAGGCCGCCTTCGACCCGATGGCCGGCGGATTCCCCGTCCCGCCGATGCCCGGACAGCAGGTGCCGCCGGTGCCCAGGCGCCGTCCCCGCCGGGAGCGGGAGCTGATTGTCAGTGGTGGGCCCGATACTCACAGTGACGGACCTGCGGGCGGACCTACGGATGGAAAGGAGGCGTCCGATGGCTGAGGAACGCGAAGAACACAGGGACAACACGGAACACGTGGATCACAAGGGGACCGACCCCGGATTCATGAACCCCGTGGCCGGCTTCGGCGTGACCTTCAAGGCCATGTTCAAGAAGCGGCTGACCGAGCAGTACCCGGAGCAGCAGAAGACCACCGCTCCGCGCTTCCACGGACGGCACCAGCTCAACCGCCATCCGGATGGTCTGGAGAAGTGCGTCGGCTGCGAGCTGTGCGCCTGGGCATGTCCCGCCGACGCCATCTACGTCGAGGGCGCGGACAACACCGACGAGGAGCGCTACTCGCCGGGCGAGCGGTACGGCCGCGTCTACCAGATCAACTACGCCCGCTGCATCCTGTGCGGCCTGTGCATCGAGGCGTGCCCCACGCGCGCGCTGACGATGACCAACGAGTTCGAGCTGGCCGACTCCAGCCGCGCCAACCTCATCTTCACCAAGGACCAGTTGCTCGCCGGTCTCGAGGAGGGCATGGTCGACTCGCCGCACGCCATCTACCCGGGCACCGACGAGCAGGACTACTACCGGGGCCTGGTCACCGAGGCCGCGCCCGGCACGGTCCAGCAGGTCGCCCACTCCAAGGGGGAAGTCGTCCAGGAGGGCGACTCGACCTTCGGCGCGACCGAGCCGGCGTCGGAGGAGGTGATCCGCCGATGAGCGCGCAGCTCGCCGCCGCGGCGACCCTCTCCGCCGGCACCTCCACCGGAGAGGCCGTCCAGTTCTGGATCCTCGGCACGGTCGCGGTGATCGGCGCCCTGTGCACCGTCTTCATGAAGAAGGCCGTGCACAGCGCGCTGTGCCTCGCCGGGACGATGATCATTCTGGCGGTGTTCTACCTCGCCAACGGCGCCTACTTCCTCGGCATCGTGCAGATCGTCGTCTACACCGGCGCCATCATGATGCTGTTCCTGTTCGTGGTGATGCTCGTCGGCGTCACCGCGGCGGACTCGCTGAAGGAGACCATCAAGGGCCAGCGCTGGCTGGCCCTGCTGTCCGGACTCGGCTTCGGCATCCTGCTGATCGCCGGCATCGGCAACGCCTCCGTCTCCGAGTTCACCGGACTCGCCCAGGCCAACGCGAACGGCAACGTGGAGGGCATCGCGTCCCTCATCTTCACCAAGTACGTCTTCGCCTTCGAGATCACCGGCGCCCTGCTCATCACGGCGGCGGTCGGTGCCATGGTGCTCACCCACCGCGAGCGCACCGAGCGCGCCAGGACCCAGCGCGAGCTGTCCGAGCAGCGCATCCGCGAGGGCAAGCACCTGCCGCCGCTGCCGGCACCCGGCGTGTACGCCCGGCACAACGCGGTCGACATCGCGGGGCTGCTCCCCGACGGCACCCCCTCCGAGCTGACCGTCAGCAAGACGCTGCGCGAGCGGGGCCAGATCCGCGACGTGTCGATGGAGGCGCTGGGCGACCTGAAGGCGCTGGAGCAGCGGGCCGAGGACCGGCTGGAACGCAAGGCGGTCGGCCCCGACAACTCCAAGCAGTCCGAGGAGGCGTCGAAGTGAACCCCGTCAACTACCTCTACCTCGCGGCCCTGCTGTTCACGATCGGTGCCACCGGCGTGCTGATCCGGCGCAACGCGATCGTGGTCTTCATGTGCATCGAGCTGATGCTCAACGCCTGCAACCTCGCGTTCGTCGCCTTCTCCCGCATGCACGGCAACCTCGACGGCCAGATCATCGCCTTCTTCACGATGGTCGTCGCCGCCGCGGAGGTCGTGGTCGGGCTCGCGATCATCGTGTCCCTGTTCCGTTCCCGCCACTCGGCCTCGGTCGACGACGCCAGCCTGATGAAGCTGTGAGGGGCTGCTGAAACGTGGAGAACCTGATTGCGCTGCTGGTGGCGGCGCCCCTGCTAGGAGCGGTCGTCCTGCTGTGCGGCGGACGCCGGCTGGACCGCGTCGGCCACTGGATCGGCACGCTGCTGGCCGCCGTGTCCTTCGTGATCGGCGTCGTCCTCTTCGCCGACCTGCTCGGCAGCGGCGCCGAGGACCGCACCCTGACGCAGCACCTGTTCAGCTGGATCCCGGTGGAGGGGTTCCAGGCCGACGTCGCCTTCCGGCTCGACCAGCTGTCGATGACGTTCGTCCTGCTGATCACCGGAGTCGGCTCGCTCATCCACCTGTACTCGGTCGCGTACATGGAGCACGACGAGCGCCGCCGCCGCTTCTTCGGCTACCTGAACCTGTTCCTCGCGGCGATGCTGATCCTCGTCCTCGCCGACAACTACCTGCTGCTGTACGTCGGCTGGGAGGGCGTCGGCCTCGCCTCCTACCTGCTGATCGGCTTCTGGCAGTACAAGCCCAGCGCCGCCACCGCCGCGAAGAAGGCCTTCCTGGTCAACCGCGTCGGCGACATGGGCCTGTCCATCGGCATCATGCTGATGTTCCTGTGGTTCGGCACCTTCGCCTTCGGGCCGGTGCTCGGCGGCCACGGGGAGGCCGGACTGGCGGCCGGGGCGGACGAGGGCAAGCTCACCGCGATCGCCCTGATGCTGCTGCTCGCCGCCTGCGGCAAGTCCGCCCAGGTGCCGCTGCAGTCCTGGCTCGGCGACGCGATGGAGGGCCCGACCCCGGTCTCGGCCCTCATCCACGCCGCGACCATGGTGACGGCGGGCGTGTACCTGATCGTCCGGTCCGGCGCGATCTTCAACGGCGCGCCCGACGCGCAACTGGTGGTCACCATCGTGGGCGCGGTCACGCTGCTCTTCGGTGCGATCGTCGGTTGTGCCAAGGACGACATCAAGAAGGCCCTGGCCGGTTCGACCATGTCGCAGATCGGCTACATGGTGCTCGCCGCGGGCCTCGGCCCGATCGGCTACGTCTTCGCGATCATGCACCTGGTGACGCACGGCTTCTTCAAGGCCGGGCTGTTCCTCGGCGCCGGCTCCGTCATGCACGGCATGAACGACGAGGTCGACATGCGCCGCTACGGCGGATTGCGCAAGTACATGCCGGTCACCTTCGTCACCTTCGGCCTCGGCTACCTCGCCATCATCGGCTTCCCGGGCCTGTCCGGCTTCTTCTCCAAGGACAAGATCATCGAGGCGGCGTTCGCCAAGGGCGGCACCGAGGGCTGGATCCTCGGCGCCTGTGCCCTGCTGGGCGCGGCCATCACCGCGTACTACATGACGCGCGTGATGCTGATGACGTTCTTCGGCGAGGAGCGCTGGCGGAACGCCCCGACGCCGTCGCCGGCCAAGCCCGACGTGGAGCCCGCCGCCGAGACGCGCGGCGCGTACGAGCCGCCGCACCCGCACGAGTCGCCGGGTCTCATGACGATTCCTATGATCGTGCTGGCCGTCGGGTCGGTCGGGGCCGGTGCCTTCTTCAGCA
Organism: Streptomyces rubrogriseus; assembly: GCF_027947575.1. Classification (NCBI taxonomy): domain Bacteria; kingdom Bacillati; phylum Actinomycetota; class Actinomycetes; order Kitasatosporales; family Streptomycetaceae; genus Streptomyces; species Streptomyces rubrogriseus. The sequence goes on along the minus strand of NZ_CP116256.1, from coordinate 7,747,198 downwards.
TCGGCGACCGCTTCATGCACTGGCTGGAGCCCATCACCGGGCACAGCCACGGCGACTCCCCGATCAGCGCCGGGGCGGTCACCGGGGCGACGGTGGCCTGCATGGTCATCGGCGTCGCCGTCGCCTGGGCGCAGTACGGGCGCCGTCCGGTCCCGGCCGTCGCCCCGCGCGGGTCGCTGCTCACCCGGGCGGCCCGGCGCGACCTGCTCCAGGACGACTTCAACCACGTCGTCCTGGTCCGTGGCGGCGAGCACCTGACGCGCTCCCTGGTCTACGTCGACCACACCGTGGTCGACGGAGTCGTCAACGGGACGGCGGCCTCGGTCGGCGGCCTGTCCGGGCGGATGCGCAAGCTGCAGAACGGCTTCGCGCGCTCGTACGCGGTCTCGATGTTCGGCGGTGCGGCACTCCTCGTCGCCGCGACCCTGCTGATGAGGGCGGTCTGATACCGATGTCCTTTCCCCTGCTGACAGTCACGGCGGCCCTCCCGGCCGTCGGGGCGATCGCCACGGCAGCCGTGCCGGCCGCGAAACGCACCGCGGCCAAGTGGCTGGCGCTGCTGGTCTCGCTGGCCACGCTCGGGCTGGCGATCGCGGTCCTGGTCCGCTTCGACCCCGACGGCGACCGCTACCAGCTCACCGAGTCCCATTCCTGGATCGCGGACTTCGGCGTCCGGTACGAACTGGGCGTGGACGGCATCGCGGTGGCGCTGATCGCGCTGACCGCCCTGCTGATCCCGTTCATCATCCTCGCGGGCTGGCACGACGCCGACCCGCTGGAGACCGGCAGCAGCCGGTGGCGGCCGACACAGGGCTTCTTCGCCCTGATCCTGGCCGTCGAGGCGATGGTGATCATCTCCTTCGAGGCCACCGACGTCTTCCTCTTCTACATCTTCTTCGAAGCCATGCTGATCCCGCTGTACTTCCTGATCGGCGGCTTCGGGGACCGGGCGCACGAGCACGGTGAGAAGACGGCGGCGACCCAGCGGTCGTACGCCGCGGTGAAGTTCCTCCTCTACAACCTGGCCGGCGGCCTGATCATGCTGGCCGCGGTGATCGGCCTGTACGTGGTCGCCGGGAACTTCTCGCTCACCGAGATCGCCGAGGCGCGGGCCAACGGCTCGCTGGACATGGCGACCAACACCGAGCGCTGGCTGTTCCTCGGCTTCTTCTTCGCCTTCGCGGTGAAGGCGCCGCTGTTCCCGCTGCACACCTGGCTGCCCAACGCCATGGGGGAGTCGACCGCTCCCGTCGCCGTGCTCATCACGGCGGTCGTCGACAAGGTCGGCACCTTCGCGATGCTCCGCTTCTGCCTCCAGCTCTTCCCGGAGGCCAGCAAGTGGGCGACGCCGGTCATCCTGGTCCTGGCGGTCATCAGCATCATCTACGGCGCGCTGCTCGCGGTCGGCCAGCGCGACATCAAGCGGCTGATCGCCTACGCGTCGATCTCGCACTTCGGCTTCATCATCATGGGCATCTTCGCGATGACCAGCCAGGGCCAGTCCGGCGCCACGCTGTACATGGTCAACCACGGCATCTCGACCGCCGTGCTGATGCTGATCGCCGGGTTCCTGATCTCGCGGCGCGGCTCGCGGCTCATCGCCGACTTCGGCGGAGTGCAGAAGGTCGCCCCGATCCTGGCCGGCACCTTCCTGATCGGCGGCCTCGCGACCCTCTCCCTGCCGGGCCTCGCGCCCTTCGTCAGTGAGTTCCTGGTCCTGGTCGGCACGTTCACCCGCTATCCGGTGATCGGCATCATCGCCACCCTCGGCATCGTCCTCGCCGCGCTCTACACCCTCGTCCTCTACCAGCGGACGATGACGGGCCCGGTGAAGGCCGAGGTGAACGGGATGCCCGACCTGCGGGTGCGCGAGCTGGTGGTGGTGGCACCGCTGGTGGCGCTGCTGATCTTCCTGGGCGTCTTCCCGAAGCCCGTGACGGACATCGTCAACCCGGCGGTGGAGCAGACCATGTCCGACGTACACAAGACGGACCCCCAGCCTGAGGTGGAGGCGGCCAAGTGAGCGCATCAGCCGTCCACAGCCTGTGGACAACGGCGGCGACGGCGGCCGACCCGATCGCCAAGATCGACGCACCGAAGATCGAGTACGGGCAGTTGTCGCCCGTCCTCATCGTCCTCGGCGCGGCGATCATCGGAATCCTGATCGAGGCCTTCGTGCCGCGCAGGTCCCGCTACTACGCGCAGATGTTCGTGTCCGCCGTCGCCCTGGTCGCGGCGTTCGCGGCGATCGTCGCGCTCGCGGCGGGCGGGTACGGCACGACCAAGGCCGGGATCGCGGCGATGGGCGCCGTCGCCGTCGACGGACCGGCCCTGTTCCTGCAGGGCACCATCCTGCTGACCAGCCTGGTCGGCCTGTTCACCTTCGCCGAGCGGCGCCTCGACCCGGAGCAGCACGGCAACCGCGTCGACTCCTTCGCCGCGCAGGCGGCCGCCGTACCCGGCAGTGAGAGCGAGCAGAAGGCGGTCAAGGCCGGCTTCACCACGACGGAGGTCTTCCCGCTCCTGCTCTTCGCCGTCGCCGGCATGCTGGTCTTCCCGGCGGCCAACGACCTGCTGACGCTCTTCGTGGCGCTGGAGGTCTTCTCCCTCCCGCTGTACCTGCTGTGCGCGCTGGCCCGCCGCAAGCGGCTCATGTCGCAGGAGGCGGCGGTCAAGTACTTCCTGCTCGGCGCCTTCGCCTCCGCGTTCACCCTGTTCGGCATCGCCCTGCTCTACGGCTACGCGGGCTCCATGTCGTACGGCACGATCGCCCAGGTCGTCGACGGCACCGTCCAGAACGTCAGCCCGGCGCTCGCCGACACCATGGGCAACGACGCGCTGCTGCTCGTCGGCTCCGCGCTGGTCGTCATGGGCCTGCTGTTCAAGGTGGGCGCGGTGCCGTTCCACATGTGGACGCCGGACGTGTACCAGGGTGCGCCGACGCCGGTGACCGGCTTCATGGCGGCGGCGACCAAGGTGGCCGCCTTCGGCGCCCTGCTCCGCATCCTGTACGTCGTCCTGCCCGGCCTGCGTTGGGACTGGCGGCCGGTGATGTGGGGCGTGGCGATCGTCACGATGCTGGCCGGCGCGATCGTCGCGATCACGCAGACCGACATCAAGCGGCTGCTGGCGTACTCGTCGATCGCGCACGCGGGCTTCATCCTCGCCGGTGTCATCGCGACCACGCCGGAGGGCATCTCGTCCGTCCTCTTCTACCTGGCCGCGTACTCCTTCGTGACGATCGGCGCCTTCGCGGTCGTCACGCTGGTCCGCGACGCGGGCGGCGAGGCGACGCACCTGTCGAAGTGGGCCGGGCTGGGCCGGAGGTCGCCGCTGGTGGCGGCGGTCTTCGCGGTGTTCCTGCTGGCCTTCGCCGGTATCCCGCTGACCTCCGGTTTCTCCGGGAAGTTCGCCGTGTTCAAGGCGGCGGCGGAGGGCGGTGCGGCCCCGCTGGTCGTGATCGGTGTGATCTCGTCGGCGATCGCCGCCTTCTTCTACATCCGGGTGATCGTGCTGATGTTCTTCAGCGAGCCCCGCCCCGAGGGCCCGACGGTCGCGGTGCCGTCACCACTGACGATGACGGCGATCGCCGTGGGCGTGGCCGTCACGGTGGTGCTCGGCGTGGCGCCCCAGTACTTCCTGGACCTGGCGGGTCAGGCGGGGGTGTTCGTGCGCTGACGCGGCGCTTGCGGCTTTGTGGCTTCACGGCTGTGGTCCGGCACCTCTGCGCAGGGGTGCCGGACCACAGCCGTGTGTGCCGGGCTACTCGCCGACGCGGCGCGGCTTGATGGCGGTCAGGTCCAGATCCATCGGGAAGGGCGCACTCACCTTCATGCGCTCCCTGAAGATGCCGACGCTGGTGTAGGCGCCGGTGGTGGGCTCCAGCTCGAAGGCGTGGACGACGGCGAGGCCCTTCTCGTTCTCCACCCTCCAGTAGTGGGCGATGCCCGCCCGGGCGTACTTCAGGGGCTTGGTCTCGCGGTCGCGGGAGACGGAGTCCGGCGAGGTGACCTCCACCGCCAGCATGACCTCGGTCGCAGGTACACGGGTCTGTTCGAGGCACGTCAATCCCGCTTCCCGCAGGACGATCAGGTCAGCCTCCAACCGGTTCTGCCGGTCCACGTCGATGCTGAACCTGCACAGAACGTCGAGCCCTTGTACGGCGGCTGTGGAGAGCTGCCGTCCGAAGAAGCTCGTGGCCCGCTCGTGAAAGGCCGACTGCGGGCAGGGGAAGACGAGTGCCGCGTCGACAAGTTGCGTGTGCAGGGCAGGCCGGGAAGGCGGTCCAGGTCGTCAGCGGTCCAGCCGCCATCGGGAGGCACCGGCCATTCAAAGGGCGGGGCTTCGGGCGCCAATCTCACTCGTCCTTGCTGATAGGAGGCGGACAGTGCAGCAGGTTGTCGGCTCGTAGCTTTCCGTGAGGGGTGGAGCCTGTGGATAACTCCCGGGCTGTCGGTGCGGACCCCTATCGTTGAGGCAGTGGTCGGGGCAGGACGGACCAGATGGACCGGACAGACCGGACGGGCGAGGCAGTACGTACGGGGGACGAGACGATGGGCGGGACGGGCGTGATCGGCGAGATGGCAGAGACGGCGCAGGTGAGGGACGGGGACAGCGAGGCGCTGGCCACCCTGCACCGGGTCTTCGGATACGACGCCTTCCGCGGCGAGCAGGAGGCGATCGTCGAGCACGTGATCGCCGGCGGTGACGCCGTGGTGCTCATGCCGACCGGCGGCGGGAAGTCGCTGTGCTACCAGATCCCGTCCCTGGTCAGGCCCGGCACGGGCATCGTGGTCTCGCCGCTGATCGCGCTGATGCAGGACCAGGTCGACGCGCTGCGGGCGCTCGGCGTGCGGGCCGGGTTCATGAACTCCACGCAGGACTTCGACGAGCGGCGCGTGACCGAGGCCGAGTTCCTCGCCGGGGAGCTGGACCTGCTGTACCTGGCTCCCGAGCGGCTGCGCCTGGACAGCACCCTCGACCTGCTCTCCCGCGGCAAGATCTCCCTCTTCGCCATCGACGAGGCGCACTGCGTCTCGCAGTGGGGCCACGACTTCCGGCCCGACTACCTCGCCCTGTCGCTGCTGGGCGAGCGCTGGCCGGACGTGCCCAGGCTCGCGCTCACCGCGACGGCCACCGACGCCACCCACCGCGAGATCACCGAGCGGCTGCACATGCCGGCGGCGCGGCACTTCGTGGCCAGCTTCGACCGCCCCAACATCCAGTACCGGATCGTGCCGAAGTCCGACCCCAAGAAGCAGCTCCTGGGCTTCCTGCGCGAGGAGCACCCCGGCGACGCGGGCATCGTCTACTGCCTCTCGCGCAACTCGGTCGAGAAGACCGCTGAGTTCCTGTCGCGCAACGGCGTCGAGGCGGTGCCGTACCACGCGGGACTGGACGCGGGCACCCGCTCGGCGCACCAGTCGCGGTTCCTGCGCGAGGAGGGCCTGGTGGTCGTGGCCACCATCGCCTTCGGCATGGGCATCGACAAGCCGGACGTGCGGTTCGTCGCCCACCTCGACCTGCCGAAGTCGGTCGAGGGCTACTACCAGGAGACCGGCCGCGCGGGGCGGGACGGCCTGCCCTCCACGGCCTGGATGGCGTACGGCCTCAACGACGTCATACAGCAGCGCAAGCTGATCCAGTCCGGCGAGGGCGACGAGGCGTTCCGCCGCCGGGCCCAGTCCCACCTGGACGCCATGCTCGCCCTGTGCGAGACCGCCCGGTGCCGCCGGGGTCAGCTCCTCGCCTACTTCGGTCAGGACCCGGACGGGTCCGCCTGCGGCAACTGCGACACCTGCCTGACCCCGCCCGAGACCTGGGACGGCACGGTGGCGGCGCAGAAGGTGCTGTCGACGGTGGTGCGGCTGAAGCGCGAGCGGGGGCAGAAGTTCGGCGCCGGGCAGATCATCGACATCCTGCTGGGCAAGCGCACCGCCAAGGTGATCCAGTTCGATCACGACCAGCTCTCCGTGTTCGGCATCGGCGAGGAGCTGACCGAGGGCGAGTGGCGGGGTGTCGCCCGGCAGCTGCTGGCCCAGGGCCTGCTCGCGGTCGAGGGGGAGTACGGCACGCTGGTGCTGACCGACACCAGTGGTGAGGTCCTGCGGCGGGAGCGGGAGGTGCCGCTGCGCAAGGAGCCCAAGAAGCCCGCCGCGGCCAAGTCGGCGGGCGGCGGACGCGGCGAGCGCAAGGCGAAGGCGGCCGCCGCCGAGCTGCCCCAGGAGCTGGTCCCCGCCTTCGAGGCACTGCGCGCCTGGCGCGCGGAACAGGCCCGCGAGCAGGGCGTCCCGGCGTACGTCATCTTCCACGACGCCACCCTGCGGGAGATCGTCACCGTGTGGCCCACCTCGGTCGGCCAGCTCGGGGGCATCAGCGGGGTCGGTGAGAAGAAGCTGGCGACGTACGGGGAGGGCGTGGTCGAGGCGCTGGCCGGACTGGAGGGACCGGGCTCGGCCCCGGCGCCCCCGCCCGCCCCGTCGGACGGACCGGGAACCGGTTCGGGTGCGCGGGCCGGCGCGGTCGACTGGCCCGAGCACGAGCCGGAGCCCGAGCCCGAGCCCGACGACTGGATATAGGGGTGGGCGGAGCCTCGCGCCCGCCGCGCGTCACAGCGCACGGGTCGCGTACGCCCTGACGTCGGCGTCCGTGTCGCCCGTGGCCGTCGCGAGTGCCGTCCGGGCGTCCTCGGTGGTGGCCGTGTGCCGGGTCAGGGCGAGGACGGCCGCCTTGCGGACGTCGGCGTTCCGGTCGGCGAGGGCCTTGGCGAGGACGGGGACGGCGCGGTCGGACCCGGCGGCGGACAGCGCGGTGGCCGCGCCCGCCCGTACCTGCCAGGCGGGGTCGGACAGCGCGGTGACCGCACGGGCCGCCAGGTGAGCCGGGCAGCCCGTGTCCGCCAGGGCCGCGAGGGCGGCGCCGCGGACCAGGACGTCGGGGTCCTCGGTGAGCCGGTCGAGGGCCCCGCCGGTGCGGGGCGCCGACCGCAGCGTCCCCAGCGCCTTGGCGACCGCGACCCGCACCTCGCGGGACGGATCACCGGCGGCCGGGGAGAGCGACTCCGCGGCGTCCAGCGACACCAGCCCGCGCACCGCCTCGATGCGCACCGTGGCGTCGGGGTCGCGGAGAGCGGCGGCGAACGTGTCGGCGTGGCCCAGCCGCAGGATGCGCAGCAGGTCGAGTGCGGTGGCGCGGACGACGGGGTCGGTCCGGGCCAGGGCCTCGGCGAGGGGCTCGCCCAGGGCGGGTTCGGGCGTCAGCGTCTCGGCCAGTTCACGCAGGGAGGCGGCCGCGGCGGCGCGCACTTCGCCGTCGGGATCGGACAGGGCGGCGGCGAGCGCCGGGCCGGTACCGGCCGGGACGGTCTCGGTGAGCACGCTGACCGCCGTGCGCCGGACGCCCGGTGCGGGGTCGGACAGGTACGGACGGAGGGCGGCGAGGTCGGGTTCGTTCTCGGCCAGGGCGAGCAGTTCCAGCAGCCTGGGGGTTCCGGCGGCGCCGGGTTCGGCGGCTGCGGTGACCGCGGTGGCCGTGGGGCGGCCCCCGGTGGCGAGGGGCGCGGCATCGCGGTCCCCGGCTGTCGCCACCTGCTCCGGATGCACCTCGCCGAGGTGCCGGGAGGGGCCGCCGACCGGCGTGAACTCGTCGATGGGAACCAGGTAGGGAGCCACGGGACGTGCCGTGAACTCCATCGCACCGGAGGGGGACTTGTGCAGGTCGAGGTGGTGGAACCAGGACGCGTCGTCGCGCTCGGGGATGTCGACGCGCTCGTGGTACAGGCCCCAGCGGGATTCCGTGCGGGCAAGGGAGGAGCGGGCGGCCATCTCCGCGCAGTCGCGGATGAAGGTGACCTCGGCGCAGCGCATCAGCTCGTGCGGGGTGCGGGCGCCCATCGCCGCGATGTCCGTGCGCATCCGCTCGAAGGACTCCAGGGCGAGCGACAGCCGGGCACCGGACTTCGGCGGCGCCACGTAGTCGTTGACGAAGCGCCGCAGCTTGTACTCGACCTGGGGCTGCGGCGGCCCGTCGGGGTTGCGCAGCGGGCGGTAGACCAGCTCGTGCGCCTCGCGCAGCTGCTCCGGCGGCAGTTCACCCGCGTAGGCCGTGTACTGGGCGGCGTCCGCGCCCGCCAGATCGCCGAAGACGAACGCGCCGATCATGTAGTTGTGCGGCACGCAGGCCAGGTCACCGGCGGCGTAGAGGCGGGGGACGGTGGTGCGGGCGTGGTCGTCGACGCGGACGCCCGAGGCGGAGTGGCCGCCGCACAGCCCGATCTCGGAGATGTGCATCTCGACGTCGTGGGTGCGGTAGTCGTGCCCGCGGCCCGCGTGGAAGGTGCCGCGCGTCGGCCGCTCCGTGGAGTGCAGGATGGACTCCAGGGCGGAGACCGACTCCTCCGGGAGGTGGCTGAGCTTCAGGTACACCGGACCCCGGTCGCTGGCGACCTCCGCGGCGAACTCGGCCATCATCTGGCCCGACCAGTAGTCGGAGTCGACGAAGCGCTCGCCGTGCCGGTTGACCTGGTAGCCGCCGAAGGGGTTGGCGACGTAGGCGCACGCCGGGCCGTTGTAGTCCTTGATCAGCGGGTTGATCTGGAAGCACTCGATGCCGGTCAGCTCGGCGCCGGCGTGGTAGGCCATGGAGTAGCCGTCGCCGGCGTTGGTGGGGTTCTCGTAGGTGCCGTAGAGGTAGCCGGAGGCCGGCAGACCGAGCCGGCCGGCGGCGCCGGTGGCGAGGACCACGGCACCCGCGCGGACGGTCACGAACCGCCCGGTACGGGTGTTGAAGCCCGCCGCACCCACTGCCCGGCCCTCCGCCGTCAGGACCCGCACCGGCATCACGCGGTTCTCGATGCGGATGCGCTCGCGCATCTCGCGCCGCCGCAGTTGCCGGTACAGGACCTTCTTGACGTCCTTGCCCTCGGGCATCGGCAGCACGTAGGAGCCGGACCGGTGCACCTGGCGGACGGCGTAGTCGCCGTGCTCGTCCTTCTCGAACTTCACCCCGTACGACTCCAGCCGCTGGACCATGGCGAAGCCGCGGGTGGCGGTCTGGCGGACGGTGGACTGGTCGACGATGCCGTCGTTGGCTCGGGTGATCTCGGCGACGTAGTCGTCGGGTTCGGCGCGGCCGGGGACGACGGCGTTGTTGACGCCGTCCATGCCCATGGCGAGGGCCCCGGAGTGGCGGACGTGGGCCTTCTCCAGCAGCAGTACGTTCGCGCCGTGCTCGGCGGCGGTCAGCGCGGCCATGGTGCCGGCGGTGCCGCCGCCGACGACGAGTACGTCGCAGGAGAGTTCTTCGGCGTCGGTGAGGGCGGGGATCTCCACCAGGGGGCCTTTCAGGTGCCGAGGGATGTCAGGACGTCGCGCCGCAGCGCCGTGCGGGCCGGGTCGTCGTGTGCGGTGCGGTCCCGGGGGCGGGGCACGTCACGCACGCCGGTCAGGCGGCCGGTGCCGAGCAGGGCGACGCGGTCGCCGAGGTACAGGGCCTCGTCCACGTCGTGGGTGACGAAGACGACGGTGGCTCCCGTGCCGTTCAGTACCTCCACCAGCAGGTCCTGCATGCCGGCGCGGGTCTGGGCGTCGAGGGCGCCGAAGGGCTCGTCCATCAGGACGGCACGGGGACGCCCGGCCAGCGCGCGGGCCAGCTGGGCGCGCTGGCGCTGTCCCCCGGAGACGCGGTGCGGCAAGTGCCGGGCCTGGGCGGCGAGTCCGACCCGTTCCAGCCAGGCCGTCGCCTGGTCCCGGCGTTCGGTGCGGGGCAGGCCCTGGACGGCGAGCGGGAGTTCGACGTTGGCGCGCAGGGTGCGCCAGGGCAGGAGGGCGTCCTCCTGGAAGACCAGTGCGCGGTCCGCCCCCGGGCCGTCGATGGGGCGCCCGTCCTGTTCCGCCGTCCCGCCCAGCGGCGGCAGCAGGCCGGCCAGCGTGCGCAGCAGCGTCGACTTGCCGCAGCCCGAGGGCCCGACCACGGTGAGGATCTCGCCGGGGGCGACGTCGACGTCCACACCGCTCACCGCGGCGGCGTCCGGGCGGCCGAGGGTGGCGCCGCGCAGGGTGAGCCGGGTGCCGCGGAGAGCCGCCCCGGGCTCCCTTGCGGTCGCGGTTGCTGTCCGGGTCGCGGTCTCGTTCTCGGTCTCAGTCTCGGACGAGGTGCTCATCGCGTGCCTCCTCGGGACGGGCGCGGGTGTCCTTGCGTGCGGCGGAGGTGCCGGCGGGCGGGGGAGCCGCCCCGGACCGCGAGGTCTTCGAGCGGGCGGCGGTGCCCTGCGCGGTGCGGGGCAGCCAGCGGGTCAGGCGGCGGCCCAGCAGTTCCACGGCCGTGGAGGTCAGCCAGCCGAGCACGCCGATGGTGACCATGCCGACGAAGACGCCCGGGTAGTCGACGACCGTGTAGTCCTGCCAGGTGCGGTACCCCACGCCGTACTGGCCGGAGATCATCTCGGCGGAGATCACACAGATCCACGAGACGCCGATGCCGACCGACAGCCCACCGAAGACACCGGGCAGCGCGCCCGGCAGGACCACCGAGCCGAGGACCCGCCACCGGCCGCCGCCCATGGTGCGGACCGCCTCCTCCCACACGGGCGCCAGCGCGCGTACCGCGTGCCGGGTGGAGACCAGCACGGGGAAGAAGGCGGCGGTGCAGGTGATGAAGACGATGCCCTGCTCGTTGGAGGGGAACAGGAGGATCGCCACGGGGACGAGGGCGATTGCGGGAATGGGCCGGATCACCTCGAGGACCGGGCCGAGCAGGTCCTCGGCCAGCCGCGAGCGGGCCACGAGCACACCGGTGGCCACGCCCAGGACGGCGGCGAGCACGAAGCCGGTGAGGATGCGGGTCAGGCTGTCGGTGAGGTCCGTCCAGTAGTCGGGCCCCGCCAGCCGGTCGGCGAAGGTGCGGGCCACGTCGGTGACGGTCGGGAACTGCGAGAAGCGCAGCCACAGGTCGACGTCCCGGCTGGTCAGCAGCTGCCACAGGCCGAGGGCCAGCGCGAGCGAGGCGATCCGCAGCGCGTATCGGGCGGAGCGGTTCACGAGGCCCGCTCCAGTGCCTCGGCGTACGGGACGACGCGCGCTCCGCCGTGTCCGGCGACGTACGCCTGCGCGGTCTCCGGTGTGACGAAGGGCAGCAGGTCACCGCCGTCGGCCACCCACACCGCCCGGTCGGCGAACCACAGGGTGCCGGTGGTGGTGTCGGGGACGTACGCGGCGCGGATCTCCTCGCGATGTCCGGCCACGTGTTGCAGCAGCGCCGTGGGGGAGGAGAAGGCCAGGGTCTTTTGCGCACCCTTGGGCCAGACCTCGCCGGCCGGTTCCGGGGGCGTGGAGGCGAGCCGCTCGGCGTACCCGGCCGGGCCGAGCGCCTTCTTCACGTACCGGTCGTCGACGAAGGCGTCCACGTCCACGTCGCCGGTGAGCTTCGCGTCCTTGAGGATCGAGACGTCCTCCTTGAGGGCCGCGACGAGCTGCGGCTTGATCGCCGGGTCGAAGGTGGCGATGCCCTGGGCGCCGTTGTAGAGGTAGACGGCCTCCGCGGGCAGACCGGTGGCCTTCGCGACCTTCTCGGCGGCGGCCACGGGGTGCGCGTCGAGGTAGTCGGTCGCCTGCGTCTGAGCCTTCAGGAAGGCCTCCAGTACGGCGGGGCGCTCCTTCGCGAAGTCCTCGGCGGCGGTGACGCCGTGGAACGTGGGCAGGTTCAGCCGCGCACCGTCGTACAGCGCCTTGGCCTTGCCCTGGTGGGCGAGCAGGCCGGGCCAGGCGACGAACTGCGACAGGGCGTCCGCGCTCCCCGAGTCCAGGGCCGAGGCGCCCACCGCGGGCTGCTGGTTGAGCTTCTCGATGTCCTCGGCGGGGTCGAGGCCGGCGCGTTGCAGGGCGCGTACGAGGGTGCCGTCGGCGGCCGAACCGACGCTGGTCGAGACCTTCTTGCCCTTGAGGTCCTTCAGGGAGGCGAGGGAGGAACCGGGTGCGACGACGATGGTGTTGAGGCCGCCGCGGAGGTTGTAGCCGGTGACCGAGACCAGGCGGGTCGGCTTGCCGAGCTGCTTGCCGCGGGCCGCGTTGATGAGCAGGGGGAAGTCGCCCATCGAGCCGATGTCGATCTTCCCGGCGGTCATCTGGGCGGTGATGGGCGCGCCGGTCGCGTAGTCCTGCCAGTCGACCTTGTAGGTGACGCCGTCGCCGAGGGAGTTGAGCTGCTTCTCGAAGTAGCCGAGGGAGCGCAGCAGGGTGCCGGCGGTGACCGTGTTGATCGTCCTCGACTGGTAGCCGACGGTCACGGTGACCGTGGAGCCGTCCCCGCCGGCGGAGGCGTCGCCGCCGCAGGCGGTGACGGAGAGGAGCAGGGCCACGGAGGCAGCGGTGGCGGGCAGGGCGGGAATGGCAGGCAGGGGGAGCGTGGTGCGTTTCGGTTTCATGGGGAGTCGGCCTCTCACCGGAGCAGGTAGGGCATGTTGACCGTGACCGCCCCGGTGGGGCAGCGGGCGGCACACGGGCCGCAGTACCAGCACTCGTCGACGTGCATGTACGCCTTGCCGTTGCGCTCGTCGATGGCGAGGGAGTCCAGCGGGCACATGTCCACGCAGAGCGTGCAGCCTTCGATGCACTTCGACTCGTCGATGGTCACGGGCACGTCGGCCCGCTGGGGCGCCAAAGGCATGGCTGTCTCCAGGGAGGGTGCGCGAAAGGGTGGTGAGGGGGATTACAGGGAACGGTGCAGCAGGCCGCTCATCGCGATGCGGTCGCCGCGGAAGCGGACGAACTCCAGGTCGACGGGGCGGCCGTCGGCGAGATGGGTGAGCCGTTCCAGCATGAGGACCGCCGTGCCGCGCGGGGCCTCCAGCACGGCGGCGGAGTGCGCGTCGGCGGTGACGGCCTCCAGGGTGATCTCGGCGTGGCCGAGGGGCCGGCCGGTGACGGATTCCAGGAGCCGGAAGACGTCGGTGTTCTCCAGGTCGGCGCCGAGCAGGGCGGTGCCGATGTCGAGGGGGAGGTAGGTGAGGTCCAGGGAGAGGGGGACGCCGTTCAGGCGGCGCAGGCGCTCGATGTACAGGACGTCGGCGCCGGGTGGGACGCGGAGGCGTTCGGCGACCGGGGCGGGAGCCGGGACGGGGACCGTGGTGCGGACCTCGTTGGTGACGCGGCCGTGTTCGTGCAGGGTCTCGGCGAGGCCCATCAGGCGGTCCAGCCCGTGGGCGTACTTGCGGGCCACGACCACCGTGCCGATGCCGGGCTGCCGGGCCACGAGGCCTTCGGCGCGCAGGAGGTCGAGCGCCTGGCGGACGGTGTTGCGGGTGGTGTCGTAGTCGGCGGCGAGGGTGGCCTCGTGGGGGAGGGTGCCGTCGGTGAAGGCGTCGTCGAGGAGCTGGCGGCGGAGCAGGTCGGCGAGTTGCCGGGCCCGGTCGGCGCGCAGCCGGCGCCGCGTGCGGTGGGCTGCGACGGTGGTCGCGCCCTGGCCGGCGTGGTCTCGGATGCGGTCGGTGGGCGGCATGGCTGGAACCATACCTATCCGGTCGGATTAGTGGTGTTGCTGGAATGTTGCGCCACCGGGAGCTCCGCCGGTCGTGGGGGTGAGCTGGGGTTTCTGCGGCGGGTGGGGGAGTTCTGCCACCAGGGTGCGCCGGCGTGTGCGGGGTGGGCCCGGTCGTGGGGGTGCGGCTAGGCCAGGGCGGTCAGGCCCGGGGCGAAGGTGATGAGGAGGGGGATGAGCGGGACCAGGGCAGCCGTTGCCGTGGTCAGGGCCCGGTGGCGGCGCGGCAGGCGAGGGCGGGGTTCCAGGAGGCGGTCGACGCGTTCGCCGAGGAGGCGGTGGCTGGAGGCGCAGGAGAGGACACCGCGGTGCTGGTTCAGCTCGATCAGGGCCAGCGCGGTGGTCAGGTGGCCGCAGCGGCGGGAGGCGGTGTCGTCGGCCGAGAGCTCGACCAGCCGGTGGGTCTGGTCGCAGAAGTGGGCGAAGAGCGGCACGCTCGGGAAACCGGTGGCCAGGGCGGTCGACAGGTGCAGCAGCCAGTCGTGGCGGGCCCGGGCGTGGCCGCGCTCGTGGGTGAGCACGGCGTCCAGCTGATGGTCGGTGAGGCGGTGCAGGGCACCGGTGGTGACGATCAGCTGGGGCGGGCTGCCGGGCATCCACCAGGCGTCCGGGTACTCGTCCTCCAGGACCAGCAGCGGACCACGGGCCGCCGGGAGCCCGGCGGGCAGGTCGGGGGCGCGCTCGCGCAGGTGGGCGCGGGACCGGGCGCGCCGCCGGCGGGCCTCGACCAGCTCGCGGGCGAGCATCGCGGTCGTCCAGGCCGCGCCGGCCGCCAGCAGCAGGGTGAGGGCGGCCGCCCAGACCGGGCCGGCGGAGAGGTTGTACGCCGCGGTCACCGCGGGTGGCGCCGGGGCGAAGAGCTGGGCGCGGACGGTCCCGAAGACGGCGGTGGCGCCGAGGGCGAGTGCCGTCAGGCAGCACAGCAGCACCGTCGCGACCAGGCACTGCCACACCCACAGCCCGACCACGGGATCCCGCTCCGGCCACGCGGAACGGGTCAGCGCGCGGGGCACCGGCACCGCGGCGGTCACGGCGACGACGAACAGCAGGAGCAGGCAGACGGTCATGCCACTGGCTCCGGATCCTGGTCGAAGGATGGGCGGATCTGGCCGTACATGGGTGGTGCTGGCCGTACAAGGGGTGGTGCTGGCCGTACAGGGGTGGTGCTGGGCCGGGCCGTGCGCGCGCACACCGCCCGACGCCAGTATGACGGGGCCGGGCGGTGCGAGTCAGGTGTCGGCGGACACCGATTCCAGAACCTGGGCGTACGGACCGCGGGCGTACGGACCTCGGGCTTACGGACTGAGGGCGTACGGACGTTGAGCGTACAGACCTCGGGCGTAGGGGCCTCGGGCGTACAGGCCCCGCACCCCCTCGGCCGTGGCGTCGCGCGCGTACCGTCAGACGCCCTGCCCGACCCCCCGGCCGACCACTCGCCCGGTCACCTCTCCCAGCCCCACCCGGACACCGTCCGGGCCCGGGGCCCAGGCCGACAGGGTCACCACGTCGCCGTCCTCCAGGAACGTCCGCTTGCCGTCGGGGAGTTCCAGCGGGTCGCGGCCGTTCCAGGTCAGTTCGAGCAGCGACCCCCGCTCCCGCTCGGTGGGCCCGCTCACCGTGCCCGAGCCGTAGAGGTCGCCGGTGCGCAGCGAGGCTCCGTTGACCGTCATGTGGGCCAACTGCTGGGCGGCCGTCCAGTACATGGTGGAGAACGGCGGCTCGGAGACGACGTGGCCGTTGACGGCGACGGAGATCCGCAGGTCGTAGCCGCCGGGATCGTCCTGGTCGGTGTTCGTGTCGTCCAGGTAGGGCAGCAGCTCGTGCGTGCGCTCGGGCGGCGCCACCCGGGCCTCCTCCAGCGCGTCCAGCGGGGTGATCCACGCCGACACCGACGTGGTGAAGGACTTGCCGAGGAACGGACCGAGGGGGACGTACTCCCAGGCCTGGACGTCCCGCGCGGACCAGTCGTTGAGCAGGCAGAGCCCGAAGACGTGCTCGCGGAAGTCGCCGAGCGCGACCGGACTGCCCAGTTCGGACGGCACACCCACGACGAAGCCGACCTCCGCCTCGATGTCGAGCCGGACGGACGGGCCGAAGACGGGTGCGGCGTCGGCCGGGGGCTTGCGCTGCCCCGACGGGCGCACGACGTCCGTGCCCGAGACGACGACCGTGCCGGAGCGGCCGTGGTAGCCGATCGGGAGGTGCTTCCAGTTCGGGGTGAGGGAGTCGGCGGCGTCGGGGCGGAAGATCTGGCCGACGTTGCGGGCGTGGTTCTCGGAGGCGTAGAAGTCGACGTAGTCGGCGACCTCGAAGGGCAGGTGCAGGGTCACCGACGACAGCGGGTGGAAGAACGGCTCCAGGGTCTCGCGGTGGGAGGGGACCGTCACCCACGCCGTCAGCGCGCGCCGCACGTCCGACCACGCCGTGCGCCCGGCCGCCAGCAGCGGGTTGAGGGTGGGCTGCGCGAGGAGGGCCGCGTACGGCGAGCCGAGCGCGTGGGCCGCCGCCCCCGCGTCGAGGACGTGGTCGCCCAGCCGGACGCCCACCGTCCGGTCCGTCCGGTCGAGCGAGCCGGGGATCGAGAACACGCCGTACGGAAGGTTGTGCGGGCCGAAGGGGTCGCCCTCGGGGACATCGAAGGGGGGCATCGGGTGCTGCCTCGCTTTCGTGCTCGCCATGTGCGCCGTGCGCGCCGTGTGTGCCGTTGCGTGACGGCGGCTGTACTGGGTGTGTCAAGTGTGCCGGGTGTGTCAGGTGTGCCGGGTGTGCCGTTGTGTCACGTGATCGGGGTGCGTCACGTGACGCACGCGGTCCGGCCACACGTTACGGGTGACGTGCCGCTCTTGGGCAGTACCGCCGAAGGCGGCGGCGCCCGGTCCGGGTTCGGGGGCGGAAGGCACCACGGGGAGCACCCGGCGGGCAGGTAGCGTGCGATGCCGCCGCCAACCGGTGCACAGGCCCTGAACGGGCTTTAGCCGATGATGTATCAGGTTTCGGACATCCTCGGGCGTCGTCGTGCAACGCCGTGCGGGTTCGAGCGCACTCGCTACGCCCTCGCTCGGAAGCGGTCACGGGTGAGTCGGACGGGTGCGGTGTCCGTATTCTCTGATCATGGACCGCACCGCGTATTCACTCGTCGCCACCGACCTGGACGGCACGCTGCTCCGAGGCGACGACACCGTCTCCGACCGGTCGCTGGCCGCGCTGGCGCGGGCCGCCGGGGCGGGTGCGCGGCACCTGGTGGTGACGGGGCGCCCGGCCCCCCGGGTGCGCCCGCTGCTCGACCGGCTCGGCTGCACGGGGCTCGCGGTGTGCGGACAGGGCGCGCAGGTGTACGACGCCGGCGCGCACCGGATGCTGTGGTCGGTCACCCTGGACCGGGAGCTGGCCGAGACCGCGCTCGGCAAGATCGAGGCCGAGGTGGGCCAGGTGCACGCGGCCGTGGACCAGGACGGCGTCGACGGGCTGACACTCATCGAGCCGGACTACCTGATGCCCCACCCGACGCTGCCCGCGGTGCGCGTCGAGCAGCGTGCGCAGCTGTGGTCCAGGCCGATCAGCAAGGTGCTGCTGCGCCACCCCGAGCTGACCGACGACGAACTGGCGGCGACGGCTCGCGCGGTGGTCGGTTCCCTCGCGACGGTCACCATGTCGGGGCCCGGCACGGTGGAGCTCCAGCCCTGCGGCATCACCAAGGCCACCGGTCTGGCGCTGGCCGCCGAGCACCTGGGTCTGGAGCGGCGGCGGACGATCGCCTTCGGGGACATGCCCAACGACATCCCGATGTTCCAGTGGGCGGCCCACGGTGTGGCCATGGCCGGCGCGCACCCCGAACTCAAGGCGGTGGCCGACGAGGTCACCACGACGAACGAGGACGACGGCGTGGCCGTCGTCCTCGAGCGGATCTTCGGTACCTCTTAGGCGAGGTTCGGGCGGCGTACGGCTCAGTACGCGCTGAAGACGTTGTCCATCGAGCCGTAGCGGTCGGCCGCGTAGTTGCAGGCGGCGGTGATGTTGGCGACCGGGTCGTACGGGTCCCAGGAGGTGCCCTCGACGTGGTACGCCTGGAAGGTCGGGTCGATCACCTGGAGCAGGCCCTTGGACGGGGTGCCGTTGATGGCGTTGATGTCCCAGTTGTTGATGGCGAGCGGGTTGCCGGAGGACTCACGCATGATGTTGCGGTGAATGCCCTCGTAGGTCCCGGGGATGCCGTGCTGGGCCATGATGTCGAGCGACTCGCGGATCCAGCCGTCGAGGTTGTCCGGGTAGGCCGTGGCCGCCGTGGTGGCGGTCGTGGCGGCGGCCGGGGTGGCCGCGGAAGCGGTGGTGGCGCCGATGAGCGGCAGCGCGAGCACCGCGGCACCGGTGCCGGCCACGGCGAGCTTGCGGGCGAGGCGGCTGGTGCGGGCGTGACGGTTCTGACCGTTGGCAGACATGCGGTGTCCCTCTCCTTACGCCTACGAGGTGAGCTGTCGGGTTCGGGCGGGGAGGTGCCCGGCCGTGCCCTGACGGGTACGGCTTCACCCCGAGCCGCTCCGGTGGTGACCGGTGCGGCGACTTACCTGGGTCCCCCGCTCCTGCCTGCGAGTTTGTTGGGTGGATGACTGTGCGACGGGCGGTGGCAGGATTCGGCGTCCACCCGACAGGCCGGGAACGTATGCGAGAGCACATGTCCGGAACAAGTGCAGGAATCACCCAACATGCCTGTTGACCTTGGTCTGAGGCCTATATGGCTCTTGATCCTTTGCTGCTGCCAATCCCCAACTGGCTTGCGGGGCAAAGGGAGGGCACAGGTTCCGGCCGGGTTGCCTGTAGGTCGTCCGGAGTGAGCCAACTCACTGGCTTCAACAAGCACGGCAAATGGGGCATTAAGCCCAACTGGGAGCCAACCGGCCGCGGGTGGGGACGGCTTCGGGTGTCGGGCGGGGAGGGGTGGGAAGCGGGGAAGGGGAGAGGGCGGTGGAGGGGTGGCGCATAAGGAGGGGGCGGGCGTGTCGATCGGGTGACGTTCTCGAAGTGCGGGCCGTTGGGAGGAGTGATGGGATCTTCGGTGGCGGCTCCGGCCCGTTCGCCCTCCGGCTCCGGCTCGTCCCCTCTGGCGATATCAATCAAAATCTGCTCATATCACCTGATCAAAAACATACCGTTAATGATCCGATACCGACCAGCCTGTAACGGTGGGCGCTAGCGGTGATCGAAACGTGACCGGATACGCTGACTTGAGTGGTGGCAGCGACCTATCGACAAACCAGGTAATCGCCAGTAGACACCAGCAGACAGGAGACCCCTCGTGACCGTCGTCGGGCCGTTCGGGCTGAGCGTGCGGGACCAGGCTCTGGAAGCCGATGTCCAGGCCGGATTGGTTGCTGTCGAGGAAGGGTTGCTTGAGGCAACCAAAAGCGAGGTGCCGTTCATCACGGAGGCCGCCCAGCACCTGGTGCGGGCCGGCGGGAAACGGTTCCGGCCGCTGCTGGTGATGCTCTCGGCCCAGTTCGGTGACCCCTACGCCCCCGGGATCGTGCCCTCGGCCGTGGTCGTGGAGCTGACCCACCTCGCCACGCTGTACCACGACGACGTGATGGACGAGGCCGCCGTGCGGCGCGGGGTGCCCAGTGCGAACACCCGCTGGGACAACTCGGTCGCGGTCCTCACCGGCGACTTCCTGTTCGCCCGCGCCTCCCAGATCCTCGCCGACCTCGGACCCGAGGCGGTCCGCGTCCAGGCCCTCGCCTTTGAGCGGCTGGTCACCGGTCAGATCCTGGAGACGGCCGGCCCGCAGGACGGCCGCGACCCGGTCGACCACTACCTAGACGTGCTGGGCGGCAAGACGGGCTCCCTGGTGGCGGTCTCCTGCCGGTTCGGCGCGATGATGTCCGGCGCCGACGAGACGGTGGTGGACGTCCTCACCCAGTACGGCGAGCGGCTCGGCGTCGCCTTCCAGCTCGCCGACGACGTCCTGGACATCGCCTCCGACTCCGACGAGTCCGGCAAGACGCCCGGCACGGACCTGCGCGAGGGCATCCCCACCCTGCCCGTGCTGCGGCTGCGCGAGCGGGCGGCCCGGCTGGGACTCGCCGAGGACCTCGCGCTGTGCGAGCTGCTCGACTCCGACCTGAGCGACGACGCGCGGCACGCCGAGGCGCTGCGCCTGCTGCGTGCCCACCCCGCGCTGGAGCAGGCCCGCCGGGACACCGTCCGGTACGCGGAGGAGGCCCGGGCGGCGCTGGCCCCGCTGCGCGAGTGCGACGCGAAGGCCGCGCTGGTGGAGCTGTGCGACGCGGTGGTCCACCGGGCCGGCTGACCGCCCTCCGCGGTCCGTCGCCGCCTGCGCGGTCCGCGCCGGCCCCTACGGGGCGGGGGAGTCGGCGCCCCTGCGTGTCATCCCGCAGGAGTAGGCGGAGTTGAGCCCGCGGTCTGACGCTTGTGCTCCGGCGATTTGGTCAGATGGACACCACGGAAAAACACCAATCCTCACCGATTCGGGTGAGAATGGCGGCTCACGGGTGAACGAGTGCGAGGTCGCGAGACAGCCGCCGCCGACGACGGAGGTAGGGCACACATGGCACCGATCGATTCCGACGACAACACGACCGCCCGGGAGGGCGAGGAGCTGCGGGCCGGACGGCGCAAGGCCGCGCGGTACGTCGTCCCGGTCGCGGTGATGGGAGTGGCGGCCGCGACGATCGGGCTCGTTCCCGCGCTCGCCGACTCCGGCGACCCCGACCTGCCGAAGGTCACGGCGGAGCAGCTCATAGAGAAGATCGCCGAGTCGGACGTCCAGCAGCTGTCCGGCACGGTGCGCATCAACACCGACCTGGGTCTGCCGGACCTCGGCGGGCTGGAGAGCGGCCTGATGTCCGGAATGTCCGGAGGTCCGGGCTCCGGCGGGGATGGCGAGGGCTCCGCCGCCGACCCCTCGGCCAAGCTCACCGAGCTGGTGTCCGGCAGCCACACGCTGCGCGTCGCGGCCGACGGCCCCGACCGGCAGAAGCTGTCCCTGCTGGAGAACGCCGCCGAGTACAGCCTGATCCACAACGGCAAGGACGTCTGGGGCTACGACAGCTCGTCCAACGAGGTCTACCACTCCACCGCCGCCGACGGCGCCGGGCGGCCGGAGAAGGACGTGCCGGGCCAGGACGTGCCGGCCACCCCGAAGGACTTCGCCGACCAGGCGCTCAAGGCGGTCGACGACACCACGTCCGTGACCGTCGGCGGTACCGCGCAGGTGGCCGGCCGGGACGCCTACCGCCTGGTCGTCGAGCCCAAGCAGGACGGATCGACGGTCGGTGCGATCACCGTGGCGGTGGATGCCGAGACCGGCACGCCGCTGAAGTTCACCCTGACCCCGGCGAGCGGCGGCGCCGCCGTCGTGGACGTGGGCTTCACCAAGGTCAGCTTCGCCAAGCCGGACGCGTCGACGTTCGACTTCACGCCACCCGAGGGGGCCAAGGTCACCGAGGCCGACGAGGCCGGCGAGCGGGCCGGGGCCCCGGAGCACGGCCGCGGGGCCGAGGGCGAGCTCGCCAAGGGGATGGACGGCATCGAGGTCATCGGCGAGGGCTGGAACTCGATCGCCACCTTCGACACCGGCGCTGAGGGCGGCCTGCCCACGGACTCCGCGGGCGACCTGGGCGGCCTCGGCGGCTTCCTCGGCTCCTTCGGCGACCAGGTCAAGGGCGACTTCGGCTCGGGCACGGTCTTCAAGACCCGCCTGGTCAACGCCCTGATCACGGACGACGGCAAGGTCTACGCCGGTGCGGTCACCAAGGACGCGCTGGTGAAGGCGGCCGACGCCGCGAAGTAGGATCCCGCAGCACCCCCACCCGTACGGCGAAGAGGACGAGAAGAGGGAGCCGATGGCCGAAGCGTCCGCCACGGAGCCGGAGCGCCCGGACCAGGAGAGCGCGGATGACGCCGTCATCGCCACCCGCGCGCTCACCAAGCGCTACCGCGGCGGACAGCTCGCCGTCGACGGTCTGGACCTGACCGTCCCGGCGGGCAGTGTCTTCGGCTTCCTCGGGCCCAACGGCTCCGGCAAGACCACCACCATCCGCATGCTGATGGGGCTGATCGAACCCACCTCGGGCAGCGCCCGGGTCCTCGGCCGGCCCATGCCACGCGCGGCCCGCGCCGTACTGCCCCGGGTCGGCGCCCTCATCGAGGGCCCGGCCCTGTACGGCTTCCTCTCCGGTCGGGACAACCTGCTGCGCTACGACGCCGCCGACCCGACCGCCGACCCGCGCACCCGGCGCGAGCGCGTAGGGGCGGCGCTGGACCGGGTGGGCCTCGCGGCCGCCGGCGGCAAGAAGGCGAAGGCGTACTCGCTCGGGATGAAGCAGCGGCTGGGGCTCGCCGCCGCGCTGCTCCAGCCGCGCCGGCTGCTGGTGCTGGACGAGCCGACCAACGGTCTCGACCCGCAGGGCATGCGCGAGATCCGCACCCTCGTGCGCGAACTGGCCTCCGACGGCACCACCGTCTTCCTCTCCTCCCACCTGCTGGACGAGATCGAGCAGGTGTGCACCCACGCCGCCGTGATGGCACAGGGCCGGCTGGTCACCCAGGGCGCGGTCGCCGATCTGGCGGCCGGGGCACGGGGCCGGCTGGTGGTGACCACGCCGGACGCGGGCGACGCGGCCAGGGTGCTGAAGGAGCAGGGGGCCGCGGACGTGGTCGTCGACGGGGACCGGGTGACGGCGGAGCCACCGGAGCGCGACCTCGCCGAGGTGAACGCGGCGCTGGTCGCGGCCCGCGTCCGGGTCCGGGGCTTCGTGGTGGAACACGCCTCGCTGGAGGACGCGTTCGTGGCGCTGACCGGGGAGGGCTTCGATGTCGCGGGCTGATGTGCGGGACGAGCCGGTGGGGGAGCCCGCGGGCGGGGCGCGGGACCCGATTGCGCACCCGGGCCCAGGTGCCGCGCGGCCCCCGAGCCCGCTGTGGTCCTTCGGGCTGTTCCGCAGCGAGCTGCTGACCACCTTCCGGCGCTGGCGCACCCTCGCCCTGCTGACGGTGCTCGCCGCCGTGCCGGTCCTGGTGGGCATCGCCGTGAAGATCGAGACGAGCGACGGGTCCTCGCTCGGCGGCGGTGGCGGCGGTGGCGAGGGGCCGGCGTTCATCTCGCAGATCAGCAACAACGGGCTGTTCCTGGTCTTCACCGCGCTCGCCGCGACCCTCCCGTTCTTCCTGCCGATGGCCATCGGCGTCGTCGCGGGCGACGCGATCGCGGGCGAGTCGAGCGCGGGCACGCTCCGCTACCTCCTGGTCGCCCCGGCCGGCCGCTCCCGGCTGCTGCTCACCAAGTACGCGACGGTGGTCGCCTTCTGCCTCGCCGCCACCCTGGTGGTCGCGTTCTCGGCGCTGGCGGTCGGCGCGCTGCTCTTCCCGGTCGGCGACCTGATCACCATCTCGGGCACCCGGATCACCTACGTCGAGGGCCTGGGACGGGCGCTGCTGATCGCCCTGGTCGTGGCCGCCTCACTGGTCGGCATCGCGGCCCTGGGCCTGTTCGTCTCCACTTTGACGGGCAGCGGCATCGCGGCGATGGCCACCACGGTCGGACTGCTGATCACCGTCCAGATCCTCGACCAGATCCCCCAGCTCGACGCCCTCCAGCCGTACTTCTTCTCGCACTACTGGCTCTCCTTCGCCGACGTGATGCGCGAACCGGTCTACTGGGACGACCTGGTGAAGAACCTCGGCCTCCAGGCCCTCTACGCGGCGGTCTTCGGCTCGGCGGCCTGGGCCCGGTTCACGACGAAGGACATCACCGCGTAGTCAGGACCTGGTGGCCATCGCGTAGACAGGGCTGGGTGGTCATCGCGCAGTCAGGACTGGGCGGTCATCGCGCAGTCAGGGCTGGGCGCTCATGGCGTAGTCACGGTCACGGCGCTCGCCTGGTCGTACGGGAACCGCGCGAACGGCGCCTCCCGCGCGAAGAAGGTCTTGGCACGGGCCAGCGCCTCCGTGTCCCGCAGGACGTCACCGGGCTTGCTGCCGTTGCCCAGCAGCACTCCGCCGAAGCGCATGCCCATGTACGCCGCGGAGTTGTTCAGGGCTCCGATCAGCGGGTCGGCGACCTCCCGCTCCTCGTGGGCGAGCGCGGTGACGCCCCACAGGGTGCGGCCGGCCAGGGTCGCCTTGAAGTCGAGGCCGGGGGTGCGCAACCAGCCGGACCAGTGGTCGAGGTAGCGCTTGACCGGTGTGGACAGCGTGTACCAGTACAGCGGCGAGGCGATCACGATGTCCGTGGCGGCGAGGGTGGCGTCGAGCAGCAGCCGCGCGTTGCCCTCCGTGGGGCGCGTGTGGTCGCTGTCGTGCCGCAGGTCCTCGAACTCCGGCAAGGGGTGCCGGGCCAGGTCGATCCAGCGCTGCTCGACGTCCGCGGGCAGTTGGTCTGCGGCGCGACGGGCGAGCAGCTCGGTGTTGCCGTCGGGGCGGGTGCTGCCCGGCAGGAAGAGGAAGCGGCGCGTCATGGGGACCCCCCAGGGTCGGTCGGCGGCAGACGATAACCTGCGTATGCATTATATGCACACGCATCAATCTGTCCATGTGGGCACGGCCATCGCGCGGCGTGACCTCCTGGAACGAGCCTGTGACACCCCGGTGACGCGAGAATCGGGAGCGAGCGGAGAGACTCGAAGCAGATGCACGACAGGCATGACAGGCTCTGGACGGCAGGGAACGGAAACCGCCGACGGAAGCCGCCGATGAGTGGGGGAACGATGTCTCGACTCGGCCGCGACAAGCAGCGGGAACACGAGTGGGCCGCGGGCTCGCCCGGTCCCGCGACGACGCCGATCGACGTCCACGTGCCGGACGGCGACTCCGGCGTGCGCGGTGCCTCGGTCGACGGTTCGCGGGTCGTCGCGGCCCCGGGCGAGGAGATCCAGAACGCCGTCCTGAACCGCCTCCACCGCCTCGCCCTCGCCGCGGGTCGCCCCGTCCTCGCCACGATCCACGACCGGCGCCTCGGCTACTCCGTCCCCCTCCGGGTCGACCCGGACGGCTCGAGCCACCTCGCCGCGGACCCGGTGCCGACGGCGGCGGAGGGGGCGCGCGAGGAGGCGCGTGAGGGGGCGAGCGAGGGAGTCGGCATGGAGGCCCTCGTCGAGGCGCCCGCACGGCACGACCGGCCCACGCACGTCCTGCGCTCGGTGGTACCGGCCCGGGACGGCACGCCGACGTTCCCGCTGCCGGCGGTGCCCGGAACGGAGCGGGAGCGGTCCGGCGGCGCCTCCGCGCCGACCTTCACGCTGCGCGCCCTGCCGGAGCCGGCCCGGGTGACGCCGCCCGGCACGGTGGCGCCGCCGACGGGTGCGTTCGGGCCGCCGCCCCGCATGGACGGTGCGTCCACGACCGGCACCGCGCGGGACGCGGCGCCGCGACCGACATACGGCCCCTTCGCCGCACCGGAGCCGACCCCGGCGCCCGAGCCGGTTCCTGATCCGGTTCCCGGGCCGGTTCTTGAGCCGAAGCCTGAGCCGGAAGCCGCGCCCGTTCCCGCTCCCAGGCCCGTGCCCGCTCCCGCCCCCAAGTCGGTCTCCGACCCCTACTCCGACCCCGATCCCAAGCCCACCCCCGCCCGCGGCTTCGACGCCGTGGCCGAGGCCGTGCTCGGGGACGCGCCGCTCACCGCGCCCGGCGACGCCACCACCCCGGCCCTGCTCGCGGAGCCGACGGCCCGTATCAACGAGGCCGTCAAGGAGGGGCGTACGGAGGCCGCGGCGCGGCTGGCGGAGCAGACGTTGACGGAGGCCTCGCGCACGCTCGGGCCGGAGCACGCCGAGGTGCTCCGGCTCCGTGAACTCACCGCGTACATCGCCTACTTGTCCGGCGACCCGGACCGCGCCTTCCAGCTCTCCCTCGACCTGGCCCGGATACACCGGCGCTCGGGCGACGCCGAGGCCGCGTACGGCAACGTCCAGAGCGCCGCGACCGCCTGGCGTGCCGTACGCGACCCCGCACGGGGCCTGGAACTGGGGAGCGACCTGGTAGGCCTGTGGTCCGAACTCGCCGCCGAGGACGGCCCGGCCGCCGAGGACGCCGAGGAACTGGAGTCCGCCCGCACCCGCATGGGCCGCCTCACCGAACGCGCCCGCGCCCAGGCCGGCTGACGTCGGCCGGCCGGTGCCCGCGCGGGGACGCTCGCCCTACCGCGACAGTTCCCAGACCGCGTAGGCGACGGCGTCGCTGTTGCGGTCCAGGGCAGTGTCGTCGATGTTGGCGGTCGTGTCGCAGGACGAGTGGTAGCAGCGGTCGAAGGGCTGGCCCACGGTGCCGCCCCACTTGGCCGCCTGCGCGGACGTCTTGCGGTAGTCCGCGCCGCTGAAGAGGCCGCCCACGGGGACGCCCGCGTTCTTGAAGGGTGCGTGGTCGGAGCGTCCGTCGCCCTCGGTCTCGATCTCGGTGGAGATGCCGATCCCGCTGAAGTAGTCCTTGAACGTCTTCTCGATCGTGGGATCGTCGTCGTAGACGAAGTAACCGGGGTTGGGCGAGCCGATCATGTCGAAGTTCAGGTAGCCGCTGATCTTCGCGCGTTCCGCGGAGCCGAGGCTGTTGACGTAGTAGCGGGAGCCGACGAGTCCCAGCTCCTCCGCGCCCCACCAGGCGAAGCGCAGGTGCTTCGTCGGCTGGTAGCCGGACCGGGCGACGGCGAGCGCGGTCTCCAGGACGGCCGAGGAGCCGGAGCCGTTGTCGTTGATGCCGGGCCCGGAGACGACACTGTCCATATGTGACCCGGTCATGACAACCTGACTCGCGTCGCCGCCGGGCCAGTCGGCTGTCAGGTTGTACCCGGTGCGGCCCGACGCGCTGAACTGCTGGATGCGGGTGGTGAAACCGGCGGCGTCCAGCTTGGCCTTCACGTAGTCGAGGGAGGCCCGGTAGCCGGCGCGGCCGTGGGCGCGGTTGCCGCCGTTCGCCGTGGCGATCGACTGCAGCCGCGTCAGATGGGCCTTGACGTTGGCTATCGGTATGTCGGGCGCGGCGGCGGCAGCGGTAGCGGCAGTGCCGGTGGGGGCGGCGGGGTGCGCGGGTGCGGACGCCGCACCGGCGGCGGAACCGCCGGCCATCAGCGTGGCGACGGCGACGGCTCCGGCCGTCAGGGCGCGCCCGGAAAGGAGGAGCTGCATGTGGGGGGCTCCGAAGTCCTAGGAGGTCCCGGGGGAGGGGACCCCGCAGTGAATGGGGTGCCTGGATGGTGCGGGCGGGACTGACCGCCCGTCAAGACCGCTATCCGGCCACGGCATCGCACATAGCGGAAGCCCCCGATGCCGGTCCTAGTGGACGCAGAACTCGTTCCCCTCGGGGTCCGTCATCACCACCCATTCCCCGCCCGGCTCCTTCACCTGCCGCTGCACGCTCGCTCCCAGTGCCTGGAGCCGGGCGACCTCCTCCTCGCGCCCGCCGTCCGGCGCGTGCACGTCGAGGTGGATCCGGTTCTTGACGGTCTTGGCCTCCGGTACGCGCTGGAACAGCAGTCGGCGTCCCAGTCCGGTGCCGCTCTCCTCCTGGAAGGGGTCGTCGGGGTGGCGTACGGCGGCCAGGTCGCGCCAGGCGCGGCGGCCGTGGGACTCGACGGTCAGCTCCGCCGGCACCGCCCCGAAGCCCAGCAGTTTCTCGATGAGCGCGCTGTTGTCCTCCACCTCGTAGTGAAGGGCCGAGGCCCAGAAGTCCGCCTGCGCGTGCGGGGCGGCCGCGTCGATGACGATCTTGAAGTGCAGCGGAGCGGGCCTTGAGGTCGATGTCATGTAACCACTTATACTGGTTTCATGAGCGAGCGGGTAGAGGAAGCGCCGGAACCGCCGGAACCGCCTGAACCGCCGAAGTCTCCGCGACGGTCGAAGCCGGCCGCGGACCGTCCGCCCGGGCTGACACTGGTGTCGCACGAGGGCAGGCCGTACCGCTTCGACCCGGGCGCGCTCTGCCTCGAACTGCTCACGACGGGAGGGCCGGGCGCCTTCGCGCGCTGGGAAGTGCTGCACGAGCCCGCCGACCTGATGACCTGGGTCGAGCGCAGCCGACTGGCGGACGGGCTGGACCTGTCAGTGGACCGGGCGGACGTGGCGCGGACCAGGGCCCTGCGCGACGCCCTCTTCCTCCTGGCCGCCGACCGCGCCCACGGACGGCCGCTGCGGCGGGATCACCTGGACGCCGTCAACTCCGCCGCGGCCGAACCCCCGCTCGTCACCCGCCTCGAACCGGACGGCACGCGCGGCTGGGCATCGGGTGCCACGGGGTCCCGCTTGCTGTCGACGGTCGCGCGCGACGCGATCGAGCTGTTCACCGGCCCCTACGCGGACCGCATCCGTGAGTGCGGTGCCCACAACTGTTTCCTGCTGTTCGTCGACACCTCACGGCCCGGCCGCCGCCGCTGGTGCGCGATGGAGCACTGCGGAAACCGGGAGAAGGTCCGCGCGCACCGCGCCCGGCGAGCACCCGACACGCGCTGACCCGGGAGCGTACGAAGGAGCCGCTACGGCTTCCCGGCCCTGGTTCCGTGTTGCTGTTGCTGTTGCTGTTGCTGTTGCTGTTGCGGTGCGTCGCCGACGCCCGGTGCCGGAGTCCCCGAGGCCACGACCCCCGGCTCCCGCGCTGCGGCGGCCCCCTTGAGCGGCGGTACGCCCGCGCCCGCCCGGTCCAGTTGTTCCCTCAGTGCCCGTGCGGTCCGGCGGGCCGTGCGCAGCGCGTCCCAGGTGAGCAGCGTCAGCGCCAGCCAGACCAGCCCGAAGCCGGCCCAGCGCTCGGGGGGCATGGCCTCGCCGAAGTAGAGGACGCCGAGCAGGAACTGGAAGACCGGTGCCAGGTACTGCAGCAGCCCCAGCGTGGACAGCGGAACGCGGATCGCCGCCGCGCCGAAGCAGACCAGCGGGATCGCCGTGACGACGCCGGTCGCGGCGAGCAGGGCCGAGTGCCCGGCGCCCTCCGTGGTGAAGGTCGACTCGCCCTGCGCGCCCAGCCACAGCAGGTAGCCGAGCGCCGGAAGGAACTGGATCGCCGTCTCGGCGGCCAGCGACTCCACACCACCGAGGTTGACCTTCTTCTTCACCAGGCCGTACGTGGCGAAGGAGAAGGCGAGGCAGAGCGAGATCCACGGCGGCTGGCCGTAGCCGACGGCGAGCACGAGCACTGCCGCGAAGCCGGTGCCGACCGCCGCCCACTGCGCGGGCCGCAGCCGCTCCTTGAGCAGCAACACGCCCATGGCGATGGTGACCAGCGGGTTGATGAAGTAGCCGAGCGAGGCCTCGACGACATGGCCGCTGTTCACGGCCCAGATGTAGACGCCCCAGTTGACGGTGATGACCGCGGCGGCCACCGTGACCAGGGCGAGCCTGCGCGGCTGCCGCAGCAGCTCACCGGCCCAGGCCCAGCGCCGTACGAAGAGGAGGGCGACGGCGACGAAGGCGAGGGACCACACCATCCGGTGGGCGAGGATCTCCCCGGCCCCGGCGGGCTTGAGCAGCGGCCAGAACAGCGGGACCAGCCCCCACATCCCGTACGCCGCGAAGCCGTTCAGCAGGCCTACTCGCTGATCACTCCTGGACGACCCGGCCACGGGCACCTCCTTCTCGCACACGGCATGCCGGGAACGGGGTGGCATGCCAGGACGAAGGTAGCGCCGCACCCGGCCGCGTGTCATGCCCGTATCGGAATACGGTCATGACACGCGGGGTGGGGCAAGGAGGGGCCGGGGTCGGGGAGGGTGGAAATCAGTCCTTGAGCGCGACGGCGACGGCCTCGGCGAGCGGTGTCGTCGGGCGGCCGGCCAACCGGGACAGGTCGCCGGTGGAGACGACCAGCTCGCCCTTGGCGATGGCGGCGTCCACGCCCGCGAAGACGTCCGCGAGCGGTCCGGGCACCCCGGCACCGGTCAGGATGGCGGTGTAGTCCTCGACCGAGACGGGCTTGTAGGTGATCTCCCTGCCCGTCTGCCGGCTCAGCTCGGCGGCGTACTCGGCGAAGCTCCAGGCCTCGTCGCCGCCCAGCTCGTACGAGGTGTTCTCGTGGCCCTCGCCGGTCAGTACGGCGACGGCGGCGGCCGCGTAGTCGGCGCGGGAGGCGGAGGAGATCCGGCCCTCACCGGCCGCCTGGACGACGGCGCCGTGCTCCAGGACCGGGGCGAGCTGCTCGGTGTAGTTCTCGTGGTACCAACCGTTGCGCAGCAGCGTGTACGGCACGCCCGAGCCGACCAGAACCTCCTCGGTGGCGCGGTGGTCGTCGGCGAGCGCGGCCTTGAGGCTGCTGGGGGCGCTGGTGTAGGCGAGCAGGGCGACGCCGGCCTTCTTCGCCGCCTCGATCACGACCGTGTGCTGCCGTACGCGGCCCTTGTCGAACTCGTTGCCGGAGATCAACAGGACCCGGTCGCCGGCCGCGAACACGGCGTCGAAGGTCTCGGGGGAGTTGTAGTCGGCGACAGCGAGCCGTACGCCGAGGTCGGCGAGGTCGGCGGCCTTGTCGCGGTTCCGGACGACGGCGGTGACCTGGTCGGCCGGCACCTTGGCCAGCAGCTGCCGCACGACGTGGCGGCCGAGGTGTCCGGTGGCTCCGGTGACGACGATGCTCATGGTTTCAGTGCTCCTTGTGGGGGTGCGTTGCGACTAACCCTAACGGCGGCGCTAACCATAGGAAAGTGCGCACCTTGAAGTAAGGTACTTACCTGTAGGTAACCAAGAGGGGCCCGGACGGTAGTCGTCCGGGCCCCTCTGGTGTGCCGTGAGGCGGCGGGTTGGTCAGCCGACGACCGTCCAGGTGTCGTTGCCGGTCAGCAGCGTGGCGAGGTCGCCCTTGCCGTCTGTCTCGATGGCGGTGTCGAGTTGTTGGGACATGAGGGTGTCGTAGACCGGTCGTTGGACTGAGCGCAGGACACCGATCGGGGTGTGGTGGAGGGTGTCGGGGTCGGCGAGGCGGGAGAGTGCGAAGGCCGTGGTCGGGGACGCGGCGTGGGCGTCGTGGACCAGGATCTGCGTCTCGTTGTCGGCGGTGACGGTGACGATGTTCAGGTCGCCGGTTTGCGGGTCCCGTACGACGCCCTTGGTGTTGTCGGTGCCGAAGCGGATCGGCTGGCCGTGTTCGAGGCGGATGACCGCCTCTTCGGCCTGCTGCTGGTCTTTGAGGGCGTCGAAGGCGCCGTCGTTGAAGATGTTGCAGTTCTGGTAGATCTCGATCAGGGCGGTGCCGGGGTGTTCGGCGGCCTGGCGCAGGACGTCGGTGAGGTGTCTGCGGTCGGAGTCGACGGTCCGTGCGACGAAGGTGGCTTCCGCGCCGAGGGCCAGGGAGACGGGGTTGAAGGGCGCGTCCAGGGAGCCCATCGGGGTCGATTTGGTGATCTTCCCGATTTCGGAGGTGGGGGAGTACTGGCCCTTGGTCAGGCCGTAGATCCGGTTGTTGAACAGCAGGATCTTGAGGTTGACGTTGCGGCGCAGGGCGTGGATGAGGTGGTTGCCGCCGATGGAGAGGGCGTCGCCGTCCCCGGTGACGACCCACACGGACAGGTCGCGCCGGGAGGTGGCGAGGCCGGTGGCGATGGCGGGGGCGCGGCCGTGGATGGAGTGCATCCCGTAGGTGTTCATGTAGTAGGGGAAGCGGGAGGAGCAGCCGATGCCGGAGACGAAGACGATGTTCTCCTTCGCCAGGCCGAGCTGGGGCATGAAGCCCTGCACGGCGGCGAGGATGGCGTAGTCGCCGCAGCCGGGACACCAGCGCACTTCCTGGTCGGACTTGAAGTCCTTCATGGACTGCTTGGCCTCGGCCTTGGGGACGAGCTGGAGCAGTGCGCCGGTGTCAGTCATCGATGGCCTCCTTCAGGACCGTGGCGAGCTGTTCGGCCTTGAACGGCATGCCGTTGACCTGGTTGAACGAGCGGGCGTCGACCAGGTACCTGGCCCGGATCAGGGTGGCGAGCTGGCCGAGGTTCATCTCCGGGACGACGACCTTGTCGTAGCGGGCGAGGACGTCGCCGAGGTTGGCCGGGAAGGGATTGAGGTGGCGCAGGTGCGCCTGGGCGATCTCCTGCCCGGCGGTGCGCAGCCGGCGCACGGCGGCGGTGATGGGCCCGTAGGTGGAGCCCCAGCCAAGGACCAGGGTCCGGGCGCCGTCCGGGTCGTCGACGTCCAGGTCGGGGACGTCGATGCCGTCGATCTTGGCCTGGCGGGTGCGGACCATGAAGTCGTGGTTGGCCGGGTCGTAGGAGATGTTCCCGGTGCCGTCCTGTTTCTCGATGCCGCCGATCCGGTGCTCGAGGCCGGGGGTGCCCGGTACCGCCCAGGGGCGGGCCAGGGTGTGCGGGTCGCGTTTGTAGGGCCAGAACACCTCGGTGCCGTCGTCCAGGGTGTGGTTGGGGCCCTGGGCGAACTGCACGCTCAGGTCGGGCAGTTCGTCCGGCTCGGGGATCCGCCAGGGTTCGGAGCCGTTGGCGAGGTAGCCGTCGGAGAGCAGGAGGACCGGAGTGCGGTAGGCCAGCGCGATCCGTGCCGCTTCCAGGGCGGCGTCGAAGCAGTCGGCCGCCGTGCGCGGCGCGACGACCGCAACCGGCGCCTCGCCGTTGCGCCCGTACATCGCCTGCAGCAGATCGGCCTGCTCCGTCTTGGTCGGCAGACCCGTCGACGGGCCGCCCCGCTGGATGTCCACCACCAGCAGCGGCAGCTCCAGCGAGACGGCCAGCCCGATCGTCTCGCTCTTGAGCGCCACCCCGGGGCCGGAGGTGGTGGTCACCGCCAGCGACCCGCCGAAGGCCGCTCCCAGCGCCGCGCCGATCCCGGCGATCTCGTCCTCCGCCTGGAAGGTACGCACCCCGAAGTTCTTGTGCCGGGACAGCTCGTGCAGGATGTCGGACGCCGGGGTGATGGGGTAGGAGCCCAGGAACAGCGGCAGGTCCGCCTGCCGGGACGCGGCGATCAGACCGTAGGCCAGGGCCAGGTTCCCGGAAATGTTGCGGTAGGTGCCGGGCGGGAACGCCGTCGCCGCCGGCGCCACCTCGTAGGAGACCGCGAAGTCCTCCGTGGTCTCCCCGAAGTTCCAGCCCGCCCGGTAGGCCGCGATGTTCGCGGCCGCGATCTGCGGCTTCTTCGCGAACTTCGACCGCAGAAACCTCTCCGTGCCCTCGGTGGGCCGGTGATACATCCACGACAGCAGCCCGAGCGCGAACATGTTCTTGCTCCGCTCGGCCTCCTTGCGGCTGAGGTCGAACTCGCCCAGCGCCTGGACGGTCAGTGTGGTCAGCGGCACCGGATGCAGGTGGTAGCCGTCGAGGGAACCGTCCTCCAGCGGGGAGGTGTCGTAGCCGACCTTCTGCATGGCCCGCCGGGTGAACTCGTCCGTGTTGACGATGATCTCCGCGCCGCGTGGCAGGTCGCCCACGTTGGCTTTCAGCGCGGCCGGGTTCATCGCGACCAGCACGTTGGGGGCGTCGCCGGGTGTGAGGATGTCGTGGTCGGCGAAGTGCAGCTGGAACGACGAGACGCCCGGCAGGGTGCCGGCGGGGGCCCGGATCTCGGCGGGGAAGTTCGGCAGCGTCGACAGGTCATTGCCGAACGACGCCGTTTCCGAGGTGAAACGGTCACCGGTGAGCTGCATCCCGTCGCCGGAGTCCCCCGCGAACCTGATGATCACCCGGTCCAGCCGGCGGACGTCCTTCGCCGCAACCGGTTTGCGCTGTGCTCCCACGACGGTCTCGTCGGTTCCGTCGGCCTGCTCCGCTGGGCTGCTGACCTGGCTGGTCACTTAACTGGACCTCCCTCGGGACGGCTGTCCGGGGACTGGTCTCCCACCGACCGTCCCAGGATCAACCCTACGTCCGCGCGCCGTGACTTCCGGTGGACATTCGCATGATGGACACGACTTCGAGATGGCCCACGGCCCTGGAATCCCAAGGTTTTACCGCCCCGGCACCGGTGAGGACGCACCCCGCCCGTCCTCCGGTTTCTCATTCGTCCGGATGAGCGTTCCCGTCGCCGGACCGGGCCGGGCCGGACCGGACCGGACCGGATCGGATCGGATCGGACCGGACCGGTGCTTCCGAGGTATGAGCCGCCGATGTCAGGAATTGAGATAGGTCAGCACCGCGAGCACCCTGCGGTGATCACCGTCGCTCGGGGACAGCCCCAGCTTCATGAAGATGTTGCTGACGTGCTTCTCGACGGCCCCGTCGCTCACGACGAGCTGCCGGGCGATCGCCGAGTTCGTCCGTCCCTCGGCCATGAGCCCCAGCACCTCCCGCTCACGCGGGGTGAGCCCGGCGAGGACGTCCTGCTTGCGGCTGCGCCCGAGCAGCTGCGCGACCACCTCCGGGTCCAGCGCCGTACCGCCCTGCGCCACCCGCACCACCGCGTCCACGAACTCCCGCACCTCGGCCACCCGGTCCTTGAGCAGATAGCCCACGCCCCGACTGGAACCGGCCAGCAACTCCGTCGCGTAGCGCTCCTCCACGTACTGGGACAGCACCAGCACGCCGAGACCGGGATGCGCCTTGCGCAGCCGCACCGAGGCCCGAACCCCCTCGTCGGTGTGCGTCGGCGGCATCCGTACGTCCGCCACCACGACGTCCGGCAACTCGCCCTGCGCGTCCAGCTCGGTGATGGTCTTGACCAGTGCCTCACCGTCGCCGACACCGGCCACGACCTCGTGCCCGCGGTCGGTCAGCAACCGGGTCAGCCCCTCTCGGAGCAGCACTGAATCCTCGGCGATGACCACCCGCACCCTGTCCTCCACGATCCTCGGCCCCCCACAGCCCGTGCACCTCACGGTCCGCGCGGCACGCGCCGCGTCCACGAACCGTCCGTGCGACAGGTCCAGCATCCCAGCATCGGAGGCCGGATGCCCAAGGGCAACGGGAAGAGAACGGGAAGTCCCGGGTACCGACCCCGGTGTCGGTCCCGGTATTGGTACTGGGTCCGTACAGGTTCGGCCACTCGATGGCCGGTTCTCGACGGTCGGCCGGCCCCCGGCACGGTGCGGCCCCGGCACGGTGCGGCCCCCGTTACGGTGCGGCCCCCCGTTACGGCGTGGTGCCTCGTCACGGCGCCGGGCCGCCGCCGCTGTGCCGGTCAGCCGGTGAGCGGCTCGTTCCGCCAGGGCAGCTCCGCCGTGATCCGTGTCGGGCCTCCGGCCGGCGAGTCCACCACGAGGATGCCGTCCACTGCGTCCAGCCGCTCCGCCAGACCGGCCAGCCCGGACCCGGCCGACGCGTCGGCGCCGCCCACGCCGTTGTCCACGACCTGGAGCATCAGCCGGTTCTCCACCCGCCAGACCTCCACGGCGGCCGACGTGGCCCGCGCGTGCTTGCTGACGTTCTGGAGCAGCTCCGAGACGGTGAAGTAGGCGATGCCCTCGATCGCCGAGGCCGGCCGCTCAGCCAGGTCGACCTCCACCCGCACCGGCACGGTGCAGCGGGAGGCGACCGAGGAGAGCGCCGCGTCCAGGCCGCGGTCGGTCAGGACCGCGGGGTGGATGCCCCGGGCCAGGTCCCGCAGCTCCTGGAGCGCCGTCTTCACCTCACCGTGCGCCTCGTCCACCATGACGGCCGCGGCCCGGGGGTCCTCCTTCAGCTTCTCCTTGGCCAGACCCAGGTCCATGGCGAGGTTGACCAGGCGGGCCTGTGCCCCGTCGTGCAGGTCGCGCTCGATGCGCCGCAGGTCGGCGGCGGCCGTGTCGACCACGACCCCCCGGTCCGACTCCAGCTCCACGACCCGCGTCGCCAGCCGCGACGGTCCGAGCAGCCCGTGCACCATGACCCGGTCCACCGTCGTCAGCGCCCGCACCAGCCACGGCGTCGCCAGCGTGAACAGCAGACCGACCAGCGCGGTCACGGCGATCTCGAAGGGGTTGTCCAGGTAGACCCGGTGCGTCTGGTCGCCGTACAGCTGGAGCCCGTCCTGGCCCGCGTACATCG
Organism: Streptomyces rubrogriseus; assembly: GCF_027947575.1. Taxonomy (NCBI): domain Bacteria; kingdom Bacillati; phylum Actinomycetota; class Actinomycetes; order Kitasatosporales; family Streptomycetaceae; genus Streptomyces; species Streptomyces rubrogriseus. The sequence continues at coordinate 7,711,788 of NZ_CP116256.1, read as the reverse complement.
GGAACACCCAGAACCACAGCGGGTACGTCAGCATCGCCCACCCGAACGCCCAGACGTTCACGGCGACGACGAACGAGAACACCGACCACGGGAACTGCAGCACCGCGTACAGCAGGCTCCGCCAGGAGGCGCCGCTCTTGAGCACGGCGCCCATCCAGCCCATCGCGCCCTGCTTCTTCAGCCGCAGCGGCTCCGGCTCGGAAACCCGCAGGCCCAGCAGGGCACGGGCCCGCGCCCGCTCCATCGCCCCGAAGCCCCTGCACCCGGCGAGGGCGGCCGCCAGCACCGGCACCCCCAGGAACGTCACCAGCAGGCCTGCCCCCAGCGACACCATCGTCACGGCGTACGTGAAGAGCAGGATGCCGACCGGCAGACCCACCAGGACATAGCCGAACTCCCGCCAGCTGCGGGCCTCGAACGGTGCCCGCAGCCCCGCCGGCAGCCGGTGGTGCCGCTCACCGGTGTGCCCGGGGAAGCCGGACCCGCTCCCGAGCCCGTAACCCTGTCCGTATTCCGTGGCCATCGGTGCCGTCCCTCTCCTCGTCGCGCTACGGCTGTGCTGTCGTAACTCCACCCTCCTCGACCGCGGCGCCTCGGCCCATGGAGCCCGTCGGCGTCTGCGGAGTGGGGTTTTCCCTACCCCCTGGGGCGCGAGCCGGCCGCGTCGGCCTCCGTACGGTCCCGCCACGGCAGCTCGGCCGTGATCGTGGTCGGGCCGCCCTCCGGCGAATCGACGACGAAGAGGCCGTCGACGGCGGACAACCGGTCGGCGAGGCCCCTCATCCCACTACCACCGTCGAGGCGTGCGCCGCCGTGGCCGTTGTCCTCCACCTGTATGAGCAGCCGGTCGGACGACCGCCACACCTCCACGGAGGCCGAACTCGCCCCACTGTGCTTGCTCACGTTCTGGAGCAGCTCCGAGACGGTGAAGTAGGCGATGCCCTCGATGGCGGCCGCGGGGCGTTCCGCCAGGTCGGCGGTCACCTTGACCGGCACGGTGCAGCGGGAGGCGACCGAGGAGAGCGCCGCGTCCAGGCCGCGGTCGGTCAGGACCGCGGGGTGGATGCCCCGGGCCAGGTCCCGCAGCTCCTGCAGGGCCAGCTTCACCTCGCCGTGCGCCTCGTCGACCATGGCCGCCGCCGCGTCGGGGTCCTCGAGAAGCTTCTCCTTCGCCAGGCCGAGACCCATGGCGAGGTTGACCAGGCGGGCCTGCGCCCCGTCGTGCAGGTCGCGCTCGATGCGCCGCAGGTCGGCGGCGGCCGTGTCGACCACGACCCCCCGGTCCGACTCCAGCTCGGCGATCCGCCGCTCCAGCTCGTCGGACGGGGACAGCAGCCCCCGCACCATCGCCCGGTCGGCGTTGGCCAGGCCCCGCGCGATGAACGGCAGCACGGGCCACAGCACGAACAACGACGTCAGGGTGACGAGGAAGGTGGCGACGCCCCAGGGGAACCGGATGAACGCGTACAGGACCGTGCGCCAGCCCACCGGGTCCTTCAACGACATCCACAACTGCGCGAAGAAGCCGCGCCCGCTCCGCAACGGCAGTGGGCTCGGCTCGTCCACCCGCACCCCGAGCAGCGCTCTGCTCCGCGCCCGCTCGAGCTTGCCCAGCTGCCGCGCGCCCAGCAGGCCGGCCGCCAGCAGCGGGAGTCCGATCACCGTGACCGTCAATCCGATGCCGACGGACAGCATCGTCACCACGTAGGTGAAGCCGAGCAGCGCCGCCGGGAAATTCGCCAGCAGGTGGGCGATCTCTTTCCAGGTGTGCCGGTCGTAGGCGAAACGGGCCGGCGGCAGGCGGTCGCCGGCCGCTGAGCCGGTGGTCCCGGCGAGGCTGGATGTCGAGAGGCGTTCGGTCATACACGTCAGCGTGCCGTGCGGCGCGACGCCGCGCCATGAGGTGGACCGCCGGGATCCACTGAGGAAAACCCCACCCCCGCGTCTCGAGGGGCGACGGGCTGCTTACCGTCTCTTTATCAGGCTCTAGACTCCCGTGCGTACGGATCGTCGAACAGCAGCGTTCACGAGGTTCACGACAGGGAGCGAGGGCCGCACGTGCCGGAACCGACCGTCGGCGACGCGACCGCCGACGCCGTGACCACCGCCGATGCGACCGTCGGGCTCGCCGCGGACTACTTCCAGTCCTACTCGGTCGTCGGCCTGCTCGCCGTCGTCGGGGTGCTCTTCGTCGCCGTGGCCTTCGGCGCCGGGCGGCTGCTGCGACCGGTGGTCCCCACGCCCGAGAAGCTGCTCACCTACGAGTGCGGCGTCGACCCCGTCGGAGAGGGCTGGGCGCACACCCAGGTCCGCTACTACGTCTACGCGTTCCTCTACGTCATCTTCGCGGTCGACTCGATCTTCCTCTTCCCCTGGGCGACGGTCTTCGCCGACCCTGGTTACGGGGCCACGACCCTCGTCGAGATGTTCATCTTCCTCGGCTTCCTCGCCGTGGGTCTGTTGTACGCATACAAGAAGGGCGTCCTGTCGTGGACGTGAACCCCGCCGATCCCACCCCCGTGCCGCTCCCCGAGCCCAAGAGGCTGGGCACGCTCGCCCGCCTCGCCCCGGAGCCGATGAAGGTCGTCCTGAACTGGGGCCGCCGCTACTCGCTCTGGGTGTTCAACTTCGGCCTCGCCTGCTGCGCGATCGAGTTCATCGCCGCGTCGATGGCCCGCCACGACTTCATCCGGCTCGGTGTCATCCCGTTCGCGCCCGGCCCCCGTCAGGCCGACCTGATGGTCGTCTCGGGCACGGTGACCGACAAGATGGCACCGGCCGTCAAGCGCCTGTACGAGCAGATGCCCGAGCCGAAGTACGTCATCTCCTTCGGCGCCTGCTCCAACTGCGGCGGCCCCTACTGGGACTCCTACTCCGTGACGAAGGGCGTCGACCAGATCATCCCCGTCGACGTCTACGTTCCCGGCTGCCCGCCGCGCCCCGAGGCGCTGCTCCAGGGGATCCTCAAACTCCAGGAGAAGATCGCGCGGGAGTCCCTTGGCGAGCGGTACGGCGTCTCGCCCCGGCCGTCGACGGCCGCGCTGCGAAGCGGTCTGGTACGACCGCCGGAGCCGGGCTCGGGGCCGAGTTCGGGTGAGGGCACGGACACGGGCTCGGATGCGGGGCGAGGCCGATGACGGCGGTCGGCTGGCTGCCCGCCGGCGTCGAGGAGCTCTTCGGCACGGACGCCACGGCGGAGGAGTCGTACGACCTCCTGACCGTCGACGTGCCGCCCGCCTCCTGGATCACCGCCCTGGAGACGGCGCGTGACCGGCTGGGCTGCACGTACTTCGACTGGCTGAGCGCGGTCGACGAACCGGGCACCGGGTTTCGCGTCGCGGCACACGTCGCGGCGCTGGGACCGGTCCGCAGGCTGCTGCTGCGCACGACCGTCCCGCACGACGCACCGGCTCTGCCCAGCGCCGTCGGGGTGTACGCGGGCGCGGCCTGGCACGAGCGCGAGACCCACGAGATGTTCGGTGTCGCCTTCGCGGACCACCCCGCGCTGGACCACCTGCTCCTTCCGGAGGGCTTCGAGGGCCACCCACTGCGGAAGGACTTCGTCCTCGCCGCACGCGTCGCCAAGGCCTGGCCCGGAGCCAAGGAACCCGGCGAGTCCGATCACGGCGGTCCCCGTCGCCGCCAGATGCTGCCGCCTGGCGTCCCCGACCCCAACGAGTGGGGCCCGCTGAAGGGCCAGCTGCCGCCCGCTCCGGCCCGCCCGGCACGCGGTGCGGGGCGAGCGGCGGGGGAGCGCCCGGTCCGCGGGGCGGGGAGCGCCCGGCCCGCCGGACCCGTACGGCCGCCGAGGGCTCCGTCGGCCAGACGGCTCCCGGCACCGAGACCCCGGCCGCGCCGCGCCGCGCCCGCACGGCGGCCGAAGGCTCGGCTAAGCCAGACCTCCCCGGCCTAGCGAACCGACGACGGCGCCGAAGACCGCACCGACGGCCGGACCGGCGCCGCGGCGGTCGCGCAGTGCGAGCCAGGGCTCCGCCTCCCAGCGGGCGGCCGGTCCGGCGGACGGGCCCACCGCCGACACGGCTGCAGGGCAGGGTGACGGCACCGGCACCGGCACCGGCGCCCCGGCGACCGGACGGACACCCGACACAGTCGGCCCCCGTCGGAGTCGGAGTGCGTCGCAGGGCTCGGCGAGTCAGCGGGAGGCCTCCGCCGCCGGGGAGCCGGACGACGCGGGTGCCGGCAGCGCCCCCCGGGGCGGCGACGGCACCACCTCCTCGCCCGCGGAGGAACCGGCCCCGAAGCCGGCGCCCTCGACACCGCGCAGCCCGGACGCCCCGTGGCACCACGCCCGCCCGGCGTTCGACGACCCCGAGGCGGCGGGAAAGCCCGATGCCGCGGGAAACCCCGATGCCGCGGAGAAGCCCGACGCCGCGGGGGACCCGGAGGCGGCAGAGGAGCCGGCGGCGTCCACCGAGTCACCGGAAGCGGAGTCGGACACCCCGGGCGACACCGACACTCCCGATGACCCCCCGAACCCACCCAACTCCCCAGGAGGCCGGCAGTGAACGACGCGCTCGACGTCACCCTGCGCCTTCTGGTCGTCTTCGTCGTCTTCCTCGCGTTCCCCCTGATAGTCGGCCAGACCGAGCACAAGGTGATGGCGCACATGCAGGGCCGCCTGGGCCCGATGTACGCGGGTGGTTTCCACGGCTGGGCCCAGCTCGTCGCGGACGGCGTGAAGTTCGCGCAGAAGGAGGACGTGGTCCCCGCCGACGCGGACCGCCGCATCTTCCAGCTCGCCCCGGCGGTGGCCCTGCTGCCGTACCTCCTGGTTCTCCTGGCCATCCCGGTCGGGCCCGGGGAGGGCGCGGTCGGTCAGGTCGTCGACGCGGGAGTCTTCTTCGTCCTCGCCGTCATGGGCGTGGGCGTCCTCGGCTCGCTCATGGCAGGCTGGTCCTCGGCCAACAAGTTCTCCCTCCTCGGCGGCCTGCGCACCGCCGCCCAGCTTCTCGCCTACGAACTCCCGATGCTGCTGACCGCGGCCTCAGTCGCCATGGCGGCCGGCACGGTCTCCCTCGTCGGGATCCTCGACGCCTTCGAGTGGTGGTGGCTGCCCTGGCAGATCGTCGGCGCGATCGTCTTCTTCGTCGCCGGGCTCGCCGAACTGCAGCGGCCCCCCTTCGACATGCCGGTCGCCGACTCGGAGATCATCTTCGGTGCCTACACCGAGTACACCGGCCTGCGCTTCGCCCTGTTCCTCCTGGCCGAGTACGCCGGAATCGTCGTCCTGTGCGGTCTGACCACCGTCCTCTTCCTGGGCGGCTGGCACGGCCCCTGGGGCGCCGACGGACTCGGCTGGGTGTGGACCCTGCTCAAGGCGGCCGTCCTCGCCTTCGTCGTGATCTGGCTCCGCGTGACCTATCCGCGCCTGCGCGAGGACCAGCTCCAGAAACTGTCCTGGACGCTCCTCGTCCCCCTCTCCCTCGCCCAGATCGCCCTCACCGGCATCGTCAAGGTGGTGATCGCGTAATGGCCCCCGTCCCCGGCAGCGGCCTGGCCAAGGGTCTGGCCGTCACGCTGCGCACGATGACGCGGAAGACCGTCACCGAGCAGTACCCGGACGCCCAGCCCGAGCTGCCGCCCCGTACCCGCGGCGTGATCGGCCTGTTCGAGGAGAACTGCACGGTCTGCATGCTGTGCGCCCGCGAGTGTCCCGACTGGTGCATCTACATCGACTCCCACAAGGAGACGGTCCCCGCGGCCACCCCCGGCGGACGCGACCGCAGCCGCAACGTCCTCGACCGCTTCGCCATCGACTTCGCCCTGTGCATGTACTGCGGCATCTGCATCGAGGTCTGTCCTTTCGACGCCCTGTTCTGGTCCCCGGAGTTCGAGTACGCCGAGACCGACATCCGCGACCTCACCCACGAGCGCGACAAGCTCCGCGAGTGGATGTGGACCGTGCCGGCCCCGCCCGCCCTGGACCCCGGCGCGGAGGAGCCCAAGGAACTCGCCGCCGCCCGCAAGGCCGCCGACAAGCTGGCCGCGCAGCAGCAGCCGGACCAGCCCGGACCCGACCACCCCGGGCAACCGGGCGAGCCCGGGCAGGAGGGCCGGACATGATCCTCGCCGCCGCATCCCACGGCTTCCTGTCCCCGACCGGCGTGGAGATCGCCTTCCTCCTCGTCGGCCTGGTCACCCTCGCGGCCGCCGTCGTCACCGTGACCACCCGCCAGCTCGTCCACGCGGCCCTGTGGCTGGTGGTGGCCCTCGGCGGCCTCGCCGTCGAATACCTGCTGCTCACCGCAGAGTTCATCGCCTGGGTCCAGGTCCTCATCTACGTCGGTGCCGTCGTGGTCCTCATCCTCTTCGGCCTGATGCTCACCCGGGCGCCCATCGGCCGGTCGCCGGACGCCGACTCCGGCAACCGCTGGGCCGCCCTCACCGTGGCCGTGGCCTCCGCGGCGGCCCTGGTGTGGGTCGTCGTCGACGCCTTCCGCACCACCTGGATCGATCTGGACGGCCCGGCCGCGGGCTCCACCGCCGTCACGGGGGCGAGCCTGTTCCAGAACTGGGTCCTCCCCTTCGAAGCACTCTCCGTCCTCCTCCTCGCCGCCCTGGTCGGCGCCATCGTCCTGTCCCGCAAGGCCAAGGCGGCCCGCGCCGACGAAACGCCCGGGACCGGAACCCCCGAGCCGGGCACTCCCGAGCGCGGCACCTCCGAGCCAGGAACCTCCCGGCCCGGACCCTCCCGGACGGGCGGTGCCCGCTGATGCACCTCGCCTATCCCGCCGTCCTCTCCGCCCTCCTCTTCTGCACGGGTCTCTACGGCGTCCTCGCGCGCCGCAACGCGATCCTGGTCCTGATGTCGGTCGAGCTGATGCTCAACGCCGTCAACCTCAACCTGGTCGCCTTCGACGTCTGGCTCAGCAGGGCCGCGGAGGAGACCCTGCACTCCGGTCAGGCCCTGACCCTGTTCACGATCGCCATCGCGGCCGCCGAGATCGGCATAGGCCTGGCGATCGTCCTCGCCGTCCACCGCAACCGCGGCACCTCGGACATCGACAAGCTCCGCGACACCGCCGAGGGCCACGAGCCGGACGGCCCCGACACCGACACTCCCGCGACCGGGACGGCCGCCGAGAAGGCTGAGGCCACCGCGTGACCACGACCACCCTCGCCGTACTCGTCCCCCTCCTTCCCTTCCTCGGGGCAGCCGCCGGTTTCCTCCTGGGTCGGTCGGCCCCCGGTTTCGTCCGTCCCCTCGCCGTCCTGCCGACGCTGGCTTCCCTCGTCCTCGCCGCCCTCGTCGCGGCGCGTCAGGGCGGTGGCCGGGCCCTCGACGCAGTCACCGAGCTGACGCCCACCGGCTCGGTCCCCGTCGAACTCGCCCTGCACATCGACGGCTTCGCCGCCCTCGTCGCCGTCCTGGTCGGCACCGTCGCCACCTGCGTGCAGATCTACTCCACGGGATACCTGCGCGACGACCCGCGCTACGCCTCGTACGCCGCGCTCGTCTCCCTGTTCACCTCCGCCATGTTCCTCGTCGTCTACTCCGGCGACCTGATGGTGCTGCTGGTCGGCTGGGAAGTCATGGGCATCTGCTCGTACTTCCTGGTCGGCCACTACTGGGAGACCCCGGAGGCGCGCGCCGCCTCCCTCAAGGCCTTCCTCGTCACCAAGCTCGGCGACGTCCCCTTCCTGATCGGTCTGCTGGCGCTGGCCACCGAGGCGGGCTCCTTCCGCATCACCAAGATCCTCGGAGCGGTCGCGAGCGGCTCGCTCGACCACCCGACGCTGATCGCGCTGCTGCTCCTGGCCGGTGTCGCGGGCAAGTCGGCGCAGTTCCCGCTGCACACCTGGCTTCCCGACGCGATGGCGGGCCCGACGCCCGTCTCCGCGCTGATCCACGCCGCGACGATGGTCGCCGCCGGTGTGTACTTCGTCGCCCGGCTCCTTCCGCTCTTCGAGGCCTCGCGGGCCGCGATGGTCGTCCTCGCCGTCATGGCCGCCGTCACGATGGTCGGCTCCGCGCTCGCCGCCCTCGCCCAGGACGACATCAAACGCGTCCTGGCCTACTCGACGATCGGACAGCTCGGCTACATGACCGGCGCCCTCGCCACGGGCGACCGGGGTGCCGCCGTCTTCCACCTCCTCTCCCACGCTGCCTTCAAGGCGCTCCTGTTCCTCGCCGCCGGCGTGATCATCCACGCCGCCGGCACCAACTCACTGGCCGCCATGTCCCGGATGCGAGGCCTGCGCGACCGCGTCCCGGACGCCTACTGGACGATGACCGTGGCCCTGCTCGCGCTCGCCGCGATCCCGCCCTTCAGCGGCTTCTTCTCCAAGGAGTCCGTCCTCGGCGCCGCGGAGCACGTCGTCACCGGCCACACCGAGCACGCGCCCGGCGCCGCGGGCTGGACCGTGCTCGTCGCCGGCCTGATCACGGCCCTGCTCACCGCCGCCTACGCGACCCGCCTGTGGCTGCTGGCCTTCCGCGGCCGAGGCGCCGAGGCCCCCGATCACGGCAGGCAGCCGCTGGTCATGAACGCCGTGCTCTGGGTGCTCGCCCTCCCCTCACTCGCACTGGGCGGACTCGCCTTCCGCCTGCTGCCCGACTGGTTCGACGGCCAGGACCTCACTCCGACCCTCACCACCTCCGTGCTCGGCACGGGCGTGGCCCTGGTCGGCGGCATCGTCACCTACGCCGCCTGGCGGCACACCACGGCGCTCGCCGACCGCACGCCGCTGGGCGCCGTCGCGGCCCACCCCGAGGGCGACGCCGGTCTGGTGGAGGCCGAGGCGATCGCCGCCCACCGGGCCGCCTACGGAGACCTGGCCTCCGCACCCGACCCGTCGGATCCGGGACGGCTCCTGCTGGGCCCGGTGCACCGGCACGCGGCGGCGGGCTTCCACCTGGACGCGGTGTACACGACCCTCTTCGTCCGCCCGGTCCAGGCAGGCGCAAGCCTCGTCCGGTTCCTCGACCGCGAGGTCGTCGACACCTACGTACGCGCGGCGGGCGTCCTGCCCCGCCTGCTCGGGGCCGCCGTACGACGTGCCCAGACCGGCAATGTGCAGACCTATGTGAGCGCGCTGCTCGCCGGCACCGTCGTCCTCGCGGTCGCCGCCGTCCTCGTCGCCGCGGGAGCGTGAGCAGACGTGATCGATATCAACGAGTCCGTGATGCAGGTGCTTCTCGCGTTCCTCGTCGTCGGCCCGCTCCTCGGCGCCGTCGCCGCCCTCCTGCCGGCCCCGCCCGGACTGAAGGGGAAGTCACCCGAGCAGGCCGTGCTCCGGCACGGCGTCACCGTCACCGGCGCCGTCCTCCTCGCGGCGGTCGTCCTCGTGCTCGGCTTCGACCACGACCATCCGTCGAAGATGCAGGCCAGCACGGACATCAGCTGGATCCCCGCACTCGACGTACGCATCCACCTCGGCATCGACGGCATCTCCCTCCCCCTGCTCGTCCTGACCGCGCTGCTGACCTTCCTCTGCGCGCTCTACTCGTACTTCAAGCAGCGACACGAGGGGCTGACGCCGCGGGCCGCAGGCCCCAGCCCCAGCCCCAGCCCGAAGGCGTTCGTCGCTCTGCTGCTCGTTCTGGAGTCCGGCACCCTCGCCACCTTCGCCGTCCTCGACCTGATCCTCTTCTTCCTCGCCTTCGAGATGGTCCTCATCCCGATGTACTTCCTCATCGCCCGCTGGGGCGGCGAGGGACGGGCCGGGGCCGCCTGGAAATTCATCCTCTTCACGCTCCTCGGCTCCGTCGTCATGCTGCTCGGCCTGCTCCTGATCGGAATCACGGCGGGCACATTCGACATGGTGGCACTCGCCACTGACAACGGCCGGTCGCTGACCACATCCGTGCAGGTCATCGCCGTTCTGGCGATCGGTCTCGGGCTCGCGGTGAAGACTCCGATGTGGCCGCTGCACAGCTGGCTGCCCGACGCCCACACCGCCGCGCCGACCGTCGGCTCGGTCCTGCTGGCCGGCGTTCTGCTGAAGATGGGCACGTACGGTTTCATCCGCATCCTGCTCCCGGTCGCGCCGGAGGGCTTCCGCATCTTCGCGCCGTACCTCGCCGCCTTCGCCGTCGTCGGCATCATCTACGGCTCCCTGGCCTGCCTGGCCCTCGCCAGAAGGGGCGCGAAGGGCGATCTCAAGCGCCTCATCGCCTACTCCTCCGTCGGCCACATGGGCTTCGTCCTGCTCGGTGTCGCGACCATGACCCCCACCGGCGTCAACGGCGCCCTCTTCGCCAACATCGCCCACGGCCTGATCACCGGCCTGCTCTTCTTCGTGGTCGGCGCGCTCAAGGACCGCACCGGAACGACCGACCTCGACACCCTCGCCGAGGAGTCCGGCCACGCCCTGTACGGCAAGGCACCGCGCCTCGGCGGACTGCTCGCCTTCGCCGCGGTCGCCTCGCTCGGTCTGCCCGGCCTTGCCGGGTTCTGGGGCGAGATGCTGGCCCTGTTCGGTGCCTTCGACCCGCACGACGACCTCAGCCGCCCCGCGTTCCTCACCTTCATGGCCATCGCCGCCTTCGGTACCCTGCTGACCGCCGCGTACATGCTGATCGTGGTCCGCCGCGTCTGCATGGGCGCCGTACCGCAGGAGGCCCCGCAGCCGAAGTTCGCCGACGTGCGCACCTACGAGTTCGCCGCCTGGACGCCGCTCGTCGCCCTCACCGTCGTCGCCGGACTGTGGCCCAGGACCCTCCTCGGGCTGACCGACCCGGCCGTGCAGCAGCTCCTCTCAGGAGGCACCCGATGAGCTCCCCGGCCCAGCACCTCGCGGAGCCCCTGGCACAGCCGCCGGCCCAGAACCTCGTGCAGTCGGTCGACTGGCTCGCCATCGCGCCGCCCACCATCACGGCGGTCGTGGGACTCGTCGTCCTCGTCACCGACCTGTTCGTCAAGGACGCCCGCAAGCCGCTGCTCGGCTGGATCTCGGTCGCCGGACTCGCCGCCTCCGCCCTCATGCTGCTGCCCCTGGTGAACGCCGAGCGCTCGACGTTCTGCCAGGCCGGCGAGCCCGGCGTGTGCAGCTACACCGCGGACACCTTCACCCTCGCCATCCAGTTCCTCGTCCTCGGCGGCGCCCTGCTGACCGCCCTGCTGTCCGTCACCGCGGTCAAGGACGCCGACCGGGGACTGCCCGCGGGCGAGTACTGGTTCCTGCTGCTCTCCTCCGCGGCCGGCGCCGCCCTCCTGCCCGCCTCCCGCGACCTCGCCACGCTGATCGTCGCCCTGGAGGTCGCCTCCCTGCCCGCCTTCGCCCTCGTCGGCCTCCGGCAGGGCGACCGTAGGTCCTCCGAAGCGGCCCTGAAGTTCTTCCTGTCCTCGGTCACCGCGACCGCGGTCAGCCTCATGGGCATCAGCTTCGTCTACGCCACCACCGGCACCCTCTACCTCACCCAGGTGGCGGACCGCATCCAGCACGTCGACGGGCAGTTCACCACCCTCGCCCAGACCGGCGTCGTCCTCACCCTCGTCGGCTTCGCCTTCAAGACGGCCGCCGTCCCCTTCCACTTCTGGGTGCCCGACACCTACGTGGGCGCCCCCCTGCCCATCGCCGCCTACCTGTCCGTGATCGGCAAAGCGGTCGGCTTCTCCGGCCTCATCCTGGTCACGGTCGTCGCCCTGCCGTCCTACGCCGACGTCTGGGGCCCGGCCCTCGCGGCCCTCGCCGCACTCACCATGACGGTCGGCAACGTCGGCGCCCTCCGGCAGCAGTCCACGCGCGCGTACAGCGCGGTACGCCTGCTCGCCTGGTCGTCCGTCGGCCAGGCCGGCTACCTCCTGGTGCCGATCGCCGCCGCCGCGTATTCCGACGACCCCGAACACTCCGTCGGCTCCACCGTCGCCTACGCCCTCATGTACGCCGCGGTGAACCTGGGCGCCTTCGCGGTGGCCGCACTCGTCGGCCGCACCAAGGCGCTGAACCGCGTGGCGGACTACCGCGGCCTCTACGCGTCCAACCCCCTCACCGCCCTTCTCCTGGCCTTCTTCCTGCTCTGCCTCGCCGGACTGCCGCCCGGCATCATCGGCCTCTTCGCCAAGGTCACGGTCTTCTCCGCGGCCGTCGACGCCGGACTCGGCTGGCTGGCCGTCGTCATGGCCGTCAACGTCGTGATCGCGCTCTTCTACTACCTCCAATGGACGGCGCTGCTGTTCCGGGCACCCGAGGACGCGACCGCCGGGCACCGCGCCCCCGCCCCCCTCACGGCCGCGATCACAGTGACGGCGGTCCTCGCCGTCGCCCTCTCCGGAGCACCCCAGCTGATCCTGCGCTTCGCCGACACCGGGCTCTTCTGATCGCGGCCGCCCGCCGCGGCCGTCACCCGTACGGACCACACGCCCCGCGCAGGGCGGCAGGGAACTGGTGGCCCTCGCCTGGCGTTGACCAGTACGGAAGGGTCCACTGGACGTGTCACCACGGCACCGGTGGCATCGAAGACCAGGAAGCAACCACAGCGAGCGAGACCAGCAAGCAAAGGGTTCCCCTGCTGCACGACTTGGAGGGCGTACCGTGCACCGCCGGCACAACGGGCTCAGGACCGCAGTTCTCCTCGGGGGACTGTCCGCGCTCATCATCGTTATCGGCAGCTTCTTCGGCCGAGCGGGGCTCGTCGTCGCCGTCCTCGTCGCCCTGGGCACCAACGCGTACGCTTACTGGAACAGCGACAAGCTCGCCCTGCGCGCGATGCGCGCGCGCCCGGTCAGCGAGTTCGAGGCCCCGGCGCTGTACCGCATGGTCCGCGAGCTCTCCACCCAGGCCCGGCAGCCGATGCCCCGCCTGTACATCTCGCCGACGGACGCCCCGAACGCCTTCGCGACCGGCCGCAACCCGCGCAACGCGGCCGTGTGCTGTACCGAGGGCATCATGCGCCTGCTGGACGAGCGCGAACTGCGCGGCGTCATCGGGCACGAACTGAGCCACGTCTACAACCGCGACATCCTGATCTCCTCCGTCGCCGGCGCCCTGGCCTCGGTGATCATGTTCCTGGTCAACTTCGCCTGGCTGATCCCGGCAGGACGGTCCAACGACGATGACGGACCCGGTCTGCTGGGCATGCTCCTCATCATGCTGCTCGGACCACTCGCCGCCACCGTCATCCAACTGGCGATCAGCCGCTCCCGGGAGTACGAGGCCGACGCCTCCGGCGCCCAGCTGACCGGTGACCCGCTCGCCCTGGCCGGCGCCCTGCGGAAGCTGGAACTGGGCACCAAGCAGCTTCCGCTGCCGCCGGAGCCCCGGCTCGAGACCGCCAGCCACATGATGATCGCCAACCCCTTCCGCCCGGGACAGGGGCTCTCGAAGATGTTCTCGACCCACCCGCCCATGGCGGAGCGAATCGCCCGACTCGAAAAGATGGCAGGTCGTCAGCAGTGAAGACCATCCTCAACGTCATTTGGCTCGTGCTCAGCGGCTTCTGGCTGTTCCTCGGCTACCTGCTCGCGGGCGCGCTCCTCTGCATCACGATCATCGGCATCCCCTTCGGCATAGCGGCCTTCCGCATCGGCGTCTACGCCCTGTGGCCCTTCGGGTACACGACGGTCGAGCGGCGCGGTGCCGGAGCACCCTCGTGCATCGGGAACGTGCTGTGGCTCGTCCTCGCCGGCTGGTGGCTGGCCCTCGGCCACATCGTCACCGGCATCGCGCTGTGCGTCACGATCATCGGCATCCCGCTCGGCATCGCCAACTTCAAGCTGATCCCCGTCTCCCTGCTCCCGCTGGGCCGCGAGATCGTGCGCACGGACCAGCCGTTCACCGCCGCGGCAGCGACGCAGCGGACCGGTTGGTAAGAGGGCTTCCGTGGGCCCTCGTGGCCCTCGTTGTCCACAACTTCCGGGTTGTCCACAGACCCGCCCGGATGTCAGTGGCGGCCTGCATCATGAACCCATGACCGAGAGCGAGCAGTTGCTGGAAAGGGTGGCCGCCAAGGCGCGGAGCACCCGACCGTGGGGCTGGAGTTCCCTGCCCGAGCCCGTGGACGGGGATGCGCCGGCCCGCGCCGAGGCCGCCCTGGGCTTTCCTCTCCCCGCCCTGCTCGCCGAGTTGTACCTGCGTATAGGAGACGGCGGATTCGGCCCGGAGTACGGCCTGTTGCCGCTGCTCGACAACGCGCCCTCGGGCGAGCCCGCCGCCGTTGCCCAGTACCTGGCCAACCGGGACAGCGGCGCGAAGGACCCCGACTGGCCCTGGCCCGAGGGCGTCCTGCCCATATCCCACTGGGGTTGCGCGATGTACGCGTGCGTCGACTGCCGCTCCCCGCAGGCCACCGTCCTCCTCTTCGAGCCCAACGCGGGCGACGTCGACCATGCCTGGTACGTCGACGCCCCGAGCCTCGCCGACTGGTTGCGCACCTGGATCGAGGGCACGGGCTGGTACGAGGAGACCCGCGAGGACCCGGAACCGACCCCGTGGATCGCCCTACCCCTGCGCACCGGAAGACCGCCCGTCCCGACCGGCACGTCGCCCGCACCGGCGTCCTGAGCGGAAGCCGGCCGAGCCCCGCCCGTCAGGACGTACCCCGAGGCGCCGACGCGCGGCCATCGCGCCGTGGCCCTTCACCGCGGGACTTGCTGCCCCCGCACCCCGTACGCCACCACGCCCACCGCCAGCACACCCACTCCCACGACGACCGACACCGCCGGAAGCGAGAACGCGAGCACCATGCACCCGAGCAGCCCCAGCGCCGGTACGACCCGCGACAGCCTCGACGGGTCGAGCGTCCAGGCCGACGCGTTGGCCACCGCGTAGTACGCCAGCACACCGAAGGAGGAGAAGCCGATCGCCCCACGCACGTCCACCGTCGCCGCCAGCACCGCGACCACCGCGCCCACGGCCAGCTCCGCCCGGTGCGGCACCTGGAAACGCGGGTGCACCGCGGCCAGCGCGTGGGGCAGATGACGGTCCCTGGCCATGGCCAGCGTCGTCCGGGAGACGCCCAGGATCAGGCCAGCAGCGAACCCAGCGCGGCCACGGCGGCGCCCGCCCGCACGACCGGCACCAACCCCGGCAGGCCGGCCGCCCGTACCGCGTCGGCCAGGGGTGCCGTCGCCTGCCCCAGACCGACCGGACCCAGCACGGAAAGGACAGCCACCGCCACACACCCGTACACCGCCAGGGCGAGGCCCAGCGCCAGCGGGATCGCGCGCGGAATGGTGCGCCGCGGGTCCCGCACCTCCTCGCCGAGCGTCGCGATGCGCGCGTACCCCGCGAACGCGAAGAACAGCAGGCCGGCCGCCTGAAGGACCCCGCCCGCCCCGCCCGACAAGCCGATGTCCAGCCGTCCGGAGTCGGACCGCCCGGACCCGAGGCACACCACCACCACGGAAGCGAGGACAGCGAGAACCACCGCCACGATCACCCGTGTCAGCCAGGCGGACTTCTGGATGCCGCCGTAGTTCACCGCGGTCAGCGCCACCACGGCGGCGACCGCCACGGTGTGCGCCTGCTCCGGCCAGACGTACGCGCCCACGGTGAGCGCCATGGCAGCACAGGAGGCCGTCTTCCCGACGATGAAGGACCAGCCCGCGAGATAGCCCCAGAACTCCCCGAGCCGTTCGCGCCCGTAGACGTAGGTGCCGCCCGAGGCCGGATACCGCGCGGCCAGCCGAGCCGACGACAGGGCATTGCAGTAGGCGACGACGGCTGCCCCGGCGAGGGCGAGGAGCAGACCCGAGCCGGCGGCGCCGGCCGCCGGTGCCAGGGCGGCGAAGATCCCGGCGCCGATCATTGAACCGAGTCCGACGACGACGGCGTCGCCCACGCCGAGAGTGCGACGCAGCTCCGAACCCGCAGGTGTCATGGGTCGCACCCTACTGACCAGCGCAACCACCCGGCGCGGTCGGAACGTCCTCTCCACCAAGAGGACATGAACACCGCGAGAAACGGGCCCTCAGCACTGGCGCAGTGTGGGCACAGGAAGAAAGGGCAGGGTCACGGCATGACCGTCATCAGCTGGATCATCCTCGGACTGCTGGCCGGAGCCATTGCCAAGGTCCTGCTGCCGGGCCGCGACCCCGGAGGGCTCATCGGCACCACCCTCATCGGCATCGCGGGCGCCTTCCTCGGCGGCTGGATATCGGCCCGCTGGCTGGACCACCCGATCAGCAAGGACTTCTACGACGGCGCCACCTGGGCGGCGGCGATCGGCGGTTCGCTGGTGCTCCTGGTCGCCTACCGGCTCCTGTTCGGCAACTCGCGCGACTGAACGCGCGCGGACCGGACGGGAAAGGGTGGGCACCGCCGGGGTGCCCACCCTTTCCCGTCAACGAAGGCCTACGCGCCACCGAGCCACCGCGTCGCGCTCAGCGGCTCACCGGTAGTTGACGAACTGCAGCGCGAAGTCGAAGTCCTGGCCCTTCAGCAGAGAGATCACGGTCTGCAGGTCGTCCCGGCTCTTCGACGAGACCCGCAGCTCCTCGCCCTGCACCTGGGCCTTTACGCCCTTGGGGCCCTCGTCGCGGATGAGCTTGGCCACCTTCTTCGCGTTCTCCTGCGAAATGCCCTCCTCGATCGACGCGAAGATCTTGTACTCCTTGCCGGAGAGCTGCGGCTCGCCCGCGTCCAGAGCCTTGAGCGAGATGCCGCGCTTGATCAGCTTGGACTGGAAGACGTCGAGGACCGCGCTCACCCGGTCCTCGGAGTTGGCCTCCATGAGGATCTTCTCCCCGGACCACGAGATCGAGGCGCCCACGCCCTTGAAGTCGTAGCGCTGCGAGATCTCCTTGGCGGCCTGGTTGAGGGCGTTGTCGACCTCCTGCCGCTCGACCTTCGAGACGATGTCGAAACTGGAGTCGGCCATGTCCTGTGGCTCCTTGTATCTGGGTGCGTGTCGGGCCGCGTATCGGGTCCGTACCGGCATACGTCGGCGGCCGCCGGGCCCCGCGGGGTCCTCGGCCGCATCCGGACAAGCCTAGCCACCCACCGCGATCCGAGCGGCGATCAATCGGGTGGCGAAGCACCCCTCCACATCAGGTATTGTTTACGTCGTTGCCACGGAGCACCGCCGAAGAGCGGTTCGACGAGCAGCAAACCCCGGCGGTGTGCCCGAGCGGCCAAAGGGAGCAGACTGTAAATCTGCCGGCTCAGCCTTCCCAGGTTCGAATCCTGGCGCCGCCACACGACCGAAAGGGTCTGTGACCAGCAGCAATGCTGGGCACAGACCCTTTCGTCGTTCACGGGGTCCACGAGATCTCGGTGTTCCCTGCCCTGGCCCACGGTGTACGCGAGATCATGGCCCGTGCTCCGCGTTGTGAGCGTCAGGGAATTCGGGGGTCAACGGTGACCGACACCACGCAACGTATCTTTCTCAGCTACGCAGGCCCGGACCAGGCTTGGGCGGAGTGGGCCGGCTGGCAGCTCCAGCAGGCCGGGCACCAGGTCGAGCTGGACCGGTGGCACTGGCGCACCGGCGACGACTTCGTCCAGAAGATGAACCTGGCCCTCGGCAAGGCCGACGCGATGGTGGCCCTGTTCTCCAGGCACTACTTCGACCCCAAACGATGGACCAGGGAAGAGTGGTCGGCCGCCGTAGCCCTGCGGGGGCGTCTCGTTCCGGTGGCGATCGAGCTCCTGACCGACGACGACATCCCCGCCCTGCTGGCCGGGATACTGCGCACGGACGTGCACGGGCTGGACGAGACCGCCGCCACTGCCGCCCTGCTCGAAGCCGTCCATGGGCCGGTTCCCCCGACCGGTCCGGTCGGCTTCCCCGGCGCCGCGTCCGCCGATACGCCCGCGGCACCCGATGTACAGCGTCCGCGGCTGCCCAGCAGTGTCGGCCTGCCCGAGGTGTGGAACGTCCGTCGCCGCAACCCCGACTTCTCCGGCCGCGAGGCGGTCATGGGGCAGCTGCGTACCGGGCTGCTCAGCGGACGACAGGCAGTGGTTCAGGCCCTCCACGGCATGGGCGGCATCGGAAAGACCCAGATCGCCTTGGAGTACGCCCACCGTTTCGCCAGCCAGTACGACCTCGTGTGGTGGGTCGATGCCGAACAGGCCGACCAGTTGCCCGTCCGCTACACCGAACTCGCCGACCGCCTCGGCATCGCCAAGTCCGACGCGGGCTCCGAACCCAACGCCCGTGCCCTCCTCCAGCATCTGCGGACGCGGCACCGCTGGCTCCTCGTTCTCGACAACGCCGAACACCCCGATCAGATCGAGCCCTGGCTCCCCGAAGGGCCGGGCCACGTTCTGATCACCTCCCGCAACCCCGACTGGCACGGGATCGCCCACCAGAGCGACCTGGACGTCTTCACCCGCAACGACTCCCTCGCCTACCTCAAGGGCCGTATCTCGGAATGACCACCGAGCACGCCGATCTCCTGGCGCAGGACCTCGGCGACCTGCCCCTCGCGCTCGCCCAGGCTTCGGGAGTCCTGCGCAGCGGCATGACCCTGGACCGCTACCGCCGGCTGCTGACCACGGACACCGCACGCCTCCTCCAGGAGAGCGACGTCCGTGACCACCCCGCGCCGCTGGCCGCGACGGTCGGCATCGCCGTCACCCGCCTTGTGGACGACGGCCACGCTGACGCCGTCGCTCTGCTCCGCCTCGGTGCGTTCCTCGGTCCCGAACCCATCCCCACCGCCTGGCTGGAGACGGCCCGCCCCCAACTCGCCACCATCCCCGGCGACCCCGACGACCCGATGTGGCTGCGCAACGCCCTCCAGCCCCTCGGCCGCTTCGGACTGGCCCGCACCGACTACGACACCTTCCAGATCCACCGGCTGACGCAGGCCATCCTCCGTACCCGGACCGGTCCTGACCCGGTCGCCGCGATCCGCGACGACGTCACCGCCGTCCTGGCCGCGGTCGACCCGGGCGACCCGCGATCTCCCGCCGACTGGCCGGCCTGGGCCTCCCTCACCGCCCACCTCACCGCTCCCCACGTCACCACGGCGCTCGCCAACCAGGCCGCACTGCGCACCACGTTCTCGAAAGCGGCGCACTTCCTCATCTGCAGCCGCCTGCCACGCGCCGCCCACGACCTCAGCGCGGCGCTGCACCAGGCCTGGAGCACCGATCTGGGACCGGACCACCCCGACACCCTCACCTGCGCACAGTTCCTGGGGCACGCGACCGTCGGGCGCGGCGACTACGCCAAGGGGTACCTCATCGTCGAGGACACCCTTGTCCGTCGCCGCCGGGTTCTGGGTGAGGACCACCCTGACACTCTCCATTCGGCCAACGACGCCTCCACCAACTTGTCTTACCTGGGAGAGCATGCGGAGGCCCACCGCATGCATGGGGACGTTCTCGCGCGTCGGCGCCGTGTTCTGGGTGAGGACCACCCCGACACCCTGATTTCCGCCAACAATCTTGCCGGCACTCTCAACGAACTGGGGGAGCACGAGGAGGCCCGCCGCAGGCATGGGCATGTTCTTGCGCGTCGGCGCCGTGTTCTGGGTGAGGACCACCCCGACACCCTGATTTCCGCAAGCAACCTTGCCAGCACCCTGAACCACTTGGGGGAGCACGAGGAGGCCCGCCGCAGGCTTGAGGATGTTCTTGCGCGTCGGCGCCGTGTTCTGGGTGAGGACCACCCCGACACCCTCACCTCGGCCAACAACCTCGCCAGAACCCTGCACGCCACCCGCCAGTTCCCGGAGGCGGTTGCTCTCCTGAAAGATGTGCGTGCGGGCTACGCACGGCTCTTCGGCGCGAAGCACCCCAGGACCGAGCTTGCCACCCAGAATCTCGCCGCCGTATTGACCGCGATGGGCAGGACACATGAGGCACAGCAGTTGACGGGCCGGAAGCCGAGCAAGGGCAGTAAGCGTCGCTTCGGCCGCAAACGCCGTTGACGATGCGCCGTCACCGAGACCCGCGGGGACGGCTCACGGTGTCGGTGGGGCGGGGCAGACTGGTGGTATGGCCTCGTCCTCCCGTCGCAGAACCTGCCCAGAGTGCCGTCGCGAGATCGCCGTCGTCGCGGGGCGGTACGCGCGCCATGATCCCCCCGGCGCGCGGGGGAGCGGTGAGCTGGTGTCCTGTCCGGGCTCGCGCCGGTCGGCGCAACTGGGCGCGGCGCAGCCGTCCTTGGACGGGTACGTCGTCCCCGACTTCCCCGGGCAGCTGCCCCTCTTCTAGCCGCCGTCAGTTCCCCGCCACCGACTTCACCGCCACCGACACGGGCGCCGAGCCGCTGATCAGCTCCAGGGTCAGGCCGTTCGTGGCCGGGGTGTCGACCAGTTCGGCCAGGACCGCGGCGACGTCGTCGCGCGGAACGGGGCCGCGGCCGGTGTGCGCCTCCAGACGCACCAGGCCCGTGCCCGCGTCGTCCGTCAGGGCGCCGGGGCGCAGGATCGTCCAGTCCAAGGCGTCCAGCGAGCTGACGTAGGCGTCGGCCTCGCCCTTGGCGCGCAGGTAGACGTCGAAGATCTCGTCCCCCCGGTGCCCCGGATCGGCGCCCATGGACGACACGATCAGGAAGCGCCGTACGCCCGCCCGGACCGCCGCGTCGGCGAAGCGGACCGCCGCCGCCTTGTCCACCGTGTCCTTGCGGGCCGCCCCGCTGCCGGGCCCCGCCCCCGCCGCGAAGACCGCCGCGTCCGCGCCCCGCAGCCGCTCCGCCACTTCCTCGACCGAGGCCGACTCCAGGTCCAGCACGACCGGTTCGGCGCCCGCCGCACGCAGATCGTCGGCCTGCTCGGCCTTGCGGACGATGCCCGCCACCTCGTCACCGCGCGCGGCGAGCAACCGCTCCAGCCGCAGCGCGATCTGACCATGACCACCAGCGATGACAATGCGCATGCCTCCGACCGTACGCCCCGACGACCGCCCGCGCCGCACGGCTTCGGCCACCCCGGCACCGGTCCGCCGGCCCTCCGAACCGACCACCCCCCTCCGCGGCCACCCGCCGTGCCCCGGCCACCCTCAGCCCGTGCCCCCTCCCCGGCCAGGTCCGCCACGCCCCTCGCGCCGTCCCCGCCCCGCACCCCCTTGCCGAGGCAGCCCCAGGTCGGACGCGGTGGTCGAGTCGCCGTACTCCCGTACCGCGCTGGTCCGTGCCACCACGCGCCCCCGGTGCACGACGATCCGGCTGTAGCCCAGCGACAGCGCGCCCGCCAGCCCATCCCCCCGTACGGCGACCAGTTCGGCCGGGAAGCCCGCCTCCACCCGCACCTCCGGCAGGCCGAGGGCCGACCGTGCCGCCGCGCTCACCGCGTCGTAGGCCTCCGCGGGGCGCAGCCCGTGCCGCGAGGCCAGCAGGTAGGCCGCCTCCAGGGGGTCGCCGCGCCCGACCGGGTTGGACACGTCCCGCAGCGCGCCGCTCCCGGCGGCGAGCCGCACCCCGGCCGCCCGCAGCAGCCGTACCGGTGCCGTGCCGTCGGGGTGGTCCACCGTCCCGCAGGCGCCCTGCGGCAGGCAGACCACGGTCACACCGGCCGCCGCCAGCTGGTCCGCGGCCCGGGAGGCCGCCTCGGCGGGCAGCTGAGCCCAGGCCGTCGCAGGGGCCGATGGCGACCCCGGGCGCAACCCGCCCGCCGTGGCCGCCAGCCGGGCCAGCCGTGCCGGGTCGGCGGCGTCGGTGTGCAGGTCGACCGGGCAGCCGTGCTCGGCGGCGACCTCCAGGACCGTCTCCACGTACCCCGCCGGATCGGGGTCCAGGTCCGGACACCCGCCCACCACGTCCGCGCCCATCTTGACCGCGTCCCGCAGCATCGCCAGCCCGTCGGCACCGGCCACCCCGGTCAGCACCCTCGGCATCGCCACCGCGCTCAGTTCGACGAGGCCGCGCAGGGAGCGCCGGGTCCGCAGGACGGCGGTCAGCGCCCCCAGGCCCGCGACGTCGCCCACCCGCACGTGCGCCCGCAGCGCGGTGGCGCCGTGGGCCAACTGGAGCAGGGCGGCCTCGGTGGCCCGGCGCTGGACGTCCTCGGGGTCGTAGGAGACGGGGCCGTGGACGTCGGCCGTGAGCGCCGTGTCGGGGTGGACGTGGGGATCGGCCGGGGCGGGCAGGAGCAGGTAGCCGCCCAGGTCCAGGTGGCCGCCGGGGCCGGAGGCCCGGCCCGGGGACAGGCTGCCGGCCGTGCCGACCGCCTCGATGCGTCCGCCGTGGAGCCGTACGTCCACGCTCCGGCCGTCGGTGAGCCGCGCCCCGGAGAGCAGGAGCGAGCCGCGGTCGGCGGGGTCCGAGGGGGAGGGCGAGTGGGGCGGCTGCGGCTGGCTGTCGGGCATCGCGCTCCTCTGGGCTCGGGACTGCGCAGTGGGGGACGCAAGATCACGCAGAGTGAGTCGAGCCTAGGACGGTGATCAGCCCGTGGCGCGGAGGAGCGCAATAGTCGTACCGGTGCCGTCCGGCGCGGTCGGGCCGCCCGCTGTGCGGTCGGGACGGGACGGGGCAGGGTCGGCGAAACGGATTTGGGCGATCGGCGGGCGACCGTGTAATGTCTTCATCGCTCGCCCCAATAGCTCAGTCGGCAGAGCGTCTCCATGGTAAGGAGAAGGTCAACGGTTCGATTCCGTTTTGGGGCTCTGGTGTGAGAGGTTCCCGTCGCAAGGCGGGGCCCGATCGCATCACAGCGGTGTAGCTCAGTCGGTAGAGCAAGCGGCTCATAATCGCTGTGTCACCGGTTCAAGTCCGGTCACCGCTACTCTCAGTAGCCGATTGCGGGGTCGGTCCTTCAATCGGCTACTCTTTCTTGCGTTAATACCATCAATCCGTTCGTCAAGGAGTGCACTCACGTGGCTGCCACCGACGTCCGCCCGAAGATCACGCTGGCCTGCGTGGAGTGCAAGGAGCGGAACTACATCACCAAGAAGAACCGGCGTAACAACCCGGACCGACTGGAGATGAAGAAGCACTGCCCGCGTTGCAACGCGCACACCGCGCACCGCGAAACGCGATAGAAACAGGCTCGTACACGAGGCCGTCCCCGAGGTTTGGGGGCGGCCTCGTGTCGTTGTCCCAGGCATGACGAGCAGCAGCAGGAGGTTGCGAGCCCATGGCGCTCGACCAGTCGTTCGTGGGGCGGAGCTATCCGCCCACCGCGCCCTATGAGGTGGGCCGGGAGAAGATCCGCGAGTTCGCGGAGGCGGTGGGGGACGCCAACCCGGCGTACACCGACGCGGAGGCCGCGAAGGCGCTCGGGCATCCGGATGTGATCGCCCCGCCGACCTTCGTGTTCTCGATCACGTTCAAGGCGGCCGGTCAGGTCATCGAGGACCCGCAGCTCGGGCTGGACTACAGCCGTGTGGTGCACGGCGACCAGAAGTTCGCCTACGCCCGCCCGGTCCGGGCCGGTGACCGGCTCACGGTCACCTCGACCATCGAGGCGATCAAGTCGATGGCCGGCAACGACATCCTGGACATCCGTGGCGAGGTCCACGACGAGGCCGGGGAGCACGTCGTGACCGCCTGGACCAAGCTCGTGGCCCGCGCGGCCGAAGGGGCGTGAGCGCGATGCAGTCGAAGATCGCATACAGCGACGTCGAGGTCGGCACCGAACTGCCCGCGCAGAGCTTCCCCGTGGACCGCGCCACGCTCGTGCGGTACGCGGGGGCCTCCGGCGACTTCAACCCGATCCACTGGAACGAGAGGTTCGCCAAGGAGGTGGGCCTGCCGGACGTCATCGCGCACGGCATGTTCACCATGGCCGAGGCGATCCGCGTGGTCACCGACTGGACCGGCGACCCGGGCGCGGTCGTGGAGTACGGCGTCCGCTTCACCAGGCCCGTCGTCGTCCCGAACGACGACGTGGGTGCCGTGATCGAGGTCAGCGGCAAGGTGGCGGCCAAGCTCGACGACAACACCGTCCGCGTCGACCTCACGGCCACCAGCGCCGGCCAAAAGGTGCTCGGCATGTCCCGCGCGGTCGTACGACTGGGCTGACGGGCAGACGCCCGGCCCAACAGCCGCCCCCCTGGCCAGGTCAGGCCACGCCAGGGGGAGCCGGTCAGCGGGCGCCGGCGCGTACCGCCGTGGTCGCCAGCGTCGTGTACCGCATCGTGAAGCGGCCGCCCAGCGCGTCGACGGCGCGGCCGACCGCGTCCAGTATTCCGGCCAGTTGGCCGGGGCGGAGCCGGGTGAGGCCGCCGGTGGTGGGGAGCAGCTCCAGCCACTCGTCGCGGGTGTACGACCGCTCCCAGTCGAACCGCCACTGCTCCGGCTCGTGGAACCGCCCGGACTCGCGGATCCGGTCGGCGATCTGTGCGTACCCCGCCTGGTACATCTCCAGCGGTCGTCGCGCCGGCTGAGCGCTGAACGGCGATTCGGGTGCCGCCCGACGGTAGGCGGCCGCGAACGGCTCGGCCACTTCGGCCGGCGGCTCGTACACGTGCCCGAAGATCGCCAGGCGCCCGTCCGGGCGCAGCACCTGGGCCGCCTTCACGGCGCCGGCGGCCGGGTCCACCCAGTGCCACGACTGGGCGGCGATCACCGCGTCGAAGGCCCGGCCGGCGGGCTCCCAGGCCTCGAAGGCCGCCACCTCGACCGGCAGCCCGCGGTCCCGGGCGAAGGCGGCCATCCGCGCGTCCGGCTCGACCCCGAGTACGGCGCAGCCGGCGGCCTGGAACTGACGGGCCGCGATGCCCGTGCCGCAGCCGACGTCGAGGACGTCGGGCCCCGGGCTCCCCGCGACGACACGCGTCACGAGGGCGTCGGGGTAGGGCGGTCGGGCCCGGTCGTAGCGCTGCGCGTCGGTACCGAAGGACTCGGCCGTCTCCCGGGCCTGATGCGAGGGCGGCTGCTCCGGCTGCTCCGGAGAGGATAGAGTGGGCATGCGTTCACTTTAGTGGGCGCACGCCCACAAGCCAATGAGTGAGCAGTGCGAGAGGGGATCCGCGAGTGCCGACCGGAGTGCACCTTCGCGACGCGCGGCGGCAGCTGTTCGACGCCGCCGAGCGCGTGCTTCTGCGGGACGGCCCGAACGGGCTGACCAGCCGGGCCGTCACGGACGAGGCGGGCTGCGCCAAAGGCGTCCTGCACCGGCACTTCGCGGACTTCGACGCCTTCCTCGTCGAACTCGTGCTCGACCGGGCCGCGCAGCTCGACACGCAGGCGCTGGCGCTGCGGGAGGCCGTGGGCTCCGGCACCGTGGCGGACAACCTCACCGGCGCGCTGACCGCCCTGTTCGGACCGGTCCCCGTGGCGATCATTCCGCTCATCACCTTCCGGGACGAGCTGCGCGCACGGCTGCGGCAGGCCGTGCCCGGTGGCGGCATCGCGATCCTCGCCCAGGTCGCGGCCGCGGTCTCCGCCTATCTGTCGGAGGAGCGCGCGAGGGGCCGCATCTCGGCCGACGCCGACATCGACTCGCTCACGCTCTCCCTAGTCGGCGGTGGCCATCTCCTGTTCACGGACCGCGACCCGGGCCATCCGCCGGCCGCGGCGGCCGTCGGCAAGCTGGTCGACACGGTGCTCGCCGGCGTCGTGCGTCGACCCCCGCGCTGACGCGCACCGCCCACCGCGCACCCCGCCCTTGACGGAGTTAGTAATTGAGTACTAACTTACTTCCATGGTCAGGATGAGCGCAGAGGAGCGGCGCGAGAGCGTCATCCGCGCGGCGACGAGCGAGTTCGCCCGGGGTGGCTATCACGGCACGTCCACGGAGACCATCGCCAAGCGCGTGGGGGTCTCCCAGCCGTACCTGTTCCGTCTCTTCCCGGGGAAGAAGGCGATCTTCCTCGCGGTGGCGGAGCGCTGCATGCGGGACACCCGCGAGGTCTTCGAGAAGGCGTCCGAGGGTCTGCACGGCGAAGAGGCCCTGCATGCCATGGCCGAGGCCTACTCGCAGCTGATCGCGGACCAGCCCGAGAAGCTCCAGATGCAGTTGCAGGTGTACGTCACCGTCGCCGCCGCCGAGGCGGCCGGGGACCACGAGTTCGGCGAGATGGTCCGCAAGGGCTGGCTCGAGATCTGGGACACCGTGCACCTGCCGCTGGGGGCGGACATCGCACAGACGACGACCTTCCTGGCCTACGGCATGCTGATCAACACCCTGGTAGGCATGGGTTTCCCGCCGGGCCACCGCGTCTACGGCGGCATCTACGAGTCGGGCCAGGCCAAGCCGAGCCGGAACGACGCGGACGCGTAGGACGAGGGCGCGCAGGACGAGGACGCGTAGGAACGGACTCGTAGCACGCGGCCGCGGCATCCACATCCGCATCCGCATCCGGAAAGACGACAGCCGGCCCCTTCCGCACGCCAGCGGAAGTTAGTCATCAATCACTAATCAAATCCACGGCAAGTGCACGCACACCCTCTGGGGGAGAGATGTCACAGCAAGGAGCACGTCGGAGCACCCGCGGTGGGGGAGCCGCCTGGGCCCTCGTCATCACCAGCGTCGCCGGCTTCATGGCGGCCCTGGACAACCTCGTCGTCACCACCGCCCTGCCCTCCATCCGCGAGGACCTGGGCGGCGCGCTGCACGACCTGGAATGGACCGTGAGCGCCTACACGCTCACCTTCGCCGTCCTCCTGATGTTCGGCGCGGCCCTCGGCGACCGCTTCGGCCGCCGCAGGCTCTTCCTGGTCGGCCTCACCGTCTTCACCGGGGCGTCCGCCGCCGCGGCCCTGGCACCCGGCATCGACTCGCTCATCGCCGCCCGCGCGGTGCAGGGCGTCGGCGCGGCGATCATGATGCCGCTCACGCTGACCCTGCTGACGGCCGCGGTACCCGCCGAACGCCGCGGGATGGCGTACGGCATCTGGGGGGCTGTCAACGGGCTCGCCGTGGCGTCCGGCCCGCTGGTCGGCGGCAGCCTCACCGAGCACATCTCCTGGCAGTGGATCTTCTGGCTGAACGTACCGCTGGGCCTGGCCCTGCTGCCCCTCGCCCGCCTCCGCCTCGCCGAGTCGCACGGCACCGGCGCCCCGCTCGACATACCCGGCACGCTGCTCGCCAGCGGCGGCCTCTTCGGCATCGTCTACGGCCTGGTCCGCGGCCCCGTCGACGGCTGGACCGGCTCCGTGGTGCTGACCGCCCTGTTCGCCGGGGCCGCGCTGCTCGTCGGCTTCGTCCTCTACAGCACCCGTGCCGGGAACCCCATGCTCCCCATGCGGCTCTTCCGCTCCCGTGCCTTCGCCGGGGTCAACGCGGCGAGCCTGCTGATGTTCCTGGGGATGTTCGGCTCGATCTTCCTCCTGAGCCAGTACATGCAGGGCGTGCTCGGCTACTCGCCCACGGAGGCGGGCCTGCGCATGCTGCCCTGGACCGGCATGCCGATGCTGGTCGCGCCGATCGCCGGTCTCCTCTCGGACCGGATCGGAGGCCGCCCGGTCGTCGCGACCGGACTCTTCCTCCAGGCGGCCGGCCTCGGCTACCTGGCCTCCGTGATCACGGCCGACGCCTCCTACGCGGTCCAGCTGCCCGGTCTGATCCTCAGCGGAATCGGCATGGCCCTCTACTTCGCCCCCGCCTCCGCCCTGGTGATGTCCAGCGTCGCCGCGAAGGAGCAGGGCATCGCCTCCGGTGCCAACAACGCGCTGCGCGAGGTGGGCGGCGCGCTCGGCATCGCCGTCATGTCCTCCATCTTCGCGGCGCAGGGCGGCTACGAGTCCGCGCAGACCTTCGTGGACGGACTGCGCCCGGCGATCGCCGTGGGTGCCGCAGTGGTGGCCCTGGGCGGAACAGCGGCCCTGGCGATCCCGGCCCGCCGCCGTACCGACGACCCCACAGCCACACCGAAGACCGAACCGGCGACCGAACCGGCCCTCGCCACGACGGCACCGACGCCCCACCACTGACCGCACGGCACAGCAAGCATCACGAGAGGAGTACGACATGCCCACCCTTCCCTGGACCGTGCCGAACGAGCCTCCCCGCGCCACCGAGGTCCACGTCTTCGCCTCCCGCTTCGAGACCCGCACCCTGTGGGGAGCGCTGAAGTTCCTCGCGCGCACGCCGGGCGTGTGGCGGCAGGTCCGCAGCGCGCCCGGAGCGTACGGGGCCTCACTGAAGGCGGAACCCTTCAAACGGACCTTCTGGACGCTCTCCGCCTGGGAGTCGCCCGAGACCCTCAAGACCTTCGCCCGCTCCGGCACCCACGCACCGACCTCCCGCGGACTGTCGGCGCAGATGCGGGACTCGAAGTTCGCCTCCTGGCCGGCGTCGAGCGACGAGCTCCCCATCAGCTGGGCGGAGGTGCGCAGGCGCCTGACGTGAGGACACGCCCCGCGACGCCCCCGCCGGCCTGCGGGGGCGTCGCCGTGTTTCCCCTGCCTGCGGCCCGGCGCCGTCGGTGCCGTCTCGTACTCTTGAGCCCGTGCAGGAACTCCACGACGCCCCCCTCGCCCCGCTGACCACCTTCCGCCTGGGCGGGCCCGCGACCCGGCTGCTCACGGCCACCACCGACGCCGAGGTGATCGCCGCCGTCCGCGAGGCCGACGACACCGGGACCCCGCTGCTGCTCGTCGGCGGCGGATCCAACCTGGTCATCGGCGACAAGGGCTTCGACGGCACCGCCCTGCACATCGCCACGCGCGGCTTCCGCCTCGACGGCACGACGCTGGAGCTGGCGGCGGGCGAGATCTGGACCGACGCGGTCGCCCGCACCGTCGAGGCGGGCCTGGCGGGCGTCGAGTGCCTGGCCGGCATCCCCGGCTCGGCGGGCGCGACCCCGATCCAGAACGTCGGCGCGTACGGCCAGGAGGTGTCCGCCACGATCACCGAGGTCACGGCGTACGACCGCCGGAGCCGCGAGACGGTCGCCCTCTCCAACGCGGACTGCGCCTTCTCCTACCGCCACAGCCGCTTCAAGGCCGAGCCCGAGCGGTACGTGGTCCTGCGCGTCCGCTTCGAGCTGGAGAACGCCGACGGGCTCTCCGCGCCCCTCCGGTACGCCGAGACGGCCCGCGCCCTCGGTGTCGAGGCGGGCGACCGGGTGCCGCTGACGGCCGCCCGGGAGACGGTGCTGAGGCTGCGTGCCGGGAAGGGCATGGTGCTGGACCCGGAGGACCACGACACGTGGTCGGCCGGGTCGTTCTTCACCAACCCGATCCTCACGGACGAGGAGTTCGCCGCGTTCCGCTCCCGCGTCGCCGGGCGCCTCGGTGCCGCCGTGGAGCCGCCCGCCTTCCCGGCCGGGGAGGGCAGGGTCAAGACCTCAGCGGCCTGGCTGATCGACAAGGCGGGCTTCACCAAGGGGTACGGCACGGGCCCCGCGCGCATCTCCACCAAGCACACCCTCGCGCTCACCAACCGCGGCGAGGCGACGACCGAGGACCTGCTCGCGCTGGCCCGCGAGGTCGTCGCCGGGGTCCACGAGGCCTTCGGCGTCACGCTGGTCAACGAACCGGTGACGGTGGGCGTCGCCCTGTAGCCCGCGGCCACGCGCCGCCGGTGGATCCCGTGGCCCGGCGTTACGGGGCCCCGGCGCGGGTGCGGGCGCGAGGGGAGCGCGGCCCGGCGTTGCGGGGTGCCTCCCCCAGTGCCTGAACGGCCTGGGAGGTACCCCCACCGCCCACCCGTGCCGCCCCAGCGGCACGACTGCCCGCAGCTAGGTAGGTACGGCGAGAAGGGGGCGTGTCGGGGGGTGTCCGCCCGCAGCGGTTGGCGCGTCAACGCCCCGCACCCCCGTGGCCGACCGATTCCGCGCCGTTCCGAGGACGGACACCCCCCGGCGCGACCCCGACCCACCCACCGGACGTACCGCGCTACGCGCACTCCCACCGAACCCGCACAGGCCGCCGCAGGCACCCCGCGCGCCCCCCGCAGCCCACCACCTACGCCGCAAGCCAGTCGTCCACTCCCGCCAGCAGCCTCCCCTTCACGTCCTCAGGCGCCGCCGACCCCCGCACCGACTGACGCGCCAGCTCCGCCAGCTCCGCGTCCGTGAACCCGTGGTGCTCGCGCGCGATCTCGTACTGGGCGGCCAGCCGCGACCCGAACAGCAGCGGATCGTCCGCGCCCAGCGCCATCGGCACCCCCGCGTCGAACAGCCTCCGCAGCGGCACGTCCTCCGGCTTCTCGTACACGCCCAGCGCGACGTTCGACGCCGGGCACACCTCGCACGTCACCTGCCGGTCCGCCAGCCGCTTCAGCAGCCGGGGATCCTCCGCAGCCCGCACGCCGTGCCCGATCCGGTCCGCCTCCAGGTCGTCCAGGCAGTCCCGCACCGACGCCGGACCGGTCAGCTCACCCCCGTGCGGCGCGCTCAGCAGCCCCCCGTCCCGCGCGATCGCGAACGCCCGGTCGAAGTCCCGCGCCATCCCGCGCCGTTCGTCGTTCGACAGCCCGAACCCGACCACCCCCCGCTCCGCGTACCGCACCGCCAGCCGCGCCAGCGTCCGCGCGTCCAGCGGATGCTTCATCCGGTTCGCGGCGACCAGCACCCGCATCCCGATCCCGGTGTCCCGCACGGTCGTCTCCACCGCGTCCAGGATGATCTCCAGCGCCGGAATCAGCCCGCCCAGCCGAGGCGCGTACGACGTCGGATCGACCTGGATCTCCAGCCACCCCGACCCGTCCCGCAGGTCCTCCTCCGCGGCCTCCCGCACCAGCCGCTGGATGTCCTCCGGTGTCTGCAGGCACGACCGCGCCGCGTCGTACAGCCGCTGGAAGCGGAACCAGCCCCGCTCGTCCGTCGCCCGCAGCTTCGGCGACTCCCCGCGGCCCAGGGCCTCGGTCAGCGTCTCGGGCAGCCGCACCCCGTGCTTGTCTGCCAGCTCCAGCAGGGTGGTGGGCCGCATCGACCCGGTGAAGTGCAGGTGGAGATGGGCCTTGGGCAGTTCAGAGACATCACGTACACGCTCCATTCCGTGATCCTGCCGCACGACACGCCCGGCCGGACAGCACTTTCCCCGTACGTGGTCTTGCTCGCACAAACAAACAGGGCCACCCCTCAACCAAACAGGGCCACCCCTCAACGTTGAGGGGTGGCCCCGCGGGACAACGGGACGGGTCAGTCCCGCGCCTCCGCCAGCAGCTTCTGGATCCGGCTCACGCCCTCGACGAGGTCCTCGTCCCCGAGCGCGTACGACAGCCGCAGGTACCCCGGCGTGCCGAACGCCTCACCCGGCACCACCGCGACCTCGGCCTCCTCCAGGATGAGCGCGGCCAGCTCGACCGAGTCCTGCGGACGCTTGCCGCGGATCTCCTTGCCGAGCAGCGCCTTCACCGACGGGTAGGCGTAGAACGCGCCCTCGGGCTCCGGGCAGAGCACGCCGTCGATCTCGTTCAGCATCCGCACGATCGTCTGGCGGCGCCGGTCGAAGGCCTCCCGCATCTTCGCCACGGCGTCCAGGTCGCCGGAGACCGCGGCCAGCGCCGCCGCCTGCGACACGTTGGCCACGTTGGAAGTGGCGTGCGACTGGAGGTTGGTCGCGGCCTTGACGACGTCCTTCGGGCCGATGACCCACCCGACCCGCCAGCCGGTCATCGCGTACGTCTTCGCCACGCCGTTGACCACGATGCACTTGTCGCGCAGCTCGGGCAGCAGCGCGGGCAGGGACACGGAGACGGCGTCGCCGTACACCAGGTGCTCGTAGATCTCGTCGGTCAGCACCCACAGCCCGTGCTCGGCGGCCCAGCGTCCGATCGCCTCGGTCTCGGCCTCGCTGTACACCGCCCCCGTCGGGTTCGACGGCGACACGAACAGGACGACCTTGGTCTTCTCGGTGCGCGCCGCCTCCAGCTGCTCCACCGTCACCCGGTAGCCGGTCGTCTCGTCGGCGACGACCTCGACGGGCACACCGCCGGCCAGCCGGATCGACTCCGGGTACGTCGTCCAGTACGGCGCCGGGACGATGACCTCGTCGCCCGGGTCGAGGATCGCGGCGAACGCCTCGTAGATGGCCTGCTTGCCGCCGTTGGTGATGAGGATCTGCGACGGGTCGACCTCGTAGCCGGAGTCGCGCAGCGTCTTCGCGGCGATGGCGGCCTTCAGCTCGGGCAGCCCGCCGGCCGGCGTGTATCGGTGGAACTTCGGGTTCTTGCACGCCTCGACGGCGGCCTCGACGATGTAGTCCGGCGTCGGGAAGTCGGGCTCACCCGCGCCGAAGCCGATCACGGGACGTCCGGCGGCCTTGAGGGCCTTGGCCTTGGCGTCCACGGCGAGGGTCGCGGACTCGGAGATCGCGCCGACTCGGGCGGAGACCCGGCGCTCGGTGGGAGGGGTTGCAGCGCTCATGACCCCATCGTTCCAGACCGGAAACCTCACGGGCACAGGGGTTTCACGGACTGAACCGGACCGGTCCAGGACCTGAACGCCAGTCCGGTCCCCGGCCTGAACATCAGTCCGGACATGCTTTCTGTTCGACGCCCGGCCCGTGAGCACGTACACTCTCACCTCGTTGGCCTTCAGCGGCCCGCGATCACCCGGTGCACACCGAGCATTCGGGCGGATGCGGTACGTTGGGGGACGAACAAAGGGTCGTAGCTCAATTGGTAGAGCACTGGTCTCCAAAACCAGCGGTTGGGGGTTCAAGTCCCTCCGGCCCTGCTACACACACCATCGCCAGGATGTGTGCGCATGTACGTACAGCAATGCACCGCCGTGCGGCTCCAACCGGGCGCGGCACGGCCACGACCCGGAATCAGGTGAGGACGAGTGACGGACGCCGTGGGCTCCATCGACATGCCTGATGCCCAGGACGAGGCGCCGGACTCCAAGAAGTCCCGCAAGGGCGGCAAGCGAGGCAAGAAGGGCCCGCTGAAGCGGCTCGCGCTCTTCTACCGCCAGATCGTCGCGGAGCTGCGCAAGGTCGTCTGGCCCAGCCGCAACCAGCTGACGACGTACACCACCGTGGTGATCATCTTCGTGGTCATCATGATCGGCCTGGTGACTCTGATTGACTATGGCTTCTCTCACGCCGCCAAGTACGTCTTCGGCTGAGTCGAGAGCGAAGGGCGCCGAGGTACCCGGCGCCCCTTTCGCGTGTTCCACCCCTATGTATCCAGGAAGAAGCAGCCACAGTGTCTGACCCGAACGTGAACGACGCCATCGAGCCGGTCGAGTCCGTCGAGGACGAGCTCGGCACCGTCGAGGGCGCCGACAACGAGGACACCGAGGCCTCCGCCGAGGCCGAGGCTGCCGACGACACGGTCGTCGCGGAGACGGACGAGGACGCGACGGACGCGGAGGCGGACGAGACCGCCGAGGCGGCCGACGCGGAGGCCACCGAGGCCGACGCCGACGCCGACGCGGCGGAAGCCGAGGAGTCCGAGGAGGAGCCCGAGGCCGAGGAGCCCGAGCTCGACCCGATCGAGAAGCTCCGCCAGGAGCTGCGCGTCCTCCCCGGCGAGTGGTACGTCATCCACACCTACGCCGGTTACGAGAACCGCGTGAAGACCAACCTCGAGCAGCGCGCCGTCTCGCTCAACGTCGAGGACTACATCTTCCAGGCCGAGGTGCCGCAGGAAGAGGTCGTCCAGATCAAGAACGGCGACCGCAAGACGATCCGCCAGAACAAGCTCCCCGGCTACGTGCTGGTCCGCATGGACCTCACCAACGAGTCCTGGGGCGTCGTCCGCAACACCCCCGGCGTCACCGGCTTCGTCGGCAACGCCTACGACCCGTACCCGCTGACGCTGGACGAGATCGTCAAGATGCTCGCCCCGGAGGCCGAGGAGAAGGCCGCCCGCGAGGCCGCCGAGGCCGAGGGCAAGCCGGCGCCGCAGCGCAAGGTCGAGGTCCAGGTCCTGGACTTCGAGGTCGGCGACTCGGTCACCGTCACCGACGGCCCCTTCGCCACCCTCCAGGCCACGATCAACGAGATCAACGCCGACTCGAAGAAGGTCAAGGGCCTCGTCGAGATCTTCGGCCGCGAGACCCCGGTCGAGCTGAGCTTCGACCAGATCCAGAAGAACTAGTACCCCACCGGTACTCCGCACTCCTCTGGACGTACTGCTTCCGACCAGGTCAGGCGCCCGCTCGCGCGGCGTCTGACCTGCTCGGTTTTTGGCCGCGCATCTATACCCGTTATCGTTGTGCGGTATGCCTGTGTCCGGGTAGCTCCCGAACGCGGGCAGGACCCGAATCGAAAGGACCCGGAGAGCTATGCCTCCCAAGAAGAAGAAGGTCACGGGGCTCATCAAGCTCCAGATCCAGGCCGGTGCCGCGAACCCGGCTCCGCCGGTCGGCCCCGCGCTGGGTCAGCACGGCGTCAACATCATGGAGTTCTGCAAGGCCTACAACGCCGCGACCGAGTCGCAGCGCGGCTGGGTCATCCCGGTGGAGATCACGGTCTACGAGGACCGCTCCTTCACCTTCATCACCAAGACGCCGCCGGCCGCCAAGATGATCCTCAAGGCCGCGGGCGTGGAGAAGGGCTCCGGCGAGCCGCACAAGACCAAGGTCGCGAAGATCACGCGCGAGCAGGTCCGTGAGATCGCCACCACCAAGATGCCCGACCTCAACGCCAACGACCTGGACCAGGCGGAGAAGATCATCGCCGGTACCGCCCGTTCCATGGGCGTCACGGTCGAGGGCTGACCTCCACCCCCGTAACCACAGCAGTAGTGGCAGGGCCTGCTCGGCCCGCACCACGACTCCTCAGAAGCCACCAGGAGCAGTAGTGAGCAAGCGCAGCAAGTCTCTCCGCGCTGCGGACGCCAAGATCGACCGGGACAAGCTCTACGCCCCGCTCGAGGCCGTCCGTCTCGCCAAGGAGACCTCCACGAGCAAGTTCGACGGCACCGTCGAGGTCGCCTTCCGCCTGGGTGTCGACCCGCGCAAGGCCGACCAGATGGTCCGTGGCACCGTGAACCTCCCGCACGGCACCGGTAAGACCGCCCGGGTCCTGGTCTTCGCGACCGGTGACCGTGCCGAGGCCGCGACCGCCGCGGGCGCCGACATCGTCGGCTCCGACGAACTGATCGACGAGGTGTCGAAGGGCCGTCTGGACTTCGACGCCGTCGTCGCCACCCCGGACCTCATGGGCAAGGTCGGCCGCCTCGGCCGCGTGCTCGGTCCCCGTGGTCTCATGCCGAACCCCAAGACCGGCACCGTGACCCCGGACGTCGCCAAGGCTGTCAACGACATCAAGGGCGGCAAGATCGAGTTCCGCGTCGACAAGCACTCGAACCTGCACTTCATCATCGGCAAGACGTCGTTCGACGACACCAAGCTGGTGGAGAACTACGGCGCGGCGCTGGAGGAGATCCTCCGTCTGAAGCCGTCCGCCGCCAAGGGCCGCTACATCAGGAAGGCCGCCCTCAGCACCACGATGGGCCCGGGCATCCCGCTCGACTCCAACCGCACCCGCAACCTCCTCGTCGAGGAGGACCCGGCCGCGGTCTGAGCGAGCAGCTCGCCCCACCGGTTCACGGGCCCCGCACCTTCCGAGGTGCGGGGCCCGTCCCTTTTGGCCCGTCCCCTTTTCCGGCGCCCTGGGTTAGCGTGCGGGCAACGGACCCGCGCATGGGGCGCAGGGGCCGTACGGGGCGCAAGGGGTGGGCGGATGACGGGCACGACGGCACGCCGTACGGTCGTCTCGGTCGCGGTGTCGGCCGCGCTGGCGTGCGTCACCGCGTGCACCGGCCCCGGGGGATCCGACGACTCCGGCGGTGCCACCGGCCCCACCGGCTCGGCCCGGCCGTCCGCCTCCGCTCCGGCGTCCTCCCGCGCCCCGGCCCTCACCGGGCCCTCGGCGGACGCCCTGCGGAAGGTCGAGCGGGCCACCGGGCGGGCGGGTTCGGCGCGGGTGGAGTCCACGACCGTGATGGGCCGCGAGCTGTCCCTGGATGCCGCGGGCGCCCTCGGCTGGGACGACGGCCTCACCGGCACCCTGACGATCACCTACACGGGCGGCACGACCGCCGAGACCATGCGCCGCCTCGGCACCTCCGCGATGGAGGCCCGGTACCTGCCCGACGCCTACTACGCCAGGATGGGCGACGAGTTCGCCGAGCGGCTCGACGGCCGGCACTGGATCAAGTACGTGTACGAGGACCTGGAGGACCTCGGCGGCGGCACGGGCGCCGGATTCGCCGACCAGATGCGCAACACCACGCCCAACCAGGCCGTGAAGCTCCTGCTGTCGGCGCACGACGTGCGCAGGGTGGGCGAGGAGACGACGCGCGGCCGGCGCACCACGCACTGGTCCGGCACGGTGGGCGGGGCCACCGCCCAGACCGTCGACATCTGGGTCGACGACCGGGACCTGCTGGTCAAGAAGGTCGAGCGGGGCCGCACGGAGACCGGGGAGCTGACCCAGACCGCGTACTACAGCGACTACGGCGTCAGGGTCCTGGCCGAGCGTCCGCCGGCCGCGGACACGGCGGACTTCAAGGAACTGCTGGCGTCACAGGGGAGCTGAAGCCCGTCCGGACAGGGGAGCCGCAGCCCGCCGACGGAGAAATCACAAGATCGTTCGAACCGATTCGGCTACGCTCGCGTCCTTGTCACAAACGAATGCTGTGGAGCGGCGGTGCGACTCCTGTGTCCCTCATGCTCCTGTGCGCACCTTGAATCCCGTGGGGGGATATCGATGAAGACTTCCGTACGTGTGCCCGTGGGCGCCGGACTCGCCGCGCTGCTGCTCGCCGCCGGGGCGGTGGGCTGCGCCAAGGAGGACAAGGCCTCCGAGTCCCCGGAGATGACGCCCGCGGCCGCCGTCGCCAAGGCGGCGAAGAACACGGAGGCGATCAACTCCCTCCACTACCGCATGACCGGCAAGGTCCCCGAGGAGGGCCGGGTCAAGGCCGAGGCCGAGATGCAGATCAAGCCGACGCTCGCGATGAGCATGAAGATGACGGCGCTCGACCAGGGCGCCGAGGGGACCGCGGAGATCCGGCTCGTCGACAAGGCCATGTACATCGGGGGCGGCCCCGAGGCGGCCAAGGAGATGGACGGCAAGAGCTGGATCAAGTTCGACCTGGCCGCGATGGGCGCCGGCGACGAGCTGAACCAGCTGGGCGGCGCCTCCCAGGCGGACAAGAACCCGGCGACCGAGTCCACCTTCCTCACCGGGGCCAAGGACGTCGAGAAGGTCGGCACCGAGACCGTCGAGGGCGTGAAGACCACCCACTACAAGGGCACGGTCACCCTCGCCGACCTGGAGAAGTCCCTCGGGGACGAGGACAAGGCCACCCGGGACAAGCGCCAGAAGAGCCTCGAGCAGTACGAGAAGATGGGCGTCGACAAGCTCACGATGGACATGTGGGTCGACGGCGACGACCAGACCAAGCAGTTCCGCATGCGCGGCGACGCCGAGAAGGGCCCGCTGGACATGACCATCACCTTCCTCGGCGTCAACGAGCCCGTGAAGGTCACCGCCCCTCCGGCCGGGGAGGTCGCCGACCTGGCCGAGATGATGAAGGGGGCCCAGCAGGGCTGAGGCGCCGCGCGCCCGGCCCGCTCCGGTCGCCGCGGGGGCGGATTTGCTTGACACTGCCCCGTTCACGTACGCTTCCACAGAAGCCAAAGACCGCTGGTCGTTGCCGTGTGTTCGAAAGAGGACACGGTGGCCGAAGGATCCGCTGAACTGCGGACGACCCGCGCAGGTGACTGTGGATGAGCTCCCGGAAGTCCCCGCCCCGTGCGGATGACGATCGGTCGAGCCACGCCCCGTGCGCCTGCGCCGGGGCGTTTCGTTTTCCCCAGTCCTCCTTCGGGTCCGCGCGGTCCGAATCACCCGGAAGGAGGCCGAGGCTCTATGGCGACGCCCGAAAAGGCTGCCGCGGTTGCCGAGCTGACGGACAAGTTCCGCAGCTCCAACGCCGCCGTGCTGACCGAGTACCGCGGTCTCACCGTGGCGCAGCTCAAGACGCTGCGCCGGTCGCTCGGTGAGAACGCCCAGTACGCCGTGGTGAAGAACACGCTGACCAAGATTGCGGCCAACGAGGCCGGGATCACGCTCGACGACCAGCTCTTCGCTGGTCCGACGGCCGTCGCCTTCGTCACCGGTGACCCGGTGGAGTCGGCGAAGGGTCTGCGCGACTTCGCCAAGGACAACCCGAATCTCGTCATCAAGGGCGGTGTCCTTGACGGCAAGGCGATGTCCGCCGACGAGATCAAGAAGCTTGCGGACCTCGAGTCCCGCGAGGTTCTGCTCTCCAAGCTGGCGGGTGCCTTCAAGGGCAAGCAGTCCCAGACTGCTCAGCTCTTCCAGGCGCTTCCCTCGAAGCTCGTCCGCACCGTGGACGCGCTCCGTGCCAAGCAGGACGAGCAGGGCGGTGCCGAGTAACTCGGCTCGCTTTCTGGTCCGGGCCGCCTGAGCGCGGCGCGGATCGCAGCGGGCCGACGTACGCCCGCCACACCCCGTACATCCGGCACCTGCCGAATTAGTGGAAGGACCGCCATCATGGCGAAGCTCAGCCAGGACGACCTGCTCGCCCAGTTCGAGGAGATGACCCTCATCGAGCTCTCCGAGTTCGTGAAGGCCTTCGAGGAGAAGTTCGACGTCACCGCCGCCGCCGCGGTCGCCGTGGCCGGCCCCGCCGCCCCGGGCGCCCCGGTCGAGGCCGCCGCCGAGCAGGACGAGTTCGACGTCATCCTCACGGGTGCCGGCGACAAGAAGATCCAGGTCATCAAGGTCGTGCGTGAGCTGACCTCCCTGGGTCTGAAGGAGGCCAAGGACCTCGTGGACGGCGCCCCGAAGCCCGTCCTCGAGAAGGTCGCCAAGGACGCCGCCGAGAAGGCCGCCGAGTCCCTCAAGGGCGCCGGCGCCTCCGTCGAGGTCAAGTAAGACCGCACCGGCACCACGGATCCGTCAGGGTCTGTAACGCCGTAGCACCGAAGAGCGATCATCCATCCGGGTGGTCGCTCTTCGGCGTATCCGGGGTCCGGCGGCGGTCGCCTTGCACGTGTGACGGTGAAGAGTAGGGTGATCTTCGTCGTGCCGTCGCCGGGGCCCTGAGAGCCCCCTGGCGGCAACCGGTTTGGGCAAGGGGGGCCTTGACGAACCGCACGCAGCGCGCAATTCTCAGGGCGTCGTCACAAGGATCCGAATCCGAGGCATGGATCGACGGCGAAGAGGGCAGTATCTGGGTGCGTTGAGGGCGAGGCCTTGCGCACAGGTGGTGAGAACAACGAGGAGCGAACACGGTCCCCGAGAACCGCACTGGACATCAGTGTGCCAAGTGGCTACACTGACCCTTTGCGCTGCCTGTTAGCTGCCCCCTGCCCGTCACCAGGGGTCTGCCCTCGCCCGAGCACTGACGACCAGAGCATGCCTGACCTGGCTCTTTAGCCACATCAGGCACCCCCTGTCTCCGTGCACGGAAGAGGGGCCGGTACGCGCGTAGTGAGTCCGAGCCCTCGGAAGGACCCCCTCTTGGCCGCCTCGCGCAATGCCTCGACCGCGAATACGAACAACGCTGCCAGCACCGCCCCGCTGCGCATCTCCTTTGCAAAGATCAAGGAGCCCCTCGAGGTTCCGAACCTCCTGGCGCTGCAAACCGAGAGCTTCGACTGGCTCCTCGGCAACGACGCCT
This sequence comes from Streptomyces rubrogriseus, assembly GCF_027947575.1. Lineage (NCBI taxonomy): Bacteria > Bacillati > Actinomycetota > Actinomycetes > Kitasatosporales > Streptomycetaceae > Streptomyces > Streptomyces rubrogriseus. Next base: position 7,672,486 of record NZ_CP116256.1, on the reverse strand, counting down.
GGAAGGCTCGCGTCGAGTCGGCTCTGGAGTCCGGTCAGGACGTCCCCACCAAGTCCGGTCTGGAGGAGATCTTCGAGGAGATCTCCCCGATCGAGGACTTCTCCGGGTCGATGTCGCTGACGTTCCGCGACCACCGCTTCGAGCCCCCCAAGAACAGCATCGACGAGTGCAAGGACCGTGACTTCACGTACGCGGCCCCGCTCTTCGTCACCGCCGAGTTCACCAACAACGAGACCGGCGAGATCAAGTCCCAGACGGTCTTCATGGGCGACTTCCCGCTCATGACCAACAAGGGCACCTTCGTCATCAACGGCACCGAGCGTGTCGTCGTGTCGCAGCTGGTCCGTTCGCCGGGTGTCTACTTCGACTCCTCCATCGACAAGACGTCCGACAAGGACATCTTCTCCGCCAAGATCATCCCGTCCCGGGGTGCCTGGCTGGAGATGGAGATCGACAAGCGCGACATGGTCGGTGTGCGCATCGACCGCAAGCGCAAGCAGTCCGTGACCGTCCTCCTCAAGGCCCTCGGTTGGACCACCGAGCAGATCCTCGAGGAGTTCGGCGAGTACGAGTCCATGCGCGCCACCCTGGAGAAGGACCACACCCAGGGCCAGGACGACGCGCTGCTCGACATCTACCGCAAGCTGCGTCCGGGCGAGCCCCCCACGCGTGAGGCCGCGCAGACGCTGCTCGAGAACCTCTACTTCAACCCGAAGCGCTACGACCTCGCCAAGGTCGGCCGCTACAAGGTGAACAAGAAGCTCGGCGCGGACGAGCCGCTGGACGCCGGCGTGCTCACCACCGACGACGTCATCGCCACCATCAAGTACCTGGTGAAGCTGCACGCCGGTGAGACCGAGACGGTCGGCGAGTCGGGCCGGGAGATCGTCGTCGAGACCGACGACATCGACCACTTCGGCAACCGCCGCATCCGCAACGTCGGCGAGCTGATCCAGAACCAGGTCCGTACGGGTCTCGCCCGTATGGAGCGCGTCGTGCGCGAGCGCATGACCACCCAGGACGTCGAGGCGATCACGCCGCAGACCCTGATCAACATCCGGCCGGTCGTCGCCTCCATCAAGGAGTTCTTCGGCACCAGCCAGCTGTCCCAGTTCATGGACCAGAACAACCCGCTGTCGGGGCTGACGCACAAGCGTCGTCTGAACGCCCTCGGCCCGGGTGGTCTCTCCCGTGAGCGGGCCGGCTTCGAGGTCCGCGACGTGCACCCGTCGCACTACGGCCGCATGTGCCCGATCGAGACGCCCGAAGGCCCGAACATCGGTCTGATCGGCTCGCTCGCCTCGTACGGCCGCATCAACCCCTTCGGTTTCATCGAGACGCCCTACCGCAAGGTCGTCGAGGGCCAGGTCACCGACGACGTCGACTACCTGACCGCCGACGAGGAGGACCGCTTCGTCATCGCGCAGGCCAACGCCACGCTCAACGACGACATGCGGTTCGCCGAGGCCCGCGTCCTGGTCCGCCGTCGTGGCGGCGAGGTCGACTACGTCCCCGGTGACGACGTCGACTACATGGACGTCTCGCCGCGCCAGATGGTGTCGGTCGCGACCGCGATGATCCCGTTCCTCGAGCACGACGACGCCAACCGTGCCCTCATGGGCGCGAACATGATGCGTCAGGCGGTGCCGCTCATCAAGAGCGAGTCCCCGCTGGTCGGCACCGGCATGGAGTACCGCTCCGCCGCCGACGCCGGTGACGTGGTCAAGGCCGAGAAGGCGGGTGTGGTCCAGGAGGTCTCCGCGGACTACATCACCACGACCAACGACGACGGCACGTACATCACGTACCGCCTGGCCAAGTTCTCCCGGTCCAACCAGGGCACCTCGGTCAACCAGAAGGTCATCGTCGCCGAGGGCGACCGGGTCATCGAGGGCCAGGTCCTGGCCGACGGTCCGGCCACCGAGAACGGCGAGATGGCGCTCGGCAAGAACCTGCTGGTCGCGTTCATGCCGTGGGAGGGTCACAACTACGAGGACGCGATCATCCTGTCGCAGCGCCTCGTGCAGGACGACGTCCTCTCCTCGATCCACATCGAGGAGCACGAGGTCGACGCCCGTGACACCAAGCTCGGCCCCGAGGAGATCACCCGGGACATCCCGAACGTCTCCGAGGAGGTCCTCGCCGACCTCGACGAGCGCGGCATCATCCGCATCGGTGCCGAGGTCGTCGCCGGCGACATCCTGGTCGGCAAGGTCACGCCCAAGGGCGAGACGGAGCTGACCCCGGAGGAGCGCCTGCTCCGCGCGATCTTCGGTGAGAAGGCCCGTGAGGTCCGCGACACCTCGCTGAAGGTCCCGCACGGCGAGATCGGCAAGGTCATCGGCGTCCGCGTCTTCGACCGCGAGGAGGGCGACGAGCTTCCCCCCGGTGTGAACCAGCTGGTGCGCGTGTACGTCGCGCAGAAGCGCAAGATCACCGACGGTGACAAGCTCGCCGGCCGCCACGGCAACAAGGGCGTCATCTCCAAGATCAACCCGATCGAGGACATGCCGTTCCTGGAGGACGGCACGCCCGTCGACATCATCCTGAACCCGCTGGGTGTCCCGTCCCGAATGAACCCGGGGCAGGTCCTGGAGATCCACCTCGGCTGGCTCGCCAGCCGCGGCTGGGACGTCTCCGGCCTCGCGGAGGAGTGGGCGCAGCGCCTCCAGGTGATCGGCGCCGACAAGGTCGAGCCCGGCACCAACGTCGCCACCCCGGTCTTCGACGGTGCGCGCGAGGACGAGCTGGCCGGCCTGCTCCAGCACACCATCCCGAACCGCGACGGCGAGCGCATGGTGCTCCCGTCCGGCAAGGCGCGGCTGTTCGACGGCCGCAGCGGTGAGCCGTTCCCGGAGCCGATCTCGGTCGGCTACATGTACATCCTCAAGCTCCACCACCTGGTCGACGACAAGCTGCACGCCCGGTCGACCGGCCCGTACTCGATGATCACCCAGCAGCCGCTGGGTGGTAAGGCCCAGTTCGGTGGCCAGCGCTTCGGTGAGATGGAGGTGTGGGCGCTGGAGGCTTACGGCGCCGCGTACGCCCTCCAGGAGCTGCTGACCATCAAGTCCGACGACGTGACCGGCCGCGTGAAGGTCTACGAGGCCATCGTCAAGGGCGAGAACATCCCTGAGCCCGGCATCCCCGAGTCCTTCAAGGTGCTCATCAAGGAGATGCAGTCCCTGTGCCTCAACGTGGAGGTGCTGTCCTCGGACGGCATGTCCATCGAGATGCGTGACACCGACGAGGACGTCTTCCGCGCAGCGGAGGAGCTCGGCATCGACCTGTCCCGGCGCGAGCCGAGCAGCGTCGAAGAGGTCTGACGGGAGTCAGGCGGGGCCTGTCATCCACAGGCCCCGCCGATCCCGCGACCCCCGTTTCAGACCACAGACTTACAACCCTGAGAGGGATTGACGCATAGTGCTCGACGTCAACTTCTTCGACGAGCTCCGGATCGGTCTGGCCACCGCTGACGACATCCGTCAGTGGAGCCACGGCGAGGTCAAGAAGCCCGAGACCATCAACTACCGCACCCTCAAGCCCGAGAAGGACGGACTCTTCTGCGAGAAGATCTTCGGTCCGACCCGGGACTGGGAGTGCTACTGCGGCAAGTACAAGCGCGTCCGCTTCAAGGGCATCATCTGTGAGCGCTGCGGCGTCGAGGTCACTCGCGCCAAGGTGCGCCGTGAGCGGATGGGCCACATCGAGCTGGCCGCCCCCGTCACCCACATCTGGTACTTCAAGGGCGTCCCGTCGCGCCTGGGCTACCTGCTGGACCTGGCGCCGAAGGACCTCGAGAAGGTCATCTACTTCGCCGCGTACATGATCACCTTCGTGGACGAGGAGCGCCGCACGCGCGACCTGCCCTCGCTGGAGGCGCACGTCTCCGTCGAGCGCCAGCAGATCGAGCAGCGCCGCGACTCCGACCTGGAGGCCCGCGCCAAGAAGCTCGAGACCGACCTGGCCGAGCTGGAGGCCGAGGGCGCCAAGGCCGACGTGCGCCGCAAGGTGCGCGAGGGCGCCGAGCGCGAGATGAAGCAGCTGCGCGACCGTGCGCAGCGCGAGATCGACCGCCTCGACGAGGTGTGGAACCGGTTCAAGAACCTCAAGGTCCAGGACCTGGAGGGCGACGAGCTGCTCTACCGCGAGCTGCGCGACCGCTTCGGCACCTACTTCGACGGCTCGATGGGCGCCGCCGCGCTGCAGAAGCGCCTGGAGTCCTTCGACCTCGACGAGGAGGCCGAGCGCCTCCGCGAGATCATCCGCACCGGCAAGGGCCAGAAGAAGACCCGTGCGCTCAAGCGCCTCAAGGTCGTCTCCGCGTTCCTGCAGACCAGCAACAGCCCCAAGGGCATGGTGCTGGACTGCGTGCCGGTCATCCCGCCGGACCTGCGTCCGATGGTGCAGCTGGACGGTGGCCGCTTCGCGACCTCCGACCTGAACGACCTGTACCGCCGTGTCATCAACCGCAACAACCGCCTGAAGCGGCTTCTCGACCTCGGCGCGCCCGAGATCATCGTGAACAACGAGAAGCGCATGCTCCAGGAGGCCGTGGACGCCCTCTTCGACAACGGTCGTCGTGGTCGCCCGGTGACCGGTCCGGGTAACCGCCCGCTGAAGTCCCTGAGCGACATGCTCAAGGGCAAGCAGGGCCGCTTCCGTCAGAACCTGCTCGGCAAGCGAGTCGACTACTCGGCGCGTTCCGTCATCGTCGTCGGCCCGCAGCTGAAGCTGCACCAGTGCGGTCTGCCCAAGGCCATGGCGCTGGAGCTCTTCAAGCCGTTCGTGATGAAGCGCCTGGTCGACCTGAACCACGCGCAGAACATCAAGAGCGCCAAGCGCATGGTCGAGCGCGGCCGCACGGTCGTGTACGACGTGCTCGAAGAGGTCATCGCGGAGCACCCGGTTCTGCTGAACCGCGCGCCCACCCTGCACCGCCTCGGCATCCAGGCCTTCGAGCCGCAGCTGGTCGAGGGCAAGGCCATCCAGATCCACCCGCTCGTCTGCACCGCGTTCAACGCGGACTTCGACGGTGACCAGATGGCCGTGCACCTGCCGCTGTCCGCGGAGGCGCAGGCCGAGGCCCGCATCCTGATGCTGTCCTCGAACAACATCCTGAAGCCGGCCGACGGCCGTCCGGTGACGATGCCGACCCAGGACATGGTCCTCGGTCTGTTCTTCCTCACCACCGACGGCGAGGGCCGCGACCTCAAGGGTGAGGGCCGTGCCTTCGGGTCCGCCGCCGAGGCGATCATGGCGTTCGACGCGGGCGACCTGTCGCTCCAGTCGAAGGTCGACATCCGCTTCCCGGTGGGCACCATCCCGCCCCGCGGCTGGGAGCCCCCGGCCCGCGAGGAGGGTGAGCCGGAGTGGCAGCAGGGTGACACCTTCACCCTGAAGACCACGCTGGGCCGCGCGCTCTTCAACGAGCTGCTGCCCGAGGACTACCCGTTCGTCGACTACGAGGTCGGCAAGAAGCAGCTCTCCGAGATCGTCAACGACCTCGCCGAGCGCTACCCCAAGGTCATCGTGGCGGCGACGCTCGACAACCTGAAGGCGGCCGGCTTCTTCTGGGCGACCCGTTCCGGCGTCACCGTGGCCATCTCCGACGTCGTCGTTCCCGAGGCGAAGAAGGAGATCGTCAAGGGTTACGAGGCGCAGGACGAGAAGGTCCAGAAGCAGTACGAGCGCGGTCTGATCACCAAGGACGAGCGCACGCAGGAGCTCATCGCGATCTGGACCAAGGCGACCAACGAGGTCGCCGAGGCGATGAACGACAACTTCCCGAAGACCAACCCGATCTTCATGATGGTGAACTCGGGCGCACGAGGCAACATGATGCAGATGCGTCAGATCGCCGGTATGCGTGGTCTGGTGTCGAACGCGAAGAACGAGACGATCCCGCGTCCCATCAAGGCCTCCTTCCGTGAGGGCCTGTCCGTGCTGGAGTACTTCATCTCCACGCACGGTGCCCGTAAGGGTCTGGCGGACACCGCTCTGCGGACCGCCGACTCGGGTTACCTCACGCGTCGTCTGGTCGACGTCTCGCAGGACGTCATCATTCGCGAGGAGGACTGCGGCACCGAGCGCGGCCTCAAGCTGCCGATCGCCACGCGTGACGCGGACGGCACGCTGCGCAAGGCCGAGGACGTCGAGACCAGCGTGTACGCCCGCATGCTCGCCGAGGACGTCGTCATCGACGGCAAGGTGATCGCGCCGGCCAACGTCGACCTCGGTGACGTCCTGATCGACGCCCTGGTCGCCCACGGCGTCGAGGAGGTCAAGACCCGCTCGATCCTGACCTGCGAGTCCCAGGTCGGCACCTGCGCCATGTGCTACGGCCGCTCGCTGGCCACCGGCAAGCTGGTCGACATCGGTGAGGCGGTCGGCATCATCGCCGCCCAGTCCATCGGTGAGCCCGGCACCCAGCTGACGATGCGTACCTTCCACACCGGTGGTGTGGCCGGTGACGACATCACGCAGGGTCTGCCGCGTGTCGTCGAGCTCTTCGAGGCCCGTACCCCGAAGGGCGTCGCCCCGATCTCCGAGGCCTCCGGCCGCGTCCGGATCGAGGAGACCGAGAAGACGAAGAAGATCGTCGTCACCCCCGACGACGGCAGCGACGAGACGGCGTTCCCGATCTCGAAGCGTGCCCGTCTGCTGGTGGGCGAGGGCGACCACGTCGAGGTGGGCCAGAAGCTCACCGTGGGTGCCACCAACCCGCACGACGTGCTGCGGATCCTCGGTCAGCGCGCGGTCCAGGTCCACCTGGTCGGCGAGGTCCAGAAGGTCTACAACTCGCAGGGCGTGTCGATCCACGACAAGCACATCGAGATCATCATCCGGCAGATGCTGCGCCGCGTGACGATCATCGAGTCCGGCGACGCCGAGCTGCTGCCCGGCGAGCTGGTCGAGCGCACGAAGTTCGAGACCGAGAACCGTCGTGTGGTCCAGGAGGGCGGTCACCCGGCCTCCGGTCGTCCGCAGCTGATGGGTATCACCAAGGCCTCGCTGGCGACGGAATCCTGGCTGTCGGCCGCCTCCTTCCAGGAGACGACCCGAGTCCTGACGGACGCGGCGATCAACGCCAAGTCCGACAGCCTCATCGGCCTCAAGGAGAACGTCATCATCGGTAAGCTCATCCCGGCCGGTACGGGCCTGTCCCGCTACCGCAACATCCGGGTGGAGCCGACCGAGGAGGCCAAGGCCGCGATGTACTCGGCCGTCGGCTACGACGACATCGACTACTCGCCGTTCGGCACGGGCTCCGGCCAGGCCGTTCCGCTGGAGGACTACGACTACGGTCCGTACAACCAGTAAGCGGGCAGCTTGATACGACCGAAGGGCGGTCACCCCGTGGGGTGGCCGCCCTTCGGCGTGCCGTGCCCGGAGGGCACGGGGTACGGGCTGGCGGGGCCGTGGGTGGCGGCGCTCGCCGTGCTGGCGCTGCTCGTCCACCTGTGGCGGGAGGGCGTCCGAGGACCCATGCCGGCCGCCGCCGTGCCCTTCGTGCTGGGCGCGGTCTTCGGCGTCCGCTTCCTGTGGTCCGCGGTGTTCCTCGCCGACGACTTGCGGAGCCGGATCGTCATGGCGGTCTCAGGAGTGCTGCTGCCCGCGCAGGAGGGCGCCCGCAACGTACTTCTCGCGCTGAGCCTGACGGGTGCGGTGCTCGGCTGTGTCGGCGGGGCGGCGCTGGTCTGACCGCCCCGCGGCTCTCCTACGGCACGCCCAGTTCGAAGATGACGTAGTGGGCGTACCAGCCGGAGGCGATCGCGGTCGTGGTGAAGAAGACGATCAGGCTCGGGAGCTTCAGGCGGCTCAGGGCCGCGGCCGGGGCCAGCAGGAGGGGGAAGGCGGGGAGCAGGTAGCGCATGGTGTTGCCGAACATCTGCTGGGTGCCCAGGACCGTGACGATCGTCGCCAGGGTGTAGGCGACCAGGACCAGCGGGGGCCTCTTGCGCAGCATCAGGGCGATGAGGAAGGGCAGCGCCAGGACCAGCTGGAGGGAGAGCAGGTCCGGGGTGGAGAAGGCGAAGGGGTAGTCGCCCCGGCCCACCGCGAGGTTGCGCAGCACGTCCCAGGTGTAGGCGCCGTAGTCGAAGAAGTGGGCCCAGCCCTCGCGCTGGAGGGTGAAGTAGGCCGTGGCCTCGCCGGTGCTCCAGCCGACCCAGGCGATGTAGGAGAGCAGGCCGAGCGGCGCGACGAGCATCGCGTACACGGGGCCGCGTAGGCCGTGCTCGCGCCGGGAGGCGGGGCGGGCCAGCGTGACCAGGGCGGCCAGCCCCACGGCGCCTATGAGGACGGCGGACGTGGGCCGGTTCAGGCCGGCCGTGAAGGCCAGCAGGCCCGCCGTCACCCAGCGGCCCTTCATCACGGCGTAGCAGGTCCAGGCGGCGATGGCGACGAACAGTGACTCGGAGTACACCGCCCACTCGACGCCCGCGCCGGGCGCCACCGCCCACAGCCCGGCGGCGACGGTGCCCGCCCGCGCCCCCGCGAGCAGCGAGATCACGGCGTAGATGCCGGCCGCGGCGATGAACGACGTGACGACGGAGACCAGGATGCCGGAGCCGTACAGGCCGAGGCCGGTGGACTCCGAGACCATGCGGATGAGCGCGGGGTAGAGCGGGAAGAACGCGACCGAGTTCTGCTGGACCGTGAACAGGCCGTCGCCGCCGAGCCGCACCAGGGAAGGGCTGTAGCCGTGCTCGGCGACCTGGAGGTACCACCAGCCGTCCCAGGTGGCCAGCACGTCCCACCAGTGGGCGCCGCCACCGAAGCGCGGGTTCTTCCCCCGGAAGTCCCCGGCGTGGGTGAGGAGGGTGGCGAAGACCCCGAGGCCGACGAGTTTGGTGACGCCGTAGAGCGCCAGCGGGGCGAGGTAGGGCCGGGCCCCGGGCGGGAGGGCGGGGAGCTGGCCGCGCCAGGAGCGTGCCGCCCCTCGCCGCCGGCCGGCCGTTCGCCGGTGCCGTCCGGCCCGTCCGTCACCGTGTCGTCGGCAGCCGTGTCCATGGCTGTCATCCCCCTCGGGCCACCCTCAAGCGTCAATTGCTGCCATAAGATCGCACAAGAGTCGCACATCTGTACTCAAGGTCATGAGGAGGGAGGCGCGGTGCCCGAGGGACGGGACGTGGAGCGGCACGCACCGGTCGTGCTGTCGGTCGTCATTCCGATGTTCAACGAGGAAGACGTCCTGCCCGCGCTGGTCACCAGGCTCCGTCCGGTCCTCGCGGAGCTGGGCGTCCCGCACGAGGTCGTCGCCGTCGACGACGGCAGCGGCGACCGCACGGCGGAGCTGCTGGACGCCTTCCGGCTGGGCTGGCCGGAACTGCGCGTGATCGCGCTGCGGCGCAATTCCGGCCATCAGGCGGCCCTCACGGCGGGCCTGGACCGGGCCCGCGGCGCCTACGTGGTCAGCCTGGACGCCGACCTCCAGGACCCGCCGGAGAAGATCCCCGACATGCTGGCGCTGGCCCGCGCCGAGGGCCTCGACATCGTGTACGGGGTCCGTGCTGACCGCAGCAGCGACTCCGGGTTCAAGCGGTTGACGGCGGGCGTCTACTACCGGCTCATGCGGCGTCTGGCGGGCCCGTCGGTCCCCGCCCAGGCGGGCGACTTCCGGCTGCTCAGCCGGGCCGCCGTGGAGGCCCTCAAGGCCCTGCCCGACCAGCAGCGTGTGTACCGGCTGCTGGTGCCCTGGCTGGGCTTCCCGAGCGGGCAGGTGACGTACGAGCGCGCGCCGCGTAAGGCGGGCCGCACGAAGTACCCGCTGGGCCGGATGATCCGCCTGGCGGTGGACAGCGTCACCGGCTTCTCCGCGGCCCCGCTGCGCATCGCCACCTGGCTGGGCGCCGGCGCCTTCCTGGTCTGCCTGGGGCTGCTGGTCTACACGCTGACCGCGTTCGCCCTGGGCCGCACGGTGCCCGGCTGGACCTCGCTGTTCACCGGCATCGTCTTCATCGGTGCCGTACAGCTGGTCTGTGTCGGCCTGCTGGGCGAGTATGTCGGGCGCATATACACGGCGGTGCAGAACCGGCCTACCTACTTCGTCCGCCACGACACGGCGGCGACCGCACCCGACCCCGCATCCGACCCCGCACCCGCCGACGCGGACGACGACGCGCCGAGCGTCCCGCTGCCGCGGGCCTGAGGCGGCCCTTGTCGATCAGGGCAAAGCGGGGTGAACCGGGCGGAGATGCCGGTGTCGCCCATTTGTTTTGACCGCAGCGAATGCGCTAGGTACGCTCAGACCTTGTGCCTGGGGTGTGCCCTGGCCCTCGTGCGTGTCTACAGCCGCACCGGGGCCGTGTGTGGCCACCGCATTTCGCGTCTCCTTCCGCCTCGCGGCCGGAGTTCGCGGCTTCGACACACCCGACCGCGTGGGTCGGTGACGTTCCAGGTTAGCTTCACCATTCGGCACACAGAAACCGGAGAAGTAGTGCCTACGATCCAGCAGCTGGTCCGGAAGGGCCGGCAGGACAAGGTCGAGAAGAACAAGACGCCCGCACTCGAGGGTTCGCCCCAGCGCCGTGGCGTCTGCACGCGTGTGTTCACGACCACCCCGAAGAAGCCGAACTCGGCCCTGCGTAAGGTCGCGCGTGTGCGTCTGACCAGCGGGATCGAGGTCACCGCTTACATTCCGGGTGAGGGGCACAACCTGCAGGAGCACTCCATCGTGCTCGTGCGCGGCGGCCGTGTGAAGGACCTGCCGGGTGTTCGCTACAAGATCATCCGCGGTTCGCTTGACACCCAGGGTGTGAAGAACCGCAAGCAGGCCCGCAGCCGCTACGGCGCCAAGAAGGAGAAGTAAGAATGCCTCGTAAGGGCCCCGCCCCGAAGCGCCCGGTCATCATCGACCCGGTCTACGGTTCTCCTCTGGTGACCTCCCTGATCAACAAGGTGCTGCTGAACGGCAAGCGCTCCACCGCCGAGCGCATCGTCTACGGCGCCATGGAGGGCCTGCGCGAGAAGACCGGCAACGACCCGGTCATCACGCTGAAGCGCGCTCTCGAGAACATCAAGCCGACCCTCGAGGTCAAGTCCCGCCGTGTCGGTGGCGCGACCTACCAGGTCCCGATCGAGGTCAAGCCGGGCCGTGCGAACACGCTCGCCCTGCGCTGGCTGGTCGGCTACTCCCGCGCCCGTCGCGAGAAGACCATGACCGAGCGTCTGCTCAACGAGCTCCTCGACGCCTCCAACGGCCTGGGTGCCGCTGTGAAGAAGCGCGAGGACACGCACAAGATGGCCGAGTCCAACAAGGCCTTCGCGCACTACCGCTGGTAGTCGCTACCCACATCGAGACCGAGAGAAGACTGAAGCCTTATGGCTACCACTTCACTTGACCTGGCCAAGGTCCGCAACATCGGGATCATGGCCCACATCGACGCGGGCAAGACGACCACCACCGAGCGGATCCTGTTCTACACCGGTGTGTCGTACAAGATCGGTGAGGTCCACGACGGCGCCGCCACGATGGACTGGATGGAGCAGGAGCAGGAGCGTGGCATCACGATCACGTCTGCTGCGACCACCTGTCACTGGCCGCTCGAGGACAACGACTACACGATCAACATCATCGACACCCCGGGACACGTCGACTTCACCGTCGAGGTGGAGCGTTCCCTGCGTGTGCTCGACGGTGCCGTGACCGTGTTCGACGGTGTCGCCGGTGTCGAGCCGCAGTCCGAGACGGTGTGGCGTCAGGCCGACCGTTACGGCGTGCCCCGCATCTGCTTCGTGAACAAGCTGGACCGCACCGGCGCCGAGTTCCACCGCTGCGTGGACATGATCTCGGACCGCCTGGGCGCCCAGCCGCTGGTCATGCAGCTCCCGATCGGTGCCGAGGCCGACTTCCAGGGCGTCGTGGACCTGGTCCGCATGAAGGCGCTGGTGTGGTCCGCCGACGCGGCCAAGGGCGAGATGTACGACGTCGTCGACATCCCGGCCACGCACACCGAGGCCGCCGAGGAGTGGCGCGGCAAGCTGGTCGAGGCCGTCGCGGAGAACGACGAAGAGGTCATGGAGCTGTTCCTGGAGGGCCAGGAGCCCACCGAGGAGCAGCTGTACGCCGCGATCCGTCGCATCACCATCGCCTCCGGCAAGTCCAGCGACACCACGGTCACCCCGGTGTTCTGCGGCACCGCGTTCAAGAACAAGGGCGTCCAGCCCCTGCTCGACGCGGTCGTGCGCTACCTGCCGACCCCGCTCGACGTCGAGGCCATCGAGGGCCACGACGTCAAGGACCCCGAGGTCGTCGTCAAGCGCAAGCCGTCGGAGGACGAGCCGCTCGCCGCGCTCGCCTTCAAGATCATGAGCGACCCGCACCTCGGCAAGCTCACCTTCGTCCGGGTGTACTCCGGCCGCCTGGTGTCCGGCACCGCGGTGCTGAACTCCGTCAAGGGCCGCAAGGAGCGCATCGGCAAGATCTACCGCATGCACGCCAACAAGCGTGAGGAGATCGAGTCGGTGGGCGCCGGTGACATCGTCGCCGTCATGGGCCTGAAGCAGACCACCACCGGTGAGACGCTGTCCGACGACAAGAGCCCGGTCATCCTGGAGTCCATGGACTTCCCGGCCCCGGTCATCCAGGTCGCCATCGAGCCCAAGTCGAAGGGCGACCAGGAGAAGCTCGGCGTCGCGATCCAGCGCCTGGCCGAGGAGGACCCCTCCTTCCAGGTCCACACCAACGAGGAGACCGGCCAGACCATCATCGGTGGTATGGGCGAGCTGCACCTCGAGGTGCTGGTCGACCGCATGCGCCGTGAGTTCAAGGTCGAGGCCAACGTCGGCAAGCCTCAGGTCGCCTACCGTGAGACGATCCGCAAGACCGTCGAGCGCGTGGACTACACCCACAAGAAGCAGACCGGTGGTACCGGTCAGTTCGCCAAGGTGCAGATCGCGATCGAGCCGATCGAGGGCGGCGACGCCTCGTACGAGTTCGTGAACAAGGTGACCGGTGGCCGCATCCCGAAGGAGTACATCCCTTCGGTGGACGCCGGTGCCCAGGAGGCCATGCAGTTCGGCATCCTGGCCGGCTACGAGATGACGGGCGTCCGCGTCACGCTCATCGACGGTGGCTACCACGAGGTCGACTCCTCCGAGCTCGCCTTCAAGATCGCCGGTTCGCAGGCCTTCAAGGAGGCCGCGCGCAAGGCTTCGCCCGTGCTCCTCGAGCCGATGATGGCCGTCGAGGTCACCACGCCCGAGGACTACATGGGCGACGTCATCGGTGACATCAACTCCCGCCGTGGCCAGATCCAGGCCATGGAGGAGCGGATGGGTGCCCGCGTCGTGAAGGGCCTCGTGCCGCTGTCGGAGATGTTCGGCTACGTCGGAGACCTCCGCAGCAAGACGTCGGGTCGCGCAAGCTACTCGATGCAGTTCGACTCCTACGCCGAGGTTCCCCGGAACGTCGCCGAGGAGATCATCGCGAAGGCCAAGGGCGAGTAACGGGCTACTCCGTTTAACGGACCCCGTTCTCACGCTTTAGGCTTGACCCCGGAGCCTGCATGGGGCATTCCGCCGCGAACCCGGCGGAATGCCCCCGGCACCCGGGCTTTCCAGCAAAGATCACCTGGCGCCGATGAGTAAGGCGTACAGAACCACTCCACAGGAGGACCCCAGTGGCGAAGGCGAAGTTCGAGCGGACTAAGCCGCACGTCAACATCGGCACCATCGGTCACATCGACCACGGTAAGACGACCCTCACGGCCGCCATTACCAAGGTGCTGCACGACGCGTACCCGGACATCAACGAGGCGTCGGCGTTCGACCAGATCGACAAGGCTCCCGAAGAGCGCCAGCGCGGTATCACCATCTCGATCGCGCACGTCGAGTACCAGACCGAGGCGCGTCACTACGCCCACGTCGACTGCCCCGGTCACGCCGACTACATCAAGAACATGATCACGGGTGCCGCGCAGATGGACGGCGCCATCCTCGTGGTCGCCGCCACCGACGGCCCGATGCCGCAGACCAAGGAGCACGTGCTCCTGGCCCGCCAGGTCGGCGTTCCGTACATCGTCGTCGCCCTGAACAAGGCCGACATGGTGGACGACGAGGAGATCCTGGAGCTCGTCGAGCTCGAGGTGCGTGAGCTCCTCTCCGAGTACGAGTTCCCGGGCGACGACGTTCCCGTCGTCAAGGTCTCCGCTCTGAAGGCCCTCGAGGGCGACAAGGAGTGGGGCAACTCGGTCCTCGAGCTCATGAAGGCCGTGGACGAGGCCATCCCGGAGCCCGAGCGCGACGTCGACAAGCCGTTCCTGATGCCGATCGAGGACGTCTTCACCATCACCGGTCGCGGTACGGTCGTCACCGGCCGCATCGAGCGTGGTGTCCTCAAGGTCAACGAGACCGTCGACATCATCGGCATCAAGACCGAGAAGACCACCACCACGGTCACCGGCATCGAGATGTTCCGGAAGCTCCTCGACGAGGGCCAGGCCGGTGAGAACGTCGGTCTGCTGCTTCGCGGCATCAAGCGCGAGGACGTCGAGCGCGGCCAGGTCATCATCAAGCCGGGCTCGGTCACCCCGCACACCGAGTTCGAGGCCCAGGCCTACATCCTGTCGAAGGACGAGGGTGGCCGTCACACCCCCTTCTTCAACAACTACCGTCCGCAGTTCTACTTCCGTACGACGGACGTGACCGGCGTCGTGACCCTCCCCGAGGGCACCGAGATGGTCATGCCGGGTGACAACACCGAGATGAAGGTGGAGCTCATCCAGCCCGTCGCCATGGAAGAGGGCCTGAAGTTCGCCATCCGCGAGGGTGGCCGGACCGTGGGCGCCGGCCAGGTCACCAAGATCAACAAGTAAGCTCCGCTTGCTTGTCGGTCGACCCGACCTGACATGGGCTGATGCCTGAAAGGGCCCGTACGACTTCGGTCGTACGGGCCCTTTCGTCGTGATCGTCCGGTGGACGGTGCCCGGCCGATGATGGGACACCGTGGCCGCCGGCGTGGTCCGGACGCGCGTCGGGCGGGACGACGGCACCGGGCGGCCGCGCGCCGGGTCCAGGCCGCTGAGGCAGTCGCCCTGCCGGAGTGCCGCGGCCCTGCGCAGCCGGGCCACCGCCTCTTCCCGGTCCCCGGGCTTCGGCGCGTATTGCGGAACGCGAGGGAATCTCGATAGGCGGACGCCGTTTCCCGAGTGTTCGCCTCCCCCCGCCCCCTCGCTGCATGCGCCGTGCTGGCGCCGTGCCACCCGTTCCGCCGTGTCACCCGGCGTGCCGCCGCAGCGCCATCGCGGCCGGGACGACCGACGCGGTGGCCGCGAGCACCGCGCAGACACCCGCGACCGTGCCCGCGGCCGCCCACGGCATTACCGGCGGGGCGGGCACCGAGAGAAGGGCGAGCGCCGCCCACATCCCGGCCAGGTCGAGCCCGGCGACGGCCAGGCCCAGGACGGTGCCGACCGCGACCACCGTCAGGGACTCGGCGGCCACCACGCGCAGCACCTGCCCGTCGGTGGCCCCGGCGAGGCGCAGGACCGCCTGCTCGCGGGCCCGGGCGGGCGCCGCCATCAGCACGGTGTTGACCACCGAGATCCCCGTGTAGAGCAGCGCGATGCCGAGGACCAGGAGGAGGCCCGCCCGCGTCGCGCCCTCGGAACCCGGGGACGCCGCGTCGGCCCACGCTTGCCCGCTCGACACCCGCCCGCCGGACGGCGCGACCGCCGCCCGCAGCCCGGCGGCGATCGCGTCGGGGTCGGCGCCGTCGGCGAGCGCGACGTCCACCCGGTCGACCGGGGCGCCGGCCGCGTTGGCCGCGGTGACGTAGACGCCGTTGTCACCGGTGCCGGTGTCCATCACGGCGGCGATGCGCAGCACCCGCTCGGTGCCGTCCCCGAGCCAGACCCGTACGCTCCGGCCCACCGTGTGCTCTCGCCACTCCTCGTTCACGATGATCGAGTGGTCGTCGAGGTCGGCGACCCGGCCCTCCGCCACCGGCAGCCGGCTGGTCGCCGCGAGGGCCCCGGGGTCGCCGACGGCTCGGGCTTCGGACCGGACGAGGGCCACGCCGTCCTCCAGGACGTACACCTCGCCCGCCGCGCTCGGGGAGATCCGCGCCCCGGGGACCGCGCTCAGGCGGTCCAGCGTCGCCGGGTCGAAGCCCGCGTCGGACGGCGCCGCGGCCACGAACGCCGCCGTGGTCCGGGCCCGGGTCTCGGCGGCCTTCGCCCCGTCCAGCGTCGCGACGGCGCCGAGCAGGGAGCCCGTGAGCGCGACCGTGACCAGCACGGGCGCCGCGAGGGCCGCGGTGCGGCGGACCCCGGTCGCGGCGTTCTCCCGGACCAGCAGGCCCGTGGCGCCCGGCAGGCGGGCCGGCAGCCGGGTGAGCAGCCGCGTCAGCGGGCGCACCACGACCGGTGCGAGCAGCGCGGCCGCGGTGATCAGCAGCATCGGCCGGGTGACGTAGGTCTTGCGGTGCAGCAGGTCGCCGGGGTCGGACGCGAGCGCGAGGACCAGCGTCACCAGCGCGGTCAGCAGCAGCGCCAGCCCGGACAGCCACCGCCCCCGGGTCGTCGACCCGGCGTCCGCCGCCGCTTCCCGCAGCGCTTCGACGGGGCCGGTGCGCCCCGCCCGCCAGGAGGCGGCGACCGCCCCGCACAGGGCGACCAGGAGCCCGGTCCAGAAGGCGAGGTGATAGGGCCAGGTGTGGTCGCCGAGGGTGAACCAGGCCGGGGCGAGGCCCTCGCCGACGACCCGGCGGGTCAGCGGCGGCGCCGCGTACGCGCCCAGCACGCAGCCGGTGCCGGAGGCGAGTACGCCGACCACGGCGGCCTCGGCGAGCACCGTCCGCCGCAGCTGGCCCGGCGTCGCGCCCGCGGTGCGCAGCAGCCCGAACTCCCGGCGGCGCTGGGCGACCGCGAAGGCGAAGGTGGAGGACACGACGAACACCGACACGAAGGCGGAGACGCCGCCGGCCGTGCCGAACAGGGCGTTGAGGGCGGTCAGCGCCTCCTCGTCCCGGTGCGGGTCGGCGTCCGCGTACCGCCGCTCGGCGCCGGTGAGCACCCGGACGCCCGCACCGTCCGGCACCCCGTCCCGTACGACCTCCCGCACCGTGTCCCGTACCGCGGAAGCCTCCGCGTCCACCGCCAACTGCACGCTGAGCGGGGCGAGGTCGGCGGCCCGTGCGTCGGTGAAGAAGACCGCGTCCTCGAAGCCGAGACCGGGTACGGTCCCCACCACCCGCAGAGTGCCCCGGTCCGTGCGCACCCGCTCGCCCGGCGCGGCCCAGCCGCCGGTGACGACGACCTCGTCGGCGGCGCGGGGCGCACGGCCGGCGTCGAGCCGGTACGGAGCGAACGCGGCGCTGGACCAGGGGTGGCCGACCAGCCCGCCGGGCCCGCCCCCGCCCCGCACGCGCACCGGGAAGGACCGGTCCTCGACGACGGTGCCGAGCCGCTCCAGCCGGGCCACGACCGCGGCCGGCACGGGGCGCACCCGGGCCTGCTCCGCCGTACGGTCGCCGGAGGGCGTCGGCACCCGCAGGGTGTCCTGCCCCCGGACCACCACCGGCGCCGCGGCGAACCGTTCCGGTGCCCGCTCGGGCGAGTCCAGCGAGGCCGCCAGGGCCCGGCCCGTCACGGCCAGCAGCGCGACCCCCAGCGCCAGCGCGACGAAGCTTCCGGTGAAGGTGACCCAGCGGGTGCGCAGCGTGCACAGGGCGACGGTCAGCACGGCGCGGCCTCCAGGCGGGTCATGCGGGTGGCGATGCCGTCCGGTCCGGAGCCGGTCAGCTCGTCGTGGACCCGGCCGTCGACGAGGAACAGCACGCGGTCGGCGTAGGAGGCGGCCACCGGATCGTGGGTGACCATGACGACCGTCCGGCCCTCGCCGTCGGCCATGGCGCGCAGCAGGGCCAGCACCTCCCGGCCGGCGCGCGAGTCCAGCGCCCCCGTCGGCTCGTCGGCGAACAGCACCTCCGGGCGGGTGATCAGCGCGCGGGCCAGGGCGACGCGTTGCTGCTGGCCGCCGGAGAGCTCGGCCGGCCGGTGCCGGGCGCGGTCGGCCAGCCCGACCTGGCGCAGCGCCTCGCGCACCCGGCCCCGCGGCGGGCGGCGTCCGGCCAGGCGCAGGGGGAGCGCCACGTTCTGCGCGGCGGTCAGCGACGGCAGCAGGTTGAACGCCTGGAAGACGAAGCCGACGCGTTCCCTGCGCAGCAGGGTCAGCCGACGCTGGCTCAGCCCGGTCAGCTCCGTGCCGCCGAGGACGACCGATCCCGACGTGGGCCGGTCCAGTCCGGCGGCGCACTGGAGCAGTGTCGACTTGCCCGAGCCCGAGGGGCCCATGACGGCGGTGAAGCTGCCGCGGCGCAGGGAGAGGGACACGTCGTCAAGGGCGGTCACGGTGCCGTCCCCCGCGCCGTACCGTCTGCTGACGGAACTCAGTCGGATCGCGTCGTCGCTGGTCATCAGTCTCCACTTCCAGATGTCCGAGCTGTCCGATGGGGTGCCCGGTGCGCCAACGAAACCGTGCGGGGCGGCATCGGCGCAGTGCGGCAGGGGCTAGAGCGGGGGTATGGCCTGCCCTACCTCCGTTGCTCCGCCTGGGCCGATGGCCGCGCCGCCCGTGGCGGTCCTACGGTGAGCCGCATGCGCTCTCGCGACCTGTGGCAGGCCCTGTCCGCCCGCCGCTATCTGCTGTCCGCCTGGCCGTGGCGGGCGACCGCCTACCTGGTGACCGGGGCGGTGGTCGGCGCCGCGACCCTGGTGGGGCTGGCGGTCGCCCTCGTCGTCGGGGGTGTCCTCACCGTGGTGCTGGTGGGGCTGCCGCTGCTGGTGCTCACCGCCCTCGCCGGTATCCCCCTGGCCCGCCTGGAGCGGCGGCGGCTGCGCCTGATCGACCGCGCTCCCGCCCCCGCCCGGCCGGTACGGCAGCCGCCCGCCACCGGGCCGTGGCCCTGGCTGATCACCCGGCTGCGCGAGCGGGCGACCTGGCGGGAGCTGGGCCACGCGCTGCTGTTCGCCCTCGTCCTGTGGCCGCTGGACGCCCTGGCCGTCGCCCTCGCCCTGGGGGTGCCGCTCCACCTGGCCGGCACGCCGCTGGTGATGGCCACGGCCGGCGGGGGAGAGGAGGCGAAGGTCCTCAAGCAGTGGACGGTCACCACCTGGCCGGCCGCGTCCGGCGTCGCCGTGCTCGGGCTGCTGCTCCTCGCCCTGGGCGGCTACGCGCTGGGCCTGGCGGCGGGCGTGCGGGCCGAGCTGGCCCGGGTGCTGGTGGGCGCCCAGGGCGAGAGCGATCCGGAGGCCAGGGTCGTCGAACTCACCCGCTCACGGGCCCGGTTGGTGGACGCCTTCGAGGCCGAGCGGCGCCGCATCGAACGCGACCTGCACGACGGCGCCCAGCAGCGCCTGGTCGCCCTGACGATGGCTCTGGGCCTGGCCCGCCTGGACGTGCCGCCCGGTCCGCTGGCCGACCAGCTGGCCAAGGCGCACGGGGAGGCGGGCCGGGCCCTGGAGGAACTGCGCGAGCTGATCCACGGCATCCATCCCAAGGTCCTCGCCGACTACGGCCTGCCGGCGGCGGTCGCCGACGCCGCCGACCGCTCCGCCGTGCCCGTCGACGTCGCCCTGGAACTGCCCGGACGGCTGCCCCGGGCGGTGGAGGCCGCCGCCTACTTCGTGGTCTGCGAGGCCCTCGCCAACGTCGGCAGGCACAGCGGCGCCGACCGTGCGGAGGTGACCGGCGGCCACCGCGACGGGCGGCTCCTCCTGTGCGTCCGCGACGACGGCCGGGGCGGGGCCGACGTCGCGGCGGGCAGCGGGCTGACCGGACTCGCCGACCGGGTGTCGGTCCTGGATGGCAGACTCTCCCTGTCCAGCCCGCCGGGCGGACCGACCCTGCTGAGCGTGGAGATTCCTTGCGAGTGGACCGAACGCTTCGCGTAGTGCTCGCCGAGGACAGCGTGCTGCTGCGGGACGGCCTGACCGGCCTGCTGGCCCGCTTCGGCCACGAGGTGGTGGCGGCCGTCGGCGACGCGGAGGCACTGGTCGCCGCGGTCGCGGAGCACGTCCCGGACGTCGTCGTCACCGACGTGCGCATGCCGCCCGGCTTCCAGGACGAGGGCCTGCACGCGGCGGTGCGCCTGCGCGGGGAGCGGCCCGCCCTGCCCGTGCTGGTCCTCAGCCAGTACGTGCAACGGGCCTACGCGGCCGAGCTGCTGGACTCCGGCGACGGCACCGGCGTCGGCTACCTGCTCAAGGACCGCGTCGGCCAGGTCGAGGAGTTCGTCGACGCGCTGGCCGAGGTGGCGGCGGGCGGCACGGTCGTCGACCCGGAGGTGGTACGCCAGTTGCTGCGCCGCCGCCGGGACCCGCTGGAGCGGCTCAGCCCGCGCGAGCGCGAGGTGCTCGCCCTGATCGCCGAGGGCCGGTCCAACGCGGCGATCGCCCGTCAACTCGTCGTCTCCGAGGCGGCCGTGGGCAAGCACATCGGCAGCATCCTCACCAAGCTCGACCTGCCCCCGGCGACCGAGACGCACCGCAGGGTGCTGGCGGTGCTGACGTATCTGCGGGGCTGACGCGGTTACGCGTCGCGGGACGGACGAAGGTGTACGGATTTGGTCACGAATCCTGCACGGGACGGCACTTCACCTCCACACGGCGGCACGATTGATCGCCACATGCCCCGCCCCGGCGGTGGTCCCGGCCCGTACCCACTCGGCACCGCTACCAGGAAAGTGAGCCCGTGAGTTCCGTCCCGCCTCCCGACCGTTCCGACGACGAACCGGCCCCCTCGATCTCCGACGAGCAGTTGGCTGCGTTCCTGCGGGAGGCCGCCGACGGCGGTGGTGGCTCCGCTCCCAAGGAGCCGTCGGCGCGGGCGCGGATGGTGGCCCGGCGGTTGCGCGAGGAGGCGGAGCCGACGCCCTGGCGGGCCCCGCAGGACAACCCGAGGGGCGACGGCCGCGGCCGTCGGCGCCTGGTGGGCACGGTGGTCGGCGCGGTGGTGCTGGCGGCGCTCGCCGTCGTCGCCGTACGGCCCTCCCTGGTCCTGGACCGGCTGCCCGGCGGGGACGACGCCTCCGCGACGCCCACCCTGGCGGCCGAGTCGGGGCGGCCGACCGGCGCCCCCGGGGAGGCGGCCGGGGCGGAGCGCGCCACGCGCGAGCACCCGTTCCGCGGCTCGCCCGCCGAGCGGTGGGCCGAGGGCGCCGACGCCATCGAGGTACCGGCGGCGAAGCCGCTGTCCGGCATGAGCAAGGACGACGTGGCGTTCGCGCTGCGCCGCACCAAGGAACTCCTGGTCGCCGCCAACCTGGACCCCGCGGTCCTGCGCGGGGAACGGCCGGACGAGGCGCTGGACGTGCTCGACCCGAAGCAGCCGGAGCTGCTGCCCAAGCTGCGCCGCTCGCTGAGCACCCCGGACGCGGACCACGACCCGCTCCGGCTCTTCACCCGCTTCGACCCCGACGAGACCCGCCTGGCCGGCGACGTCGTGAAGGTCCGCGGCCGCATGACGCTCGCCGCGGGCGAACCGGGCGTGGTGAAGGTCGACGCGGACTACACCTTCGTCTACCCGCTGGTGCGGGCCGACGACGCCGACGGGCCGGTCGCCCGCACGATCATCCGCCGCGTGCTCACCCTGACCCTGAACGACCCGGCGAAGTGGAACGTGACCGAGGGCAAGCTCCTGGTGGAGAAGTACTTCTCCGAGTACGGCAACACCGACTGCGACGTCTACGACGGCTACCTGCACCCCGGCTTCCCCGACGACGACGGTCCGGGCGGCGCGCGGCCCACCGGCCCGCAGACCGACCCCTACGACCGGAGCCGCCCCCTCACCGGTTCCGGTTCGGAAGGCTGCGGCCAGGTCACCCGTACCTGACGCGGACGTGACCGGGCCCGGGCGCTCTCCCTCACGCACGCCCGGACCCGTCCCCCGTTGTCCCCTGTGGGGGTCAGTGGGGTGTCACACTCGCTGCCACAGCGCCGGAACGTTCGGCGGCTCCCAGCCCGCGTAGGCCTGGTGGCCCTGGAGGCAGCGGAAGGTGGCGCCGCCGTACGTCACGGTGTCGCCCGGCTGGTAGACGGTGCCGGCCGCCCAGGTGCCGCCGGGCTCCTCGCCGCCGTCGTCACCGCCGCCGTCGTCGCCGCCGGTGGTCTTGAGCGTGAGCCCGTAGTTCTGGAGCAGCGCGTTGATCGGCTGGAAGAAGGTCTCGCCGCCGGAGCGGCAGTCGCCCGAACCGCCCGAGGTGACGCCCTGCGCCTGGCTGCCGGAGATGAAGGAGCCGCCGGAGTCGCCGGGCTCCGCGCACACCGTGGTCTTGGTGACCGGGGAGATGGTGCCTTCCTGGTAGGTGACGCTGGTGTTCAGCTGCGTGACGGTGCCGCAGTGCCAGCCGGTCGTCGAGCCGGACCGGCACACGGACGCGCCGACCGGGGAGGCCGTGGAACCGGTGACCTGGACGTTCTGCCCACCGGCGCCGAGCACGTACGGGGTCGCCGTCCACTGGGAGTTGGTGGCCACCCACGCCATGTCGCGGCCCGGGAAGATCGAGCCCTGGAAGGTGCCCTGGGCCACCCGGTTGGCGCCCGTGGTGCTGGAGCCGGCCCGGCCGCAGTGGCCCGCGGTGGCGAAGCCCTGCTGGGTGCCCTTGGTGATCGGGAAGCCGATCGAGCAGCGGCTGCTGTTGTTGATGTAGTACGCCTCGCCGCCGCGCAGGTCGTAGAAGGTGCGGGGCCGCTCGGTGCGGTTCTTCACGCGGGCGAGGGACCCGTCGACACCGGCCGCCGACAGCAGCGAACGCGCCGCGGCCGGGCGGATCGCCTCGACGACGACGGTGTTGGTGCGCGTGTCGACGTACCAGACGGGCGCGTCGGCGGTGTTCAGACCGGCCGCCGCCTTGTCCAGGCGGGCCTTGGCCGCGTCCAGGTCGGCGAGCGAGTGGCGCACGACCTTCGCCTCGGCGCCCCGCGCCTCGATCGCGGCGACGTCGCCCGCGTCGGTCGCCGCCACGGTCAGGGTGCCGGACTCGGCACCGCGCACCCACGCGCCCGCGAAGTCGCCGCCGAGCGCGGCCCGCAGCCGGCCCGCCGTGGCGCCCGCCTCGGCCTCGTTGACGAGGCGGCGCTCCGCCTGCTGAGCGTCGAGGCCGAGGTCCCGCTGCATGGCCTTGAGGAGAGCGGGGGCGCGGCGTCGGTGCGCAGCGTCTCGGCCGCGGTGGGGGCGGAGCTAGGCGGGTGCCGTCCCGGCGCTCGCGGAGCCGCTGAGCCCGGCCACGAGCAGGGCCGCGGTCGCGGCGACGGCGGCACCCACGGCTCTGTGGTGTCGGTGTCGGTGGGGCATGGGGGAACTCCTCGGTCTCGGTGGGGAGGTGCCGAAACCGTAGGGAGGGGCGACCGGCCGGCATAAGAGGTCAGCCGTCCCTCTCCCCGGCGTTATGGAACCCGGTGGGCCGACATCCACTCCGTGTAGCTGTCGCTGTTCGCCGCCACGCTCGCGTGCGCCATGCGCGCCTGCGAGAGCACCTCGGCGGCGGTGTCCTGCCGCTGCGTGGCCGCGTGCCAGCCGAGCAGGTGCCGCCAGGTCAACGGGGTGTCGGCCAGGGGCCTGGTCACGATGCCGGGCGTGGTCGGGAAGGTCGCCCGGCACAGCCCGACCGCCCGTCCCACCTGCACCAGGTGCACGAGGGACGCGGTGTCCGTCTCGTACATGCGGCGCGGGGTGAAACCGGCCCGGGCGCACGACGCGGTGAAGCAGTCGCCGAAGCAGCCGTCGCCGGGTACGCACGCCCACTCCTCGTGGGCCAGCGCGGTCAGGTCCACCTCCGCGCGGTGGGCCAGCGGGTGGCCGTCGGTCATCATGACGAACACCGGGTCGACGGCGACCTCCCGCCACACCAGCCCCTCGCCGGCGGGCGGCGGCGCGGTGCCGCAGGTCCCGGCCAGCGCGAAGTCCAGCCGCCCCTCGGCGAGCTGCCCGGCCAGCTCCCGCTCGGACCAGGAGGTGCAGGTCGTCATCCGGGCGTCCGGCGCCACACCGGCCAGCCGGTCGAGCAGGGCGCCCAGTAAGGGCCCGTGGGTGCCGCCGATCCGCAGCCGCTCCGCCGTGCGCGGCGCCCGGGCGAACCGGGCCGCCTCCTGCTGCAGCTCGGTCACCGCCGGGAGCACGATCCGGCTCCGCTCCAGTACCAGTTCGCCCAGCGCGGTGGCCCGCACGCCGTGTCGGCCGCGCACGAACAGCGCTCCGCCCAGGGCCCGTTCGATCCGCTTGAGCTGTGCGCTCAACGCGGGCTGCGCGAGACCGAGAGCCGTCGCCGCCCTGGTGAGGCTGCCGGCGTCGGCGATGGCCCGGACCGTCTTGAGATGCCGCAACTCCAGCTCCATGAGGGGAGCTTGCGACGCGGGGAGTGCGGGGGCAAGGGGTTGGTACGGACCTGTGGAGGAAACTTCAAGTACTTGCTTCCTCGTTCGCGGCGGTCAACTCCCGGGTCCGGCGCAGCAGCTCCTCCCGTACGGAGTCCGGTGCCAGCACGCGCAACGGCGTGGCGAGGCTGAACAGATACCGGGCCAGCCCCTCCGCGCTCGATCCGCCGATCTCGACGACCGTGGCGTCCGGCCCGTCGGCCCGGTGCAGCCCGACCGTGGCGGGAACGGACCGCAGCGCCTGCTCCATGGGCACCGGCAGGCGGACGGTGGCCAGCACCGCGTACGGCCCGGTCGCGCTCGCGCGGGACACGAGCAGCGCCGGATCGGGCAGCGGTTCGGTGAACTCGACGGCCCGGCCGGTCGGCTGCACCCGCTCGACCCGGTCCGCCCGGAACGTCCGCCACTCGCCCCGCGCGACATCCCGGGCCACGAAGTACCAACGCCGCCCGGTGTGCACGAGCCGGTACGGGTCCACGTCCCGCACGCTGGCCCGCCCTTCCCAGTCCCGGTACGCCATCCGGGCCCGTTCGCCCCGCCGGCACGCGGCCGCCAGCTCCAGCAGCGTCCCCGCCGCGACCTGCGGCTCACCGGAGCGCGGGGTCTGCACGAACGCCGCGTCCATGTCCCCGAGCCGGTCGCCCAGCCGCTTGGGCAGCACCTGCCGCAGCTTCAGCAGCGCCGACAAGGCGGCCTGGTCCCCGCCGAGGGCCCCGCTCAGCGCGGCCTCCCGCAGCCCGACGGCCACGGCGAGGGCCTCCTCGTCGTCGAGGATCAACGGCGGCGTACGCGTCCCCGGCCGCAGCCGGTACCCGCCCCACGGCCCCGGGTCGGAGTCGACGGTGTACCCCAGCTCCCGCAGCCGCGCGACGTCCCGCCGCACCGTCCGCTCCGTGACCTCCATCCGCTCGGCCAGCTCGCCGCAGGTCCAGGCGGGCCGGACGGCGAGCAGGGAGACCAGCCGCAGCAGCCGGGCCGAAGTACTGAGCACGGTGGGGAAGTCTGCCACGATCCACCGACGTGACCAGGACCGAACCTGTCCTGGTCACGTCCTACGGTCCTCCCATGACGACAACGCAGAACGCCTCGGCACCGACTTTCCGCTACTCGGCCGTCACCTTCGACTGCTCCGACCCGGCCGCGCTGGCCCGCTTCTGGGGCGAGGCCCTAGACCTCCCCGTGGCCTTCAACACCGACGACTTCTACCTCCTCGGCGGCAAGGACGGCGCACCCGGCCTCGGCTTCTGCCGCCTCCCCGACTACCGCCCGCCGACCTGGCCGGGCACCGACCAGGAGAAGCAGGCCCACATCGACGTCGGCGTCGACGACCTGGACGCGGGGGAGGCCCGCCTGCTCGCCCTGGGCGCCACGAAGCCCGACTTCCAGCCGTCCCCGGACCGCTGGCGGGTCCTGCTGGACCCGGCGGGGCACCCGTTCTGCGTGTCTACGGTGGCGTGAGCCGGGGAAGGGTTACTCGCTCTCGAAGACGGCCTCGGCCGACGCCGCGGTGACGGCCCGTGCGAGCCAGTGACGGAGGACCTCGGGGTCGCCGCACTCCGTGATGCGCGTACGGACCTCGTCGGGGACGTCGAGTCCACGCTGTTCCAGGACCAGCAGCACATCCTGGGCGCCCTGCTGGGCGCGGCCTTCGTCGCGGATCTCTTCCGAGATGTACGACTTGTGGAAGGAGAGGTCGTGCTGGAAGACGCGGTGCATCGCCTCGTGGGGCGGGCTGACCATGGAGTTCCTTGCTGGTTCAGGGATGGGAGGCGACTGCCGTAAGGCAGTCGCGGCAGTGGGATTCGGTCTCGGGGGCCCGGAAGCCGCGGTCGCAGCCCTCGCAGTTCTGGAGGGGGTGGCGCGGCGGCGGTACGACGGCCGACTGCGTGCGGAACGGCGGCGGTGGTGGCAGCCGGTCGGTGAGGCGGTGCGCCAGAAGGGCGGCCGGGCGGCGCAGGGGTTCCTCCGGGAGGCCGGTGGTCAGGGCGTGCCGTACGGCGCTGGGGGCGACACCGCGCTCCAGCCAGGCCGCGACCCCCGGCACCAGGTGAGCCGTGTCCGTCGCGGAGAGCAGCAGCCGGGCGTCGCGTCGTCGCAGGTCGGCCAGGAGGTCGAGCGCCGTCTGGAGGAGGGCCGGGGCGGTGCTGCTCGGCCGCGGTACGGCTGGGAGCGCCTTGGGTCCCGTACGGCGTGGCGGCGTAGGCGTGCGCTTCGCGGGCGGGCAGCCCGTGTCGGCCGGTTCGCGGCGGCTCGCGTGCGGCTGGTTGCAGGAGACCGTGCGGGTGACGATCCGGCCGGTCTGCGTGCGGTGGCGCTCGCGGCGCAGGTAGCCGTGGGCCTCCAGTTCGCGCAGGGCGGCGGCGATACGGGTCGGCCCCTCCGGGAAGCGGGCGGCGAGCGACTTGATGTCGGCGCCCGCACCGGCGGGCAGCGACTGGAGGTGGCAGCTGAGGCCGATCGCGAGGAGCGACAGCTCCTTGTGCTGGACCAGGTGGTTGCCGATCACCACGAAGCGGGTCGTGTGACGGGTGTTGTCGTGGGTGATGCCGCCGCCGTGGCGACGCGTACGGGACGGATTGTCAGCAGGGGCTGACTGGGCGCGCGGGGGCGCGCTAGGGTTTTGGGTATCCATCGGGAAGTTCCTTGGGTAACGCTTCCTTGGTGGTTAGGCCCTCGCACCGGGATGCCAGTCCCAGCGGGGGCCGATGTCTTTTCGGTTGTTTGCGCTGAGAGTAGGGGAGTTGGGGACCCGGAAATCCAGCTGAGCCGGTGATGTTCACCCACCCGAGTGACGACGCGCCTCGGGCGGGAGGGGTGGGGCTTGGTAGGGGTCATTTCCCCGGGTTCTTCGTCTTGGTAGGGCACCGACGGCACCGGAACCTCAGAACGTGGGTTCCGGTGGCGTACAGCGCAGTTCGGCCCACACGGTCTTGCGCGGGAAGCGGCCCTCCGTCACTCCCCAGCGGTGCGCCAACGCCTCGACCAGCAGCAGACCCCGGCCGGATTCGGCGTCGGAGGCCGGCGTTTGAGGGGCGGGGAGTTCCTGGCCCCGCGTGTCGGTGACCTCGATGCGGAGGATGTCGCCGACGACGTACAGGGTGAGCCGGAAATCGCGGCCGGGGACGCGTCCGTGGTCCGCCGCGTTGTTGGCCAGTTCGGCGACCAGGAGGCGTGCCGGGTCCAGGGGCAGGCCCCAGGCGCGGAGCTGCTCGGTCGCGAGCAGGCGGGCGAGGCGGGCACCGCGTGGGGTGGGAGAGAGCTGCACGCTGAAGTTGCGGACGGACGCGGTGAGTTCGGTGGTGGATTTCTGGTTCACGTCACTCAGCGTGGCGGTGTGTGCGTACCGTGAGAAGTGACTCAGCGGGTACGTACGGTGACTGTCCGGCGCTTGTCCAGTGGTGTCGGCGCTGTCGGGGAAGGGGCGGAGGATGGCGGTCGAGACGGACGAGTCGGGGTGGGAGGTCGACCCGGACGACGAGTGGGGCGTCGCGGTCATCACCACGGTGGGACGGCAGTTGAAGCTCCGTCGGGAGGCGGCGGGGATGCGGGCCGGCGACTTCGGAGTGGCGGTCGGGTACGGGGAGGACCTCGTCTACAAGGTCGAGGGCGGCAAGCGGATTCCCCGGCAGGAGTATCTGGACAGGGCCGACGAGGTGCTGGACGCCGGTGGGCTCCTCTCGGCGGCCTGGGAGGACGTGAAGAAGGTCCGGTACCCGAAGAAGGTGCGGGAGCTGGGGAAGTTGGAGGGCAAGGCGGTCGAGATCGGCATCTACGAGTGCAACAGTGTCCACGGGCTCTTGCAGACACCGGAGCATGCCCGCGCGCTGATGGAAGCGGCCCAGCCGCCGTACTCCGCAGACGACGTACAGCGCATGGTGGCCGCTCGCATGGCACGGCAGTCGGTCTTCGAACGCGATCCGGCGCCGTCGATCCACTTCGTCCTGGAAGAGGCGCCGTTGCGACGGCCGGTAGGGGGCACAATGGTGCAGCAACAGCAGCTCGAACGCCTGTTGGAGGTGGGGTCGTTGAACCACGTCTCGCTTCAGGTGATGCCGACGAGCAGTGATGCCCACCCGGGTGTGGACGGCAAGATCGAGCTGTTGAAGTTCCCGGATGGCACGGCAGTGGGACGTAGTGATGGTGCGTTCAACGGTCGGCCGACTGCTGAGCCCAGGGAGCTGCGCATCCTCGAGCTGCGGTATGGCACCATCCGGGCGCAGGCTCTCCCGCCGAGAGCATCGCTTGCCTTCATCGAAAAACTGCTGGGAGAGACATGATCCGCGAGACCGAACCGGTCTGGTTCAAGAGCAGCTACAGCAGCGGTACGGACGGCAACTCCTGCGTCGAGCTGGCCCTCACCCCCGCCACCGTCCACATCCGGGACTCCAAACACACCGACGGCCCCCGCCTCACCCTCACCCCTGCCGCCTGGGCGAGCTTCCTGCCGTACGCGTCGCAGCGCTGACCTCGCCGACCTCCTGCGTGCCGACGACCGACAGCAGCTCCAGCAGACCCGCGCTCTCGGTCCCCACGGCCGGGGTGAACCACAGGAGCCGCTGGCGGCCGTCCTCGCTGAAGAGGTTGAGGCAGTTAACCTCGACCAGGCCGATCACCGGGTGCACGAGCCGTTTGCGGTCGTGGCGCCGGAACGCCACGTCGTGGTCGGCCCACAGCGCGGCGAACTCGGGGGAGACGCCGAGCAGCGTACGGACCATCGCGCCGGCCTCCGTGTCCTTCGCGTCCCGCCGGGCGGCGGCCGCCCGCAGGTCGGCGACGAAGGAACGGGACTGGTACGCGTGGTCGGCCTCGGGATACAGCAGCCGGGCCTCCGGCTCGGTGAACCACCGGTGCACGAAGCTGGCGCGAGGCCCCCGGTAACCGGACTGGTCCCCGAGCAGCGCCACGGCCAGCGGATTCTGTACGAGCGTGACGTGCAGGTCGGTGATCACCTGCGCCGGGGTCGAGGCCATCCGGTCCAGCAGGTCCAGCATGCCGGGGTGGACGTGCGACGCGGCCCCGCCCTGCACGGGTACCGGCCGGTCGGCGATCCGGTACAGGTAGTCCCGCTCGTCGCCGGACAGCCGCAGCGCCCGCGCCAGCGCGGCGAGCATCTGCTCGGACGGCTGGGACCCGGCGCCGCGCTCCAGCTCGTTGTAGTAGTCCACGGACGCCCCCGCGAGGTGCGCCACCTCCTCGCGGCGCAAGCCCGGCACCCGGCGGCGCGGCCCGGCCGGGAGCCCGACGTCGGCGGGGCGGATGCGCTCGCGCCGCGACCGTAGGAACGCTCCCAGCTCGGCGTACTTCACAGCCCTCATGAGGTCCATTCTGCGCCGGGCCGGGCCGCTGACCCAGGGGATGGCATCCCCTGGCTGCGCCGCCCGACCGGGCGCATCGTGGAGCCATGACCACGCACACGAACCAACAGAGCGCCGTCGAACGGGTCGCCGTCGTCACCGGCGGATCCCGCGGCATCGGCCGGGCGGTTTCCCGGAAACTCGCCGAGGACGGCCTGGCCGTCGTCGTGAACTACGCCAGTGACGCCTCGGCCGCCGACGAGACGGTGGCGGCGATCACCGGAGCCGGCGGACGGGCGATCGCCGTACGGGCGGACGTGGCGGAGGAGAAGGAGGTCGCCGCGCTGTTCGACCGGGCGGAGGACGAGTTCGGCGGCGTCGACGTCGTCGTGAACTCGGCCGGGCGGATGACCCTCTCGCCCATCGCCGACCTGGACCTGGCGGCGCTGGACGCCATGCACCGCACCAACATCCGCGGCACCTTCGTCGTCGCCCAGCAGGCGGCGCGGCGGCTGCGGGCCGGGGGCGCCTTCATCGGGTTCTCGACGTCCGTCGTCGGTGCGCAGTTCCCCACGTACGGCGCGTACGCGGCCAGCAAGGGCGCCGTGGAGGCCATGACCATGATCCTGGCGCGGGAGCTGCGCGGCCGGGACGTCACCGTGAACACGGTCGCGCCCGGGCCGACGGCGACCGACCTGTTCCTCGACGGCAAGACCCCCGAGCAGGTGGACAAGCTGGCGAAGACCCCGCCTCTGGAGCGGCTGGGCACACCGGAGGACATCGCCGCGGTGGTCGCCTTCCTCGGCAGCCCCGCCGGGCACTGGGTGAACGGCCAGGTCCTGCGTGCCAACGGAGGGCTGGTCTGATGCCATTCGCACACTTCAAGGTCCCCGCGGGCACCCTCTCGGCGGAGGACAAGAAGAAGATCGTCGAACGCACCACCGACCTCTACGCGGAGATCTACGGGGAGCGCGCCCGTCCGACCACCGTCGTCCTGGTCGACGAGGTCCCGGACGGAGGCTGGGGCGTCGCGGGCAACGTGCTCACCGCCGCGATGCTGAACGGGGACGGGTAGCGTCGTCAAGGAGGCCGGCGCCGCCGGGAGGCCTTCGTCTCATCCAGTGATCGGGTGCTGGCCATGGGGTTTACATGCGCGTAACACTTAAGTGTCCCGCGCGCGGCAACGGCGCCGAGCGCCTCCCACCGGTCGCTGCATGCGACCGGTGCCCGCCGTGCCAGAAAGGGCCCCTGTGACGACGCGAAGCGAGACGCAGTCCACCCTCGACCACCTCCTCACCGAGATCGAGCTCCGCAATCCGGCCCAGCCCGAGTTCCACCAGGCGGCCCACGAGGTCCTGGAGACCCTGGCGCCGGTCGTCGCGGCCCGCCCCGAGTACGCCGAGCCGGGCCTCATCGAGCGGCTGGTCGAGCCGGAGCGCCAGGTGATGTTCCGGGTGCCGTGGCAGGACGACCAGGGCCGCGTCCGCGTCAACCGGGGCTTCCGGGTCGAGTTCAACAGCGCGCTGGGCCCGTACAAGGGCGGTCTGCGCTTCCACCCGTCCGTCAACCTGGGCGTCATCAAGTTCCTGGGCTTCGAGCAGATCTTCAAGAACGCGCTGACCGGCCTCGGCATCGGCGGCGGCAAGGGCGGCAGCGACTTCGACCCGCACGGGCGCAGCGACGCGGAGGTCATGCGGTTCTGCCAGTCCTTCATGACGGAGCTGTACCGGCACATCGGCGAGCACACGGACGTCCCGGCCGGGGACATCGGCGTCGGGGGCCGCGAGATCGGCTACCTCTTCGGCCAGTACCGCCGGATCACCAACCGCTGGGAGTCCGGCGTCCTCACCGGCAAGGGCCAGGGCTGGGGCGGTTCGCTGATCCGCCCGGAGGCGACCGGCTACGGCAACGTGCTGTTCGCGGCGGCGATGCTGCGGGAGCGCGGCGAGGACCTGGAGGGCCAGACCGCGGTCGTCTCCGGCTCCGGCAACGTGGCGATCTACACCATCGAGAAGCTGACCGCCCTCGGCGCCAACGCCGTCACCTGCTCGGACTCCTCCGGCTACGTCGTCGACGAGAAGGGCATCGACCTCGACCTGCTCAAGCAGATCAAGGAGGTCGAGCGCGGCCGCGTCGACGCGTACGCCGAGCGCCGGGGCGCCTCGGCCCGCTTCGTGCCCGGCGGCAGCGTCTGGGACGTCCCGGCCGACCTCGCCCTGCCGTCCGCCACGCAGAACGAGCTGGACGAGAACGCCGCCGCCACCCTCGTCCGCAACGGCGTGAAGGCGGTCTCCGAGGGCGCGAACATGCCGACCACCCCCGAGGCCGTCCACCTGCTCCAGAAGGCGGGCGTCGCCTTCGGCCCCGGCAAGGCGGCCAACGCGGGCGGCGTCGCGGTCAGCGCCCTGGAGATGGCGCAGAACCACGCCCGTACGTCCTGGACGGCGGCGCGGGTGGAGGAGGAGCTGGCGGACATCATGACCAGCATCCACACCACCTGCCACGAGACCGCCGAGCGCTACGACGCCCCCGGCGACTACGTCACCGGCGCGAACATCGCCGGCTTCGAGCGCGTGGCCGACGCGATGCTGGCGCAGGGCGTCATCTGAGGACCCGACGGACGGGGCCCCACCGCGACCGGTGGGGCCCGGGCTGCCGCGCCCCGGCGCGGGTCGCCGGGGGAGCGGATCAGTGGTCGGAGTAGCGGATCAGTGGTCGGAGTAGCTGAAGTCGCCCACGGTCCAGGCACTGACGTCCTCGAGTGCCACGCGGTACATCCCGCCCGTCTCCGGGATCCCCATCGTGCCCTGGAGGATCCGGGCGACATGGAAGTGCAGGTGCGTGGGCGGTCCGTCGTGTTTCGCGGGGGCCTCGAAGACGGCGGAGAAGTCGCCCAGGTCGGCGGAGTCCGTCAGCACTTCCGAGACCCTCTGCCTCCACACCCTCTCGGGGGCCAGGCGACCGGTGATGACAGCACCGTGGGTGACCACGGTCAAGGACATCCGGCTGCTCTGTCCGGATTCCACGAGAGCAGCGATGTCAATGAGCAGCTCGTCAGGCTTCGACATGAGGACGGATTTTATCCGCCCCTCCTCCCGGGTGGAGCGCCCGGTGGCCCTACCGTGCGGGACGGCCGCTCGCGGAGCTGTCGCCCGAGGCTTCGGCGCCGCCGCGTCGCAGTTCCTCGTTGATGCGCTGGGCCTCTTCGAGCTGGTCCTCCAGGATGATGATGCGGCAGGCTGCCTCGATGGCGGTCCCCTGGTCGACCATCTCGCGGGCGCGAGCGGCGATACGCAGCTGATAGCGGGAGTAGCGGCGATGGCCGCCCTCCGAGCGCAGCGGCGTGATCAGCCGCGCTTCACCGAGGGCCCGCAGGAAGGCGGGTGTGGTGCCGAGCATCGCGGCGGCTCGTCCCATGGTGTACGCGGGGTAGTCGTCGTCGTCGATCCGGTCGAGCGGTGTACCTGCGGTCATCTGCACCTCTGTTCGGGGAATGCGTCGAGGGGCCTTGGTGCCGAACGGCACCAAGGCCCCGAGGGATTTGTAACACCATCTGTCGGCCTACTGTGCCGACCTTCTGATTCCGCGCCGCCCCTTCAGGAGGGTCGGGCAGTTGAGGGATCGCGGATGCGTGACCGTGGGACCACCTTCCGTTCCGGGGCCTGCGGTACCCGGTGAGAACCTTCTCGCCCGGGCGATCCTGATGGCGTCCTCCTCCTTCTTCTCTCGTACCTGTCGTGTCCTCGTTCTACGTGTTGCCGACGGGCAGTTCGTGTCTGCCGCGCCTCGTTGACTTCCTGGCTACAACAGAACACTAACCTCAAGGACGACCGTATGTCTACATCAGCCACTACAGTTTTTACCCCATGCGGGTGAGCGACTTTCCGTAACGAGGCCACATGCGCGGGTCGCCGCCGGTGGCGGTGTACCCCGTCCGGCCCTGGCGGCGGCCCGGAGCCCGCGGCGAGACTTGCGCGCATGCAGAAGCTCTCCCTCGACGCCCTCGCCCGCGAGCACCTCGAACGCGCCGCCGCCACCTCCAGCGGCCGCAGCGCCACCACGGTCCACGGCGGCCACGAACTGGTCCTGCGGCAGACCCTCCTCGCCCTGACCGCCGGCACCACCCTCGCCGAGCACGAGAACCCCGGCGAGGCGACCGTCCAGGTCCTGCGCGGCCGGGTCCGCCTCACCAGCGGCGACACCTCCTGGGACGGCCGCGCGGGTGACCTCGTCCTGATCCCCCCGGCCCGCCACAGCCTGGAGGCGCTGGAGGACTCGGCGGTCCTGCTGACGGTGGCCAAGACCGGCTGACCGGCCGGCCGACCGGCGGGCCGGGGGCGCCGGCTGAACCGGAGGCGAACAGCCCGGGAACACCCCACGGAGTCCGGGCGGCGGCTTGCCGAACCCCCTACCGTTCGCGTGCGCACTGTTCTTGTCTGTTCGAATGGTGCGTGCAGTGGACAACGGAACATCGGTGCCCGAGCGGGCGGAGGTCCGGCTGAGACAACCGCTCCCCCCGCTCGTCGTCGCCCCGCCGGACCCGAAGCCCGCGGGCCACAGGCGGGCGGGCGGCCGGCTGTACGTCATCGACGGCATCCGCCTGCTGGCCGCGCTGATGGTGGCCGCGCACCACTACGCCGGGACCTGGCGCGCCGACCGCCCCGGCAACCTGATCTGGGACCGCCCGGTCTCCGAGATCATGCCCACGGTGTTCCGCTTCGCCTCCTACGGCTGGATAGGCGTCGAGATCTTCTTCGTCATCAGCGGCTTCGTGATCTGCATGTCGTGCTGGGGCCGCACCCCGCGCCAGTTCTTCGTCTCCCGGGTGATCCGGCTCTACCCGGCGTACTGGTTCGCGGTCCTGTTCACCACCGCCGCGCTGATCGCCGTACCCGGCGTGTGGGAGCGCCTCCGGCTGCGCGAGGTCCTGCTCAACCTGACCATGCTCCAGTCCGGCTCCGGCGTCCCCAACGTCGACGGCGTCTACTGGACCCTCTGGTCCGAGCTGCGCTTCTACCTGCTCTTCCTGGTCGTCGTCGCCATGGGGCTCACGTACCGCAGGGTCGTGGTCTTCTGCTGCGTGTGGGGCGCGGTCGCGATGCTCGCGCCGGTCGCCCGCCTGCCCCTGCTCGAACTGGTCGCCAACCCGGACGGCGCCTGGTACTTCATCGCGGGCCTCGCCCTCTACCTCATGCACCGCTTCGGCCAGGACCTGCTCCTGTGGGGCATCCTCGCCATGGCGTGGCTGATGGGCCAGCTGGAGCTGGGCAACCGCATCGAGGACGTCGAACGCGTCTCCGGCTGGCGCGGCAGCGTGGCGATCTTCACGGTCTTCCTGCTCTTCATGGTCGCCGTGGCGCTCGGGTACACCGACCGGATCCGCTGGAAGTGGCTCGTCACGGCGGGCGCCATGACCTACCCCCTCTACCTGGTCCACTACGCGGCCGGCACGGCCCTCATAGCCCGCCTCCGCGACACGATGGACGCCCGTCTGCTGATCGCCGTACTCATCACGGGCTTCCTGCTCCTGAGCTACCTGATCCACCGCTTCGTGGAACGCCCGCTGTCCCGCCTGCTGAAGCACGGCCTGGACGCGTCCTTCACCCGACTCCGCAACGCGGACCACCGCCCCTGAGACCACGGCGCCCGGCCTCCCGATCGATGGGACCATGTTCGGAACATCGCATCGAACGACGTCGACGACGCACGGGGAGGCCGCGCACGACATGGCCCGTTACACGGAGGCACTGACCGTCGAACGGGGCGGTTTCCGGATCAAGGTTCCGGAATCCTGGTGGGAGTTCGACGTACGCCCGGAGTCGCGGGACGACTCCATCCGCCGCATGGTCGACGACCGCATACGCCAGCACCCGGAGCTGAAGCCCTCCCGCGCCGCCTACGTCGCCTTTCTCCAGAAGGCGGCCTCCGACGCGTGGAAGTCGGGTGCCCTGTACTGCGGCTGCATGGCCGAGAGCTTCGGCGGCGACACCCCGATCACGGGCTCGGTCACGGTCTCCCTGATCGGCGGCCGCACGTCCACCGGCGACCCCCTCCCCACCGACCCGGGCGCCATCGCCGCCCAGCTCGCGGTCAAGGAGGCGAAGAAACCCGGCGACTCCTGGCGCCAGGTCACCACGGTCGACATCCCCGGCGTGGGCCCCGCCGCCCGCACCCGGGGCGTGGAGGACATCCCGGTCCCGGACGACGCCCTGAATCGCACGGTCCGCGCCGTTCTCATGCAGACCTACATCCCGGTCCCCGGCCAGGAGGGCAAGGTCGCCCTGGTCGCGGGCAGCAGCCAGGTCCTCGACCTCGCGGACTCCTTCTTCGACATCTTCGACGCGATCACGTCGACGTTCCGGTTCGCGGGATGACCCGCCTTCAACTGCCCGCTGGAGGAGGCGTCACCCCGGATCGTCCGGGCGACGCAACTCCCGGACGCCGCCCAGCGAGGCTTCGCCTTCACCGCGGCGGGGACGGCGGCCCGTCTCAACGGCACGCTGACGCCGGAGCTGTACGCCGCACTGCGGGCGGAAGGACCGGGCCGCAGGAGCATCGCCGTGAACGCCATCGACGACACCCTGACCTTCGTACCCTTTCGACGACTGCCGACCTGGCTGAAGTGCTGGCGCGTCGTCTCAACGGTGCGGAACAAGCTGGACGCGTGGCGGCTGAGCTTCGCCTACGCGGCGAGCGACGCCTGGAGAGCAGTACGCAGACGCTGAGTACCTTTCTTCGAGCGATCGCGTCTTGTAAATTCACGTGTGCGTACGGGTGGTTGCTGATGCGACGCGTGAGCTGACGGGGGTTGCGGGATGGTGGGCCACCGCAGCTGACTGGTCCGAGGAGTACGCGTATGACGCGGCCGGCAACCAGAGCCAGGCCTCGTGGCCTTCCGGCTCGCCGGGGCACGAAGCCGTCGGCCCGCGCGAGTACCTGGGAACTCGACTGAGTCGCGCCGGGGGTGTCCGCTACGAACACGACGACGCGGGCCGGATCACGGTACGCCGCAAAAGACGGCTGTCACGCAAACCGAGCGTCTGGCGCTACACCTGGGACGCCGAAGACCGACTGACGTCCGTGGTCACCCCGGACGGCGCATGCTGGCGATACCGGTACGACCCGCTGGGGCGCCGAATAATGAAGGAGCGCTTGGCAGCCTCCTCCGAGGCCGTGATCGAGCAGGTGTATTTCGTCTGGGACGGGAGCACTCTGTGCGAGCAAACCAGCACCAGTTGGGAGAGCCCGGAAGCGATCACGCTCACATGGGAACACGACGGCCTTCGCCCTCTGACCCAGACCGAACGCAAGACGACGTCTGACTCGGGCGTGGCACAGCGCGAGATCGATCGCCGCTTCTACGCAATCGTGACTGATCTGATCGGTACGCCCACGGAGCTCTTGGACGACCAAGGCAACATCGCTTGGCGTAACCGCTCGATCCACTCGGCCTGGCCCCTTGCCAGAACGACGAGATCCTTCCTGAGGGATACACGCCGTCTCCGGCTCTGGAGAAGGACCCATATCACCCGGACATGGTCAAGCGGCGGCGAGCGGAGAACGCAGAGCTGTACGCCGCCAGCCCAGCGGACAGGGCTGCGGAACTGGGCTACAAACGTCGTATCTCACCTCAGAAGGCGCCCGTCCACTCGCATGGGCAAGAGGTGTTCTTCAACGGCAAGAACTACATCACGCCAGATGTGGACGGCCACAACGTGTCCGACGGCTGGAAGATGTTCAACAAGAAGGGCCAGAGGATCGGTACCTATGACGCGGACCTCAACTACATCAAGAAGTGAGAACTTCGCCGTCAGGGTGCTGGCCACCCCGCCACCGGGCGGGACCGAAGGCGCCGGCGAAGCATGGGGCTGTATCAGGGTGGGGGAGCTCGAGGAGCGTTTCCCCATGAGCCTGAGCTACTGGAACGTCGCCCGGTACGAAATGAGCTGGCGACGATGTCTGGAGCTACTCGTCGAGGGTGGGCCGGACACGGCATCGTGCCTCGTCACGTCGATCACAGCCCCGGCGAACAGCAACTTTGTCTTCTGCTGGCCGCTGTACAGATCCGGAAGCATCGTCCACGTACAGAACTCGATCATGTTCCTGGACGAACTGGAAGAGGAGTTCGCGCCCGACGAGCCCTGGCGCTTCGTGGAGCAGCGGTCCACGGTCGATGAGGACGGGCAGGAGATCTCCGAGTGGCGGACGACCGTCCAGGACGTGGAGAGGTTCCTCCAGGCTGAGGCGCGCTGAGGCGCGTCGGCATACCGCCCGGTGACGTGGGGTACAGTCATCCGCTTCGATTGGCCAGCCCCGCGCCCCGTATGGCAGACTAGCGGGGTTGCTCGGTCGAGTGCCGATGCTGCGCGCCTCCCGCCGGGGGGACCGGAAGCGAGTCCCACAGTACTCGTCGTCCCTGCTCAGGGGCGGACGTACGGGAATCTTCCGGGAAGCGTCAGCGGGGTGCAGGCCAGGCGCCCGGTGGGCCTCTCGCCCCCGGTCCGCGGTTCCGGAAGGGCCCGCACTCCCAGGCAGGGAAAGTCCCGAAGAGGGACATTCATGTCAGCGAGAGTGCGACACGCCCGACCGCGTGGGTCGGAGGGGGAGCGGAATGGACAAGGACCACCGGGTCCAGAGCGTTACGAGAGACAGGACTACTGAGTAGCCATGGCGGGACAGAAGATCCGCATCCGGCTCAAGGCCTACGACCACGAGGTCATCGACTCCTCGGCGAAGAAGATCGTCGAGACGGTGACTCGCACTGGTGCGTCGGTCGCGGGCCCGGTGCCGCTGCCCACTGAGAAGAACGTGTACTGCGTCATCAAGTCGCCGCACAAGTACAAGGACTCGCGCGAGCACTTCGAGATGCGCACGCACAAGCGCCTGATCGACATCCTCGACCCGACCCCCAAGACCGTTGACTCTCTGATGCGACTCGACCTCCCGGCCGGTGTCGACATCGAGATCAAGCTCTGAAGGCCGGTGATCTGAGAATGGCTAAGCAGATCAAGGGCATCCTGGGCGAGAAGCTCGGCATGACGCAGGTGTGGGACGAGAACAACCGCGTTGTTCCGGTCACCGTCGTCAAGGCCGGCCCCAATGTCGTCACCCAGGTCCGCACGAACGACGTCGACGGCTACGAGTCCGTCCAGATC
This sequence comes from Streptomyces rubrogriseus, assembly GCF_027947575.1. NCBI lineage: Bacteria > Bacillati > Actinomycetota > Actinomycetes > Kitasatosporales > Streptomycetaceae > Streptomyces > Streptomyces rubrogriseus. Next base: position 7,633,660 of record NZ_CP116256.1, on the reverse strand, counting down.
GCGTTCGGCGAGATCGACCCGCGCAAGGTGAACAAGCCCCTCAAGGGCCACTTCGCCAAGGCCGACGTCACCCCCCGCCGTCACCTCGTCGAGATCCGTACCGCCGACGCCTCCGAGTACACCCTCGGTCAGGAAGTCAGCGCCGAGGTCTTCGAGTCCGGCGTGAAGGTCGACGTCACCGGCAAGAGCAAGGGCAAGGGCTTCGCCGGTGTCATGAAGCGTCACAACTTCAAGGGCCTCGGCGCCGGACACGGCACCCAGCGCAAGCACCGCTCGCCCGGTTCCATCGGTGGCTGCGCCACCCCGGGCCGCGTGTTCAAGGGCCTCCGCATGGCCGGCCGCATGGGCAACGAGCGGGTCACCACCCAGAACCTGACCGTCCACGCCGTTGACGCGGAGAAGGGTCTGCTGCTCATCAAGGGCGCGGTTCCCGGTCCGAACGGCGGCCTCGTCCTGGTCCGCACTGCGGCCAAGGGGGCCTGAGGTAACCGATGAGCACTGTTGACATCCTTTCGCCTGCCGGCGAGAAGACCGGAAGCGTCGAGCTCCCCGCGGAGATCTTCGGCGTGGAGAAGATCAGCATTCCGCTGATCCACCAGGTCGTCGTCGCGCAGAACGCCGCTGCCCGCCAGGGCACGCACAAGACCAAGCGTCGCGGCGAGGTCCGTGGTGGCGGCAAGAAGCCGTACCGCCAGAAGGGCACCGGCCGCGCCCGCCAGGGTTCGACCCGTGCGCCGCAGTTCGCCGGCGGTGGCGTCGTCCACGGCCCGCAGCCGCGTGACTACTCGCAGCGGACCCCGAAGAAGATGAAGGCCGCGGCCCTGCGCCACGCCCTCACCGACCGGGCCCGCCACAACCGCATCCACGTCGTGACCGGCGTCATCGAGGGCGAGAACCCGTCCACGAAGGCCGCCCGGACGCTGTTCGGCAAGATCTCGGAGCGCAAGAACCTGCTCCTGGTCGTCGACCGCGCCGACGAGGCCGCGTGGCTGTCCGCCCGCAACCTGCCCCAGATCCACATCCTGGAGCCGGGCCAGCTGAACACGTACGACGTTCTCGTCTCGGACGACGTGGTCTTCACCCAGGCCGCTTTCGAGTCCTTCGTGTCTGGCCCCAACAAGGCCGCTGACACCGAAGGGAGCGAAGCCTGATGGCTACGCGTCACCCGAGCATCGCCTCCAAGGCGGCCAAGGCCGCCAAGGCCGCGCGCGTCGCCAAGGCGCGCCGCCACGAGGCCGAGGGCAAGAACACCGTCGTCACCCCGGCCAGCAAGGCGTTCACGGACCCCCGTGACGTGCTGCTGAAGCCGGTCGTGTCCGAGAAGAGCTACGCGCTCCTCGACGAGAACAAGTACACGTTCATCGTCGCGCCGGGCTCCAACAAGACCCAGATCAAGGAAGCCGTCCAGGCGGTCTTCTCGGTCAAGGTCACCGGGGTCAACACGATCAACCGCCAGGGCAAGCGGAAGCGGACCCGCACGGGCTTCGGCAAGCGTGCCGACAGCAAGCGCGCGATCGTGACCCTCGCCGAGGGCGACCGTATCGACATCTTCGGCGGTCCGACCTCCTGACGGAGGTCCGGATCGTCCGGAATCGGACGAGGACTGAGAAATGGGAATCCGCAAGTACAAGCCGACTACGCCGGGCCGTCGTGGCTCCAGCGTCGCCGACTTCGTCGAGGTCACGCGGTCCACGCCGGAGAAGTCGCTGGTCCGCCCGCTGCACAGCAAGGGCGGCCGTAACAACGCCGGTCGTGTGACCGTTCGCCACCAGGGTGGCGGACACAAGCGCGCCTACCGTGTCATCGACTTCCGTCGGCACGACAAGGACGGCGTGCCGGCGAAGGTCGCGCACATCGAGTACGACCCCAACCGCACCGCGCGCATCGCGCTGCTGCACTACGCCGACGGCGAGAAGCGCTACATCCTCGCCCCGCGCAACCTGCAGCAGGGCGACCGCGTCGAGAACGGTCCCGGGGCCGACATCAAGCCGGGCAACAACCTGGCGCTCCGCAACATCCCGGTCGGTACCACGATCCACGCGATCGAGCTCCGTCCCGGTGGCGGCGCCAAGTTCGCCCGCTCCGCCGGTGCCTCCGTGCAGCTGCTCGCGAAGGAGGGCTCGATGGCCCACCTGCGCATGCCGTCCGGAGAGATCCGCCTGGTCGACCAGCGCTGCCGCGCCACGGTCGGCGAGGTCGGCAACGCCGAGCAGAGCAACATCAACTGGGGCAAGGCGGGCCGTAAGCGCTGGCTGGGCGTTCGCCCGACCGTGCGTGGTGTGGTCATGAACCCGGTGGACCACCCGCACGGTGGTGGCGAAGGCCGTACCTCGGGTGGTCGCCACCCGGTGTCCCCCTGGGGCAAGAAGGAAGGCCGTACTCGTTCGCCCAAGAAGGCGTCGAACAAGTACATCGTCCGCCGCCGCAAGACGAACAAGAAGCGCTAAGGACGGGTTGAGATGCCTCGTAGCTTGAAGAAGGGACCCTTCGTCGACGACCACCTGATCAAGAAGGTGGACACGCAGAACGAAGCCGGTACCAAGAACGTCATCAAGACCTGGTCCCGTCGCTCGATGATCGTCCCGGCGATGCTCGGCCACACGATCGCGGTGCACAACGGCAAGACCCACATCCCGGTGTTTGTCACCGAGTCCATGGTCGGCCACAAGCTCGGCGAGTTCTCGCCGACGCGCACCTTCCGGGGTCACGTCAAGGACGACCGGAAGTCGAAGCGCCGCTAGTCAGCGGGGTGTGAAAGATCATGACAAACACTGAAGGGACAACCATGGAAGCCAGGGCCCAGGCGCGGTACATCCGCGTCACGCCCATGAAGGCCCGCCGCGTGGTGGACCTCATCCGTGGCATGGATGCCACGGAGGCTCAGGCGGTCCTGCGTTTCGCCCCGCAGGCCGCGAGCGTGCCGGTCGGCAAGGTGCTGGACAGCGCCATCGCCAACGCCGCGCACAACTACGACCACACCGACGCCGACAGCCTCTTCATTTCCGAGGCGTACGTCGACGAGGGCCCGACCCTGAAGCGGTTCCGTCCGCGTGCCCAGGGCCGCGCCTACCGGATCCGCAAGCGGACCAGCCACATCACCGTGGTCGTCAGCAGCAAGGAAGGAACCCGGTAATGGGCCAGAAGGTAAACCCGCACGGGTTCCGGCTCGGTGTCACGACCGACTTCAAGTCGCGTTGGTACGCCGACAAGCTGTACAAGGACTACGTCAAGGAAGACGTCGCCATCCGTCGGATGCTGACGTCCGGCATGGAGCGCGCCGGCATCTCCAAGGTCGAGATCGAGCGCACCCGTGACCGCGTCCGCGTGGACATCCACACGGCTCGTCCGGGCATCGTCATCGGCCGCCGCGGTGCGGAGGCCGACAAGATCCGCGGTCAGCTCGAGAAGCTCACCGGCAAGCAGGTCCAGCTGAACATCCTCGAGGTCAAGAGCCCCGAGACCGACGCTCAGCTGGTTGCCCAGGCCGTCGCCGAGCAGCTCTCCTCCCGCGTCTCCTTCCGTCGCGCCATGCGCAAGAGCATGCAGGGCACGATGAAGGCCGGCGCCAAGGGCATCAAGATCCAGTGCGGTGGCCGCCTCGGTGGCGCCGAGATGTCCCGCTCGGAGTTCTACCGCGAGGGCCGTGTGCCCCTGCACACGCTCCGCGCGAACGTGGACTACGGCTTCTTCGAGGCCAAGACGACCTTCGGCCGCATCGGTGTGAAGGTCTGGATCTACAAGGGCGACGTCAAGAACATCGCCGAGGTCCGCGCCGAGAACGCCGCCGCCCGTGCGGGCAACCGCCCGGCCCGTGGTGGCAACGACCGCCCGGCCCGTGGTGGCCGCGGTGGCGAGCGTCGCGGGCGCAAGCCGCAGCAGCAGTCGGCTCCGGCCGCCGAGGCCCCCAAGGCCGACGCGCCCGCCGCTGCCGCTCCGGCTGAGAGCACCGGAACGGAGGCCTGACCGTCATGCTGATCCCCCGTAGGGTCAAGCACCGCAAGCAGCACCACCCGAAGCGCCGCGGCATGGCCAAGGGCGGTACCACGGTTGCGTTCGGCGAGTACGGCATCCAGGCCCTCACGCCGGCGTACGTGACCAACCGCCAGATCGAGGCCGCCCGTATCGCGATGACCCGCCACATCAAGCGTGGCGGCAAGGTCTGGATCAACATCTACCCGGACCGCCCGCTCACGAAGAAGCCGGCCGAGACCCGCATGGGTTCCGGTAAGGGTTCTCCGGAGTGGTGGATCGCGAACGTGCACCCGGGCCGGGTCATGTTCGAGCTGTCCTACCCCAACGAGAAGATCGCCCGTGAGGCGCTGACCCGTGCGGCCCACAAGCTGCCGATGAAGTGCCGGATCGTCAAGCGCGAGGCAGGTGAAGCGTGATGTCGGCCGGTACCAAGGCGTCCGAGCTGCGCGAGCTGGGCAACGAGGAGCTTCTGGCGAAGCTCCGCGAGGCCAAGGAAGAGCTGTTCAACCTCCGCTTCCAGGCGGCGACGGGCCAGCTCGAGAACCACGGTCGGCTCAAGGCCGTCCGTAAGGACATCGCCCGGATCTACACCCTGATGCGTGAGCGCGAGCTGGGCATCGAGACGGTGGAGAGCGCCTGATGAGCGAGAGCAACGTGACTGAAGAGACGAAGGCCGCGCGCGGCTTCCGCAAGACCCGCCAGGGTCTGGTCGTCAGCGACAAGATGGACAAGACCGTCGTCGTCGCCGTCGAGGACCGCGTGACCCACGCCCTGTACGGCAAGGTCATCCGCCGTACCGAGAAGCTCAAGGCTCACGACGAGCAGAACGCCGCGGGCGTCGGCGACCGTGTCCTCCTCATGGAGACCCGGCCGCTGTCCGCGACGAAGCGCTGGCGCGTCGTCGAGGTCCTCGAGAAGGCCAAGTAAGAAATCTCCTGCGAGGCATTCCTCGCAGGACAGTTCCGCCAGGCTCCGGGAGTCGTTCACCAAGGTGACCGACTCCCGGGGAACCGGCAGACATTCAGGAGATAGACGTGATCCAGCAGGAGTCGCGGCTGCGTGTCGCCGACAACACGGGTGCGAAGGAAATCCTGACCATCCGTGTGCTCGGTGGCTCGGGCCGCCGCTACGCGGGTATCGGTGACGTCATCGTCGCCACCGTCAAGGACGCGATCCCCGGTGGCAACGTGAAGAAGGGTGACGTCGTCAAGGCGGTCATCGTTCGCACCGTCAAGGAGCGCCGCCGTCCCGACGGCTCGTACATCCGCTTCGACGAGAACGCCGCCGTCATTCTGAAGAACGACGGCGACCCTCGCGGCACCCGTATCTTCGGCCCGGTGGGCCGTGAGCTGCGCGAGAAGAAGTTCATGAAGATCATCTCCCTCGCGCCGGAGGTGCTGTGAGCATGAAGATCAAGAAGGGCGACCTGGTCCAGGTCATCACCGGTAAGGACAAGGGCAAGCAGGGCAAGGTCATCGCGGCCTTCCCCCGTGAGGACCGCGTCCTGGTCGAGGGTGTCAACCGGGTCAAGAAGCACACCAAGGCCGGTCCGACCGCTCGCGGTTCGCAGGCCGGCGGCATCGTGACCACCGAGGCCCCGATCCACGTCTCCAACGTCCAGCTGGTCGTGGAGAAGGACGGCAACAAGGTCGTCACGCGCGTCGGTTACCGCTTCGACGACGAGGGCAACAAGGTTCGCGTTGCCAAGCGGACGGGTGAGGACATCTGATGGCTACCACCACCACTCCGCGTCTCAAGACGAAGTACCGCGAGGAGATCGCGGGCAAGCTGCGTGAGGAGTTCTCCTACGAGAACGTCATGCAGATCCCCGGCCTCGTGAAGATCGTGGTCAACATGGGTGTCGGCGACGCCGCCCGTGACTCGAAGCTGATCGAGGGCGCGATCCGCGACCTGACCACCATCACCGGTCAGAAGCCGGCCGTCACCAAGGCCCGCAAGTCCATCGCGCAGTTCAAGCTGCGTGAGGGTCAGCCGATCGGTGCCCACGTCACGCTCCGTGGCGACCGCATGTGGGAGTTCCTGGACCGCACCCTGTCGCTCGCGCTGCCGCGCATCCGCGACTTCCGCGGTCTGTCCCCCAAGCAGTTCGACGGCCGTGGCAACTACACCTTCGGTCTCACGGAGCAGGTCATGTTCCACGAGATCGACCAGGACAAGATCGACCGCACCCGGGGTATGGACATCACCGTGGTGACCACGGCGACCAACGACGCTGAGGGCCGCGCGCTCCTCCGTCACCTCGGCTTCCCCTTCAAGGAGGCGTGAGCGAGATGGCGAAGAAGGCTCTGATTGCCAAGGCTGCTCGCAAGCCCAAGTTCGGTGTCCGCGGCTACACGCGCTGCCAGCGCTGCGGCCGTCCGCACTCCGTCTACCGCAAGTTCGGCCTGTGCCGCGTGTGCCTTCGTGAGATGGCTCACCGTGGCGAGCTGCCGGGCGTGACCAAGAGCTCCTGGTAATCCGGTAATTCCGGGTTATTCAGACTCTCGGTAAGCAACTGGGTCGGCAGGGGCCCGGCTCCGCATGCCTTAGGCTTGTGGGGTTGGGCGTCTGTCGCGCCCGTACGACTTACTACGCCGTAGGTCCACCGCGCCGCACCCGTCCCGTCTCGGATCGGGGAGAGGGATGGCGCACCAGGAAACCCCGGCGAGAGAGGCCGAAGGCCAATTCATGACCATGACTGATCCGATCGCAGACATGCTTACGCGTCTGCGGAACGCGAACTCGGCGTACCACGACTCCGTGACGATGCCGGCGTCCAAGATCAAGTCTCACATCGCGGAGATCCTCCAGCAGGAGGGCTTCATCACCGGCTGGAAGACCGAGGACGCCGAGGTCGGCAAGAACCTCGTCCTCGAGCTGAAGTTCGGCCCGAACCGTGAGCGCTCCATCGCGGGCATCAAGCGGATCTCCAAGCCCGGTCTCCGGGTGTACGCGAAGTCCACCAACCTGCCCAAGGTGCTGGGTGGCCTCGGCGTGGCGATCATCTCCACGTCCCACGGGCTCCTCACCGACAAGCAGGCCGGCAAGAAGGGCGTAGGCGGAGAAGTCCTCGCCTACGTCTGGTAACGGAAGGGAACGGAGGAAACAGCTATGTCGCGCATCGGCAAGCTCCCCATCGCGGTTCCCGCCGGCGTGGACGTCACCATCGACGGCCGTACGGTTTCGGTCAAGGGCCCCAAGGGCTCGCTGACCCACACCGTCGTGGCGCCGATCGACATCGCCAAGGGTGAGGACGGCGTGCTGAACGTCACCCGCCCCAACGACGAGCGTCAGAGCAAGGCCCTGCACGGCCTGTCCCGCACGCTGGTGGCGAACATGATCACCGGCGTGACCCAGGGTTACGTGAAGAAGCTCGAGATCAGCGGTGTCGGTTACCGCGTGCTCGCCAAGGGTTCGAACCTGGAGTTCTCCCTCGGCTACAGCCACCCGATCCTCGTCGAGGCCCCCGAGGGAATCACCTTCAAGGTGGAGAACCCGACCCACTTCTCGGTCGAGGGCATCGACAAGCAGAAGGTCGGCGAGGTTGCGGCCAACATCCGCAAGCTGCGCAAGCCCGACCCGTACAAGGCCAAGGGCGTCAAGTACGAGGGCGAAGTCATCCGCCGCAAGGTCGGAAAGGCGGGTAAGTAAGCCATGGCATACGGACAGAAGATCCTCAAGGGCGACGCCTACAAGCGCGCCGCGATCAAGCGCCGCCACATCCGGATTCGCAAGAATCTCTCGGGTACGGCGGAGCGTCCCCGTCTGGTCGTTACCCGTTCGAACCGCCACATCGTGGCCCAGGTGATCGACGACATCAAGGGTCACACCCTGGCGTCGGCGTCCACCCTGGACACCTCGATCCGCGGTGGCGAGGCCGACAAGTCCGCGCAGGCCAAGCAGGTCGGCGCCCTGGTCGCCGAGCGCGCCAAGGCTGCCGGTGTCGAGGCCGTCGTGTTCGACCGTGGTGGCAACCAGTACGCCGGGCGCATCGCCGCCCTGGCGGACGCCGCCCGCGAAGCCGGACTGAAGTTCTGAGCCGGTTCCGTAACGCTAGCGGAAACAGAGAGAGGTAATTCCAATGGCTGGACCCCAGCGCCGCGGCAGCGGTGCCGGTGGCGGCGAGCGGCGGGACCGGAAGGGCCGTGACGGTGGCGCAGGTGCCGCCGAGAAGACCGCTTACGTTGAGCGCGTCGTCGCGATCAACCGCGTCGCCAAGGTTGTGAAGGGTGGTCGTCGCTTCAGCTTCACCGCGCTGGTCGTGGTGGGCGACGGTGACGGCACCGTGGGTGTCGGATACGGCAAGGCCAAGGAGGTGCCGGCCGCCATCGCCAAGGGTGTTGAGGAGGCCAAGAAGCACTTCTTCAAGGTCCCCCGCATCCAGGGCACCATCCCGCACCCCATCCAGGGTGAGAAGGCTGCCGGCGTCGTGCTGCTCAAGCCCGCGTCCCCCGGTACCGGCGTTATCGCCGGTGGCCCGGTGCGCGCCGTGCTCGAGTGCGCCGGTATCCACGACGTGCTGTCGAAGTCGCTCGGCTCCGACAACCAGATCAACATCGTGCACGCGACCGTGGAGGCCCTCAAGGGCCTGCAGCGTCCCGAGGAGATCGCGGCCCGCCGTGGTCTGCCGCTCGAGGACGTCGCCCCCGCGGCCCTTCTCCGTGCGCGTGCCGGGGCGGGTGCGTAATCATGGCGCAGCTCAAGATTACGCAGGTCAAGTCCTACATCGGCAGCAAGCAGAACCACCGTGACACCCTGCGCTCCCTTGGTCTCAAGGGGATCAACACGCAGGTCGTCAAGGAGGACCGCCCCGAGTTCCGCGGCATGGTGCACACCGTCCGCCACCTCGTGACGGTCGAGGAGGTCGACTGATCATGGCGGAGAACAACCCGCTCAAGATCCACAACCTCCGTCCCGCCCCCGGCGCCAAGACCGCCAAGACCCGTGTCGGTCGTGGTGAGGCGTCGAAGGGTAAGACGGCCGGTCGTGGTACGAAGGGCACGAAGGCCCGTTACCAGGTTCCGGAGCGCTTCGAGGGTGGCCAGATGCCCCTCCACATGCGTCTTCCGAAGCTGAAGGGCTTCAAGAACCCGTTCAAGACCGAGTTCCAGGTCGTGAACCTCGAGAAGCTGGCCGCGCTGTACCCCGAGGGTGGCGAGGTCACCGTCGAGGGCCTGGTGGCCAAGGGTGCCGTTCGCAAGAACAGCCTCGTCAAGGTCCTCGGCCAGGGCGAGATCTCCGTGGCGCTGCAGGTGACGGTCGACGCCGTCTCCGGCTCCGCCAAGGAGAAGATCACCGCCGCCGGCGGTACCGTCACCGAGCTCGTCTGAACCACTCGGACGTGTCGATGACATGAGCGATCCCGACCGGGGATGCCCCACAAAAGGGGTATCCCCGGTTGGTCGTTCCAAGGGGAGTGCTCCCGCCGGTAAGGTGGCCTGCGCTGCCCTCTTTCACGGGTGCGTCACATGAGGCACTCTTGACGGCGGTTCAGCGTTACTCCCTTAGCCGTCCACTTATCAGTCGTCAGTCGAACCTCAAGACCGTCACCCTTGACGCAGTAGCGCGGGGGTCGCAGGAGGCACCGTGCTCACCGCGTTCGCCCGGGCGTTCAAGACGCCCGACCTGCGCAAGAAGCTGCTCTTCACGCTCGGCATCATCGTGGTGTACCGACTCGGTACCCACATTCCCATTCCAGGCGTCGACTACAAGAACGTCCAGGAGTGCGTGGACCAGGCGTCCGGCAACCAGGGCCTCTTCGGCCTGGTCAACATGTTCAGCGGTGGCGCCCTGCTGCAGATCACGGTCTTCGCGCTCGGCATCATGCCGTACATCACGGCGAGCATCATTCTGCAGCTGCTGACCGTCGTGATCCCGCGCCTGGAAGCCCTCAAGAAGGAGGGCCAGGCCGGTACGGCGAAGATCACGCAGTACACCCGTTACCTGACCGTCGCGCTCGCCATCCTGCAGGGCACCGGCCTGGTGGCCACCGCCCGCAGCGGCGCCCTCTTCTCCGGCTGCACCGTCGCCGGCCAGATCGTGCCCGACCAGGCGATCTTCACCACCGTCGTCATGGTCATCTGCATGACCGCCGGTACCTGTGTCGTCATGTGGCTCGGCGAGCTGATCACCGACCGCGGCATCGGCAACGGCATGTCGATCCTGATGTTCATCTCGATCGCCGCGACCTTCCCGTCCGCTCTGTGGGCCATCAAGAAGCAGGGCGAGCTGGCCGACGGCTGGATCGAGTTCGGCACGGTCATCCTCGTCGGCCTGGTCATGGTCGGCCTGGTGGTCTTCGTGGAGCAGGCCCAGCGCCGCATCCCCGTGCAGTACGCGAAGCGCATGATCGGCCGCCGCTCCTACGGCGGCACCTCGACGTACATCCCGCTCAAGGTGAACCAGGCGGGTGTCATCCCCGTCATCTTCGCCTCGTCGCTGCTCTACATCCCGGCACTGATCGTCCAGTTCTCGAACTCGACGGCGGGCTGGGCCACCTGGATCACGAAGAATCTCGCGGACACCGCGGCGACGCCGCACATCATCCTGTACTTCTTCCTGATCGTCTTCTTCGCCTTCTTCTACGTGGCCATCTCGTTCAACCCCGAGGAAGTCGCGGACAACATGAAGAAGTATGGTGGCTTCATCCCGGGCATCCGGGCTGGCCGACCGACCGCTGAGTATCTGAGCTACGTACTCAACCGGATCACCTGGCCGGGTTCGCTGTACTTGGGTCTGATCGCTCTCGTCCCGACAATGGCGTTGGCTGGTTTCGGGGCAAACCAGAACTTCCCGTTCGGTGGCACCAGCATCCTGATCATCGTGGGTGTCGGTCTCGAGACGGTGAAGCAGATCGAGAGCCAGCTCCAGCAGCGCAATTACGAAGGGTTCCTCCGCTGATGCGAATCGTCCTCGTCGGGCCTCCGGGTGCCGGAAAGGGAACGCAGGCCACCCGCCTTGCCGAGACGCTGCACATTCCGCACATCTCCACGGGCGACCTGTTCCGCGCGAACATCAGCCAGCAGACCGAACTGGGCAAGCTCGCGAAGTCCTACATGGACGCCGGCAATCTCGTGCCGGACGAGGTCACCATCGCCATGGCGAAGGACCGCATGGAGCAGCCCGACGCCGAGGGCGGCTTCCTGCTGGACGGCTTCCCGCGGAACGTCTCCCAGGCCGAGGCGCTGGACGAGCTGCTCGAGACCGAGGACATGAAGCTCGACGCGGTGCTGGACCTGGAGGCCCCGGAGGACGAGGTCGTCAAGCGGATCGCCGGCCGGCGCGTCTGCCGCAACGACTCGGCCCACGTCTTCCACGTGACGTACACCCCGCCGAAGAAGGAAGGCGTCTGCGACGTCTGCGGCGGCGAGCTGTACCAGCGGGACGACGACTCCGAGGAGACGGTCCGCAAGCGGCTCGAGGTCTACCACACGCAGACCGAGCCGATCATCGACTACTACAAGTCGCAGGGCCTGGTCGCCACCATCGCCGCGACGGGCCCCGTGGACGAGGTCACCCGCCGTGCGCTGGAGGCGCTCAAGCGCGACCAGTAGTACTCCGCCCGGCTGCAGCCGCGGTCCCTCGCTCAGGGGGCCGCGGCTGTGCTGTGGGGTGGGACGGCCGCGGGCCGTATCGTGGAACCGCGTCCCCGTTCCTCATTCCCTCCCCGTCCCTCCCTCCTCCGGTCCAGTCCAGAAAGGCCGCAGCCCCCATGGTGCAGATCAAGAACCCCGAGCAGATCGCCAAGATGCGCGAGGCGGGGCTGGTCGTCGCCGCCATCCACGCGGCCACCCGCGAGGCCGCCGTGCCCGGCGCGACGACCAAGGACCTGGACCAGGTCGCCCGCAAGGTCCTCGCGGAGCACGACGCCAAGCCGAACTTCCTCGGGTACGGCGGCTTCCCCGCCACCATCTGCACCTCGGTGAACGAGGTCGTCGTCCACGGCATCCCGTCCGACGACGTGGTGCTCAAGGACGGCGACGTCATCTCCATCGACTGCGGCGCGATCATCGACGGCTGGCACGGCGACGCCGCCTACACGGCCTTCGTCGGCTCCGGTCACTCCCCGGAGCTGGTCGAGCTGTCCCGGGTGACCGAGGAGTCGATGTGGGCGGGCATCGCGGCCATGAAGCAGGGCAACCGCCTGGTGGACGTCTCCCGCGCCATCGAGACCTACATCCGCCGCCAGCCCAAGCCCGGCGGCGGCAAGTACGGGATCATCGAGGACTACGGCGGCCACGGCATCGGCACCGAGATGCACATGGACCCGCACCTGCTGAACTACGTCGACCGCCGCCGCGGCAAGGGCCCGAAGCTCGTCCCCGGCTTCTGCCTCGCCATCGAGCCGATGGTCTCCCTCGGCACCCCCCGCACCGAGGTGCTGTCGGACGAGTGGACGGTCATCACGACCGACGGCACCTGGTCCTCCCACTGGGAGCACTCGGTGGCCCTGACGGAACAGGGCCCGCTGGTCCTGACGTCCCCCGACGGCGGCAGGGCGAAGCTGGCGGAGCTGGGGATCACGGCGGCGCCGGACCCCCTTGCATAACGATCTCGCATCCGGGGCAGACTTCCTCGTTTCGCCTTTCCGGGTTCGCTGACGTAGACTGACTCGTCGGCTCCCGTGCACCCCCATGTCTGGAGGATTGCACGATGAGTCGATCAAGGTAGTCGATTCGAAGGGCGAAGCGTGGCCAAGAAGCAAGGTGCCATCGAGATCGAGGGCACTGTCGTCGAGTCTCTTCCGAACGCCATGTTCAAGGTCGAGCTCCAGAACGGCCACCAGGTCCTGGCACACATCAGCGGCAAGATGCGTATGCACTACATCCGCATCCTCCCTGACGACCGGGTCGTGGTGGAGCTGTCTCCGTACGACCTGACGCGTGGCCGGATCGTCTACCGGTACAAGTAGATCTTGCCCACGTCCCGCGTGCTCCGCGCGCGGGTCCGCCGGCAACTGACCCGGAGAACCTCACACCCATGAAGGTCAAGCCGAGCGTCAAGAAGATCTGCGACAAGTGCAGGGTGATCCGCCGTCACGGTCGGGTCATGGTCATCTGCGACAACCCGCGCCACAAGCAGCGCCAGGGCTGAAGCCTGACCGTTCCCTCCGCGATTCGCATGACTTCGCGCGACGCGAGCTGAACATGTTCATACGCAGGACCCGGGCGCCCAGGCGTCCGACACCCCCGGTTCGGAGGCCGGGGACCCGATACGTACCTCATACGGCGGCCGGGGACCGGTTCTGTGGAAGACCTCCGACAATCAACTGGAGCCATTGAATGGCACGCGTTTCCGGTGTTGACATCCCGCGCGAAAAGCGCGTCGAGATCGCCCTCACCTACGTGTTCGGCATCGGCCGGACCCTCTCGCAGCAGACGCTCGCCGCCACCGGCGTGGACCCGAACACCCGTGTTCGGGACCTCTCCGAGGAGCAGCTCGTCGCGATCCGCGAGTACGTCGACAACAACATCAAGACCGAGGGTGACCTCCGTCGCGAGGTGCAGGCCGACATCCGCCGCAAGGTCGAGATCGGCACCTACCAGGGTCTGCGCCACCGTCGCGGTCTGCCCGTCCGCGGTCAGCGCACCAGCACCAACGCCCGCACCCGCAAGGGCCCGCGTCGCGCCATCGCCGGCAAGAAGAAGCCGGGCAAGAAGTAGTCCGCAGCGGACTTCGCCGTCCAGCGGTCTTCGCTGTAGGACCGACCACCTCCCGTAGGAGAACGACATGCCCCCCAAGGGACGTCAGGGCGCTGCCAAGAAGGTGCGCCGCAAGGAAAAGAAGAACGTCGCTCACGGCCACGCGCACATCAAGAGCACGTTCAACAACACGATCGTGTCCATCACGGACCCGACCGGCAACGTGATCTCCTGGGCCTCCGCCGGCCACGTCGGCTTCAAGGGCTCCCGGAAGTCCACGCCGTTCGCCGCGCAGATGGCCGCCGAGTCGGCTGCCCGTCGCGCGCAGGAGCACGGCATGCGCAAGGTCGACGTCTTCGTCAAGGGCCCGGGTTCCGGTCGTGAGACCGCCATCCGCTCCCTGCAGGCGACCGGCCTCGAGGTCGGCTCCATCCAGGACGTCACGCCCACCCCGCACAACGGCTGCCGTCCGCCGAAGCGTCGTCGCGTCTGATCCCGCTTCACCGCGGCATCGCTTCAACGCTTCACCAGGGTTTCCGGGCGGTACGGCTCTTTCGGGTCGTATCGCCCGTACCCTTGCAGTACTAGTCGGGCGTCAAATAGCGGGCGCCCCTGACTGAAGGATCACCACATGCTGATCGCTCAGCGTCCCTCGTTGACCGAAGAGGTCGTCGACGAGTTCCGCTCCCGGTTCGTCATCGAGCCGCTGGAGCCGGGCTTCGGCTACACCCTCGGCAACTCCCTCCGCCGCACCCTCCTCTCGTCGATCCCCGGCGCTGCTGTCACCAGCATCCGCATCGACGGTGTCCTGCACGAGTTCACCACCGTGCCGGGCGTCAAGGAGGACGTCACCGACCTGATCCTCAACATCAAGCAGCTGGTCGTCTCCTCGGAGCACGACGAGCCGGTCGTGATGTACCTGCGCAAGCAGGGCCCGGGTCTGGTCACCGCCGCCGACATCGCGCCCCCGGCCGGTGTCGAGGTGCACAACCCCGACCTCGTCCTCGCCACGCTCAACGGCAAGGGCAAGCTGGAGATGGAGCTGACCGTCGAGCGCGGTCGCGGCTACGTCTCCGCCGTGCAGAACAAGCAGGTCGGTCAGGAGATCGGGCGCATCCCGGTCGACTCGATCTACTCGCCGGTTCTCAAGGTCACGTACAAGGTCGAGGCCACGCGTGTCGAGCAGCGCACCGACTTCGACAAGCTGATCGTCGACGTCGAGACCAAGCAGGCCATGCGTCCGCGCGACGCCATGGCGTCGGCCGGTAAGACCCTGGTCGAGCTGTTCGGTCTCGCCCGCGAGCTGAACATCGACGCCGAGGGCATCGACATGGGTCCGTCCCCGACGGACGCCGCGCTCGCCGCCGACCTGGCGCTGCCGATCGAGGAGCTGGAGCTCACCGTTCGGTCGTACAACTGCCTCAAGCGCGAGGGCATCCACTCCGTGGGCGAGCTGGTTGCTCGCTCCGAGGCCGACCTGCTCGACATCCGCAACTTCGGTGCGAAGTCGATCGACGAGGTCAAGGCGAAGCTGGCCGGCATGGGCCTGGCGCTCAAGGACAGCCCGCCCGGATTCGACCCGACCGCCGCCGCGGACGCCTTCGGCGCCGACGACGACGCGGACGCCGGTTTCGTGGAGACCGAGCAGTACTGATTCGGCTGCCGGTCCGTCGTGGCTGGTCGCGCCCACGCGGCGGAGCCGCACATGAGTACAGCCCCGCGCCCCTTTGGGGCGCGGACCCTCCGGGGCGCTTGCGAAGGCGCCCCGGATCTCCGACAGGCGACCGCCTGCTCGGATACTGACTTCGGTACCTGATACGGCCGGGGCAGACACCTAGGAGAGACATCATGCCGAAGCCCACCAAGGGTGCCCGTCTGGGCGGCAGCGCCGCGCACGAGAAGCTGCTCCTCGCGAACCTCGCGAAGTCGCTCTTCGAGCACGGCAAGATCACGACCACCGAGGCGAAGGCGCGCAAGCTGCGTCCGTACGCCGAGCGTCTGGTCACCAAGGCGAAGAAGGGCGACCTTCACAACCGCCGTCAGGTGCTCCAGGTGATCACGGACAAGAGCATCGTCCACACGCTCTTCACCGAGATCGGCCCGCGCTACGAGAACCGTCCCGGTGGCTACACCCGGATCACCAAGATCGGTAACCGCCGTGGCGACAACGCGCCCATGGCCGTCATCGAGCTGGTCGAGGCGCTGACCGTGGCGCAGCAGGCCACGGGTGAGGCCGAGGCGGCGACGAAGCGTGCGGCCAAGGACGCCGAGGCCGCTCCGGCTGCCGAGGAGACCAAGGTCGACACGACCAAGGCCGACGACGAGGCTGCGGCCGAGGAGTCGAAGGACGCGTAAGCGTCTGCCGGGGGCTGTGTGATTGCGGCTGCGGCTTTCGTCGTGGCTGGTCGCGCAGTTCCCCGCGCCCCTTCGGGGCGTTTGCGGGTCCGTTCCTTTTCAGGGGCGGGCCCGCTTTCGTTTGGCTGAGAGGATCTCTGGGTGAGTGACGAAGTTGAGGCCGGGTTCGTGCGGGTGCGGCTGGATCTCTCCTACGACGGGAGCGAGTTCTCCGGGTGGGCCAAGCAGGCCGGGGGGCGGCGGACCGTGCAGGGGGAGATCGAGGACGCGTTGCGGACGGTCACCCGGTCGCGGGAGACGTACGAGCTGACGGTGGCGGGGCGGACCGACGCCGGGGTGCACGCGCGGGGGCAGGTCGCCCATGTCGATCTGCCGCGCGAGGTGTGGGCCGAGCACCACGTGAAGCTGCTCAAGCGGCTCGCGGGGCGGCTGCCCAGGGACGTGCGGGTCTGGGCGCTCAGGGAGGCGCCGAGCGGCTTCAACGCGCGGTTCTCGGCGGTCTGGCGGCGCTACGCCTACCGGGTCACCGACAACCCGGGCGGCGTCGACCCGCTGCTGCGCGGGCACGTGCTGTGGCACGACTGGCCGCTCGACGTCGATGCCATGAACGCGGCCGCCCGGGGGCTGCTGGGCGAGCACGACTTCGCCGCCTACTGCAAGAAGCGGGAGGGGGCGACCACCATCCGGACGTTGCAGGAGCTGAGTCTCGTGCGGGGTGAGGACGGGATCGTCACCGCCACCGTGCGGGCCGACGCCTTCTGCCACAACATGGTGCGCTCGCTGATCGGGGCGCTGCTGTTCGTCGGCGACGGGCACCGCGGGCCCGAGTGGCCGGCCAAGGTGCTCGCCGCGGGGGTACGGGACTCGGCCGTGCACGTCGTACGGCCGCACGGGCTGACGCTTGAGGAGGTCGGTTACCCGGCCGACGAGCTGCTGGCCGCCCGGAACAAGGAGGCGCGCAACAAGCGGTCGCTGCCGGGAACCGGCTGCTGCTGACGGGGCGGGCGGTGGGCCGTCAGCCCGCCTCCGCCGCCGCCGACGCCTGGGCCTCACCGCGCCGGCGGATCTGCCGGAAGGCGAACTCGGCCAGGTCGTCACCGGCCCGGAACACGCCGGTGGACTTCTCCGTGACGTCCTTGGCGCCGGTGAAGCCGGCCACCGTGAAGTAGGCGTAACGGCCGTAGGAGTTGGTGGTGGAGCGGCAGACGGCGCCGGTGCAGAAGGACTTGACGCCGCCGCCGGACAGGGAGCGCACGATGCTCTTCTTGTCGGCGTCCTTCTTGGCCTTCGCGGCCTGCGCCTCGGTGTCGAAGACGGCCACGCCGACCGTCACGGCGGTGTCGCCCTGGGTGTAGGTGACGCGGATCAGGCGCGTGCACTTGTTGGTGTCGAGGACCTTCGGCAGGGTGCCCTGGGCGGCGGAGCCGCAGGTGCGGGTGTCGGCCGTCGGGCCCTTCTTGTAGACCGTCTCACCCATGGTCAGCTGGGTCCCGGGGAAGAGCAGGTCCGGGCTGAGCGGGGCCTTGTCCTTCTTGACGCTGGAGACGAAGTCCTTCGGGTCCAGCGGCGGCGGGGCGCTGGTCGGGGCGAAGGACGGCTCGGTGGCCGTCGCGCTGGGTATCTCCGCGGTCGTGGGGAGCTGGGAGGAACCGCCGTCGGACGCCTGGTCGGAGCCGTTGGCCGAGACCACGGCCACCGCGACGGCACTGGCTATCGCCACGGTGGCCAGCGCGCCGCCGCCGATGAAGAACAGCCGGCGCCGCTTGGCACGGGCCTCGGAGGCCTCGGCGAGGGCAGCCCAGTCCGGCGTGTCGTCACTGTTCCGGCTGTTCCAGGGCTGCTGCGACTGCGGTTGCTGCTGCGGCTGCTGCGATTGCGGTGTCCAGGGATCCCACTGCGACTGAGGTCCCCCCTGCCCAAAGCTCATGGGCCGCATCTTAGACGGGCCGAGGGGCGTGCTGGTGCCGGGACTTGGGGCCCGCAGGGCCTAGCGTTCCGTGCATGCGGACGGGCAAAAGCGACATCTCCGGGTGGTTGGTGCGGCCGGCGGGACGGCATCCGTGGGCGGTGCTGGTGACGGTGCTGGCGGCGTCCGCCGCGCACGCGGCACGGACGACCTCGGACGGCGGGATGGACAACGCGATCGTCGTGCGGGCCGCCCGCACCTGGCTGGCCGGTGGCTCCCCGTACGACGATCCGCACTTCCTGTACCTGCCGAGCGCCGTTCTGGCCGCCGTCCCGCAGGCGCTGCTGCCCGGGGCCGTGCTGCGGGTCCTGGTGCCCTGCGCGGTGACCGTCCTGCTGGCGCTGGCCTGGGCCTGCGCGCTGCGCCTGCACCGGGTACCGCTGGGCAGCAGGCTCGCGGTCCTCGGGCTGACCGGGCTAGCGCTGGGTTTCGCGCCGTTCGGGCACCTGGTGCGGCTCGGCAACTGGACGGTGACCGCGACGGTGGCGCTGCCGCTGGCCCTGCTGCTGGCGAGCCGGGGGCGCTGGACGGGGGCGGGGGTCGTCATCGGGGCGGCCGTGGCGCTCAAGCCGCTGCTCGCGCCCGTCGTCCTGCTCTTCCTCTTCGCCGGGCGGTGGCGGGCGCTGGCCGCGGCCGTCCTGGTGCCCGCCCTGGCCTCGGCCGCGGCGGCGCTGGCGATGCCCGACCCGGCGGGCTTCTTCACCCGCACCCTGCCCTTCCTGCTGCACGGCGACGACGGCTTCGTACGGCTCTACGAGGCCTCCCCGGCGGCCGTACTGCCCCGGCTCGGGGTGCCGCCGGCGCTCGCGCAGGGGCTCGCGGTGGCGGCGGCCTCGGCCGGGGTGCTCTGCGCGTACCGGCGCTGGCGCCGTGCCGACCCCGGTCCGCTGCGGCTCGCGGAGACCGGCGCGGGGCTGATGCTGTCGGCGTTCCTCGTCTCCCGGCCGTCCTACGACCACTACCTCCTGGTCGCCCTGCCGCTGCTGCTCGCCGGGCTGCCGTACGCCGGGTCGGTGGCCCGCGGGGTGTGGTTCTGGATCGCCCTGGTGCCCCAGGCACCCGGGCTGACCTGGCCCTGGCTGGAGGGGGAGCGGCGGCGTGCCTTCCGGGACGCGTTCACGCTGTGCGTCCTCGCGGTGACGGTCGCTCGGCAGGCCAGGACCGGTCCGACGGGCGCCGGAGAGCGGGTCCCCCCGGGGCGTGCGCCGGAACCGGAGCGCGCTCCCGCGGCCCCGTTTTGACCCGGCCGCCGGGGCCCGGGTATTCTGCACAGTCGTATGTGTATTGGCTTGCTCATTCTCACGTGAGGGGCCCTTACACCGGTCCACCGGGACCGATGACCAGCGACCTGCACGCGGTATGCGTCACCGCGGTGCGGTCAGGGCTGTCGTGATCGTCTTCGGTGACCATGTCAGGACCACTCACTGAAGAAGCGAAGGCTACGAACCGTGCGTACGTACAGCCCCAAGCCCGGCGATGTGACGCGCCAGTGGCACGTCATCGACGCCCAGGACGTAGTCCTGGGTCGTCTGGCCACCACTGCGGCCTCCATCCTGCGCGGCAAGCACAAGCCGATCTACGCGCCCCACGTCGACACCGGTGACTTCGTCATCATCATCAACGCCGACAAGGTGCACCTCTCCGGCAACAAGCGGACCCAGAAGATGGCGTACCGCCACTCCGGCTACCCGGGCGGTCTGCGCTCCGTGCGCTACGACGAGCTCCTGGACAAGAACCCGGAGAAGGCCGTCGAGAAGGCCATCAAGGGCATGCTCCCGAAGAACTCCCTGGGCCGTCAGATGCTCTCGAAGCTGAAGGTCTACAAGGGTGACCAGCACCCGCACGGCGCGCAGCAGCCGCAGCCGTTCGAGATCACCCAGGTCGCGCAGTAGTTCCGGCCACCCTTTAAGACTGAAGAGAATCTGAGGAGCATCGTGGCCGAGACCACTCCCGAGCAGCCGCTCGAAGAGATCGACATCGACAGCTACACCACCGAGTCCGAGGTGCCCGTCGAGGGCGAGTACACCTCGGAGTCCATGGCCTCCGCGTTCGGCGAGCCGCAGCCGGCCGCCGGCCTGGGCCGTCGCAAGAACGCCATCGCCCGCGTCCGGATCGTCCCGGGCACCGGCAAGTGGAAGGTCAACGGGCGCACGCTCGAGGACTACTTCCCGAACAAGGTGCACCAGCAGGAAGTCAACGAGCCCTTCAAGGTGCTCGAGCTGGACAACCGCTACGACGTCATCGCCCGCATCTCCGGCGGCGGCGTCTCCGGTCAGGCCGGTGCGCTCCGTCTCGGTGTCGCCCGCGCGCTGAACGAGGCCGACGTGGACAACAACCGCGGCGCCCTCAAGAAGGCCGGTTACCTCAAGCGTGACGACCGTGCGGTCGAGCGCAAGAAGGCCGGTCTGAAGAAGGCCCGCAAGGCCCCGCAGTACAGCAAGCGCTAAGTCGTACCGGCTGGTACAGGCTGTACTCCGAACGCCCCGGCGGCACGCCACTGTGCTGCCGGGGCATTCGTTTATCCCTGCCGTTGGGCGTATAACGGCACAAGACGTTCTAAGGCTTATGTGATCGTTGGCCGGGCGATGCGTGCCCGAGTCTTCGGGAGCCGACTGCGTGGGCCGACTCATCGGCAGCCGCTTCCGGAATTGACGTTTCCTCAGGAGGACAAGTGGGACGACTCTTCGGCACGGACGGCGTGCGCGGCGTCGCCAACGCGGATCTGACGGCCGAGCTGGCGCTGGGCCTCTCCGTCGCCGCGGCGCACGTACTGGCCGAGGCGGGCACCTTCGCCGGGCACCGGGCGACCGCGGTGGTCGGCCGGGACCCACGTGCCTCCGGGGAGTTCCTGGAGGCCGCGGTGGTCGCGGGCCTCGCCAGCGCCGGTGTGGACGTGCTGCGGGTCGGCGTGCTGCCGACGCCCGCGGTGGCCCACCTCACCGGCGCGCTCGGCGCCGACCTCGGCGTGATGCTGTCCGCCAGCCACAACGCCATGCCCGACAACGGCATCAAGTTCTTCGCCCGCGGCGGCCACAAGCTCGCCGACGAGCTGGAGGACCGCATCGAGTCCGTCTACGCCGACCACCGCACCGGCGCCCCCTGGGACCGCCCGACCGGTGCCGGGGTCGGCCGCGTCCGGGACTACGACGAGGGGCTCGACCAGTACGTCGCCCACCTCGTCGGCGTCCTCCCGAACCGCCTCGACGGACTGAAGATCGTCCTCGACGAGGCGCACGGCGCGGCCTCCCGGGTCTCGCCGGAGGCGTTCGCGCGGGCCGGTGCCGAACTGGTCACCATCGGCGCGGTGCCCGACGGCCTCAACATCAACGACGGCTGCGGCTCCACCCACCTCGACCTGCTCAAGGCCGCCGTCGTCGAGCACGGTGCCGACCTGGGCATCGCCCACGACGGCGACGCGGACCGCTGCCTGGCCGTGGACCACACCGGTGCGGAGGTCGACGGCGACCAGATCCTCGCCGTGCTGTCCCTGGCGATGCGGGAGCGCGAGGCGCTGCGCTCGGACACCGTCGTCGCGACCGTCATGTCCAACCTGGGCTTCAAGCTGGCCATGGAGCGCGAGGGCATCCGGTTCGTGCAGACCGGGGTCGGCGACCGGTACGTGCTGGAGGAGATGAAGGAGCACGGCTACGCCCTCGGCGGCGAGCAGTCCGGCCACGTCATCATCCTCGACCACGCCACCACGGGTGACGGCACGCTGACCGGCCTGATGCTGGCGGCGCGGGTCGCGCAGACCGGGCGTACGCTGCGGGACCTCGCGTCCGTGATGGAGCGGCTGCCGCAGGTGCTGGTCAATGTGCCGGACGTGGACAAGTCGCGGGTGACGAGCTCTGCCGAGCTGGCGACCGCCGTGGCCGAGGCCGAGCGGGAGCTTGGCAGCACCGGGCGGGTGTTGCTGCGTCCGTCGGGGACCGAGCCGCTGGTGCGGGTGATGGTGGAAGCGGCGGATATTGAGCAGGCTCGGTCTGTGGCGGGGCGGTTGGCCGATTCGGTGAAGTCTGCGCTGGGGTAGTTTCCTGCGCCGGGTTGGGGGTGGGGGTGCTGTGCGTTGCGGGCTGCGGCGCCGTCGTGGCTTGTCGCGCGGTTCCCCGCGCCCCTAGGTTGGCTTGCTCATCCGGCCTCGTTGGGTTGACCACAGGGCCTTCTGGGCCAGGAGCGTGAGGGTTCCGGCGACCACGATGCCTGCCAGGTTGAGCAGGAGCTGTTCGGTGGAGCCCACCGTCTGGTTGGTGTCGCCGAAGCTCAGGGCGACGGCGGCGTTCGCGGCCGCCGGGACCGTGGTGACGGAGATGGCGACGCCCACCAGGGCGCCGGACTTCGCCGAGGTGAGGGACAGCGTGCCCGCGATGCCGGCGAGGACCGCCACCACGAAGGAGAAGGCGTCGGGGGCGTAGACGAAGCCGGTGTTGGGGCGGTCGCCCTCCAGCTTGCCCTCGCTGAACTGGCCGAACTCGGTCATGATCCAGCTGAAGCCCACCGTCACCGCCATCGCCACGGCGAAGCCCACCAGCAGGGCGATCGCCGAGCGCAGGGCGAGCCGCGGGGCCCGCTGGACGATCGCCGTGCAGATGCCGGCCAGCGGGCCGAACTCCGGGCCGACCGCCATCGCGCCCACGATCAGGATCGCGTTGTCGAGGACGACACCGCAGGCCGCGATCATCGTGGCGAGCGTGATGAAGGCGACGTAGGTGATGGAGAGCGTCGACTCCTCGTGCGTCGCCTCCTCCAACTGCTCCCACAGCACCGCGTCGGCGGCCTCGCCCGGCGCGTCCCGTTCCGCCTGGTCGGCGCGCTCGGACAACGACAGGTCGATGTTCTC
This sequence comes from Streptomyces rubrogriseus, assembly GCF_027947575.1. Taxonomy (NCBI): domain Bacteria; kingdom Bacillati; phylum Actinomycetota; class Actinomycetes; order Kitasatosporales; family Streptomycetaceae; genus Streptomyces; species Streptomyces rubrogriseus. The sequence continues at coordinate 7,610,889 of NZ_CP116256.1, read as the reverse complement.
GGCGGTGATGGCGCCGCAGCTGTCGATGCCCAACGCCCGCAGGCCGTTGATGAGTTCGTCCCCGGCCTCGCGGGCCACGTCGCACATGACGACGTCGCCCTCGGGTTCGCGGGCGGCGCCCGGCAGGACGACGAGGTGGGTGGTGCCGACCGTACGGTCGATCAGGCGGACCACCTCGTCGGTGCGGTCGGCCGGAGTGATCAGGCGCAGATGCAGCATCCGGTATTTCTATCGCGCCGCCCGCCCCGCCCGCCTCACAGCTTGCGCAGGCTCAGGCGCTGGACCTTGTGGTCGGGGCCCTTGCGCAGCACCAGGGTGGCCCGGCCCCGGGTGGGGGCCACGTTCTCCACCAGGTTGGGCTTGTTGATGGTGCGCCAGGTGGTGCGGGCGTAGTCGAGGGCCTCCTCCTCCGACACCTGCGTGTACTTGCGGAAGTACGAGGAGGGGTTCTGGAAGGCGGTCGCGCGCAGCTTGCGGAAGCGGTTGAGGTACCAGTGCTCGATGTCCTCGGTACGCGCGTCGACGTACACGCTGAAGTCGAAGTAGTCGGCGAGTCCGACCCTGGTGCGGCCGTCCTTGCCGGGCAGCGCGGGCTGGAGCACGTTGAGGCCCTCGACGATCAGGATGTCGGGGCGGCGGACGACGAGCCGCTGGTCCGGGACGATGTCGTAGATGAGGTGGGAGTAGACCGGGGCGGTCACCTCCGCCTTGCCCGCCTTGATGTCGGCGACGAACCGGGTCAGCGCCCGGCGGTCGTACGACTCGGGGAAACCTTTCCGCGACATCAGCCCGCGCGCCTCCAGCTCCCGCGTCGGCAGCAGGAAGCCGTCGGTGGTGACCAGCTCGACGCGCGGGTGCTCGGGCCAGCGGGACAGCAGCGCCTGGAGCAGGCGGGCGACGGTGGACTTGCCGACCGCGACCGAGCCGGCGACCCCTATGACGAAGGGGGTGCCGGACTGGGAGCCCTGCTCGCCGAGGAAGGTGTTCAGCGCGCCGCGCAGGCCGTCGGTGGCGCCGACGTAGAGGTTGAGGAGCCGGGACAGCGGGAGGTAGATGTCCCGCACCTCGTCGAGGTCGATGACGTCGCCGAGGCCGCGCAGTTTCTCGACCTCCTCGGCGGTCAGCGGCAGCGGCGTCTTGTCGCGCAGTGCGCTCCACTCGGGGCGGGTGAGGTCGACGTAGGGAGTCGCCTCCGGCCGCTGCCGGTGGGCGCTCCGGGGGATCGAGGGGACCGGAGAGATCACAGTCCATTGTTAACGGAGTACGAACGGGGCGGCAGGTGGGCTGTGTCACGTCGGCCGGTCCGCCGCGGCCCGTCGGGCTCCGGCGGGGCCCGACGAGATCACGGTCGGATCTCGGATGGCCGGTTATCGATCGTACGTACGAATGCCTGGGTAAGGTGCGGGCAAAGTCGGCCGGATCTCATCACCGGACCCGACACGACTCGACGGATTCCGGCGCGAGTCGACATTTCCCGAAGTGAACCGACGAAAGAGTGCCGCCGTGAGTTCGACCGCTGTCCGCCGTACCGCCCTGGTGGCCTCCGCCGCCGCCCTGGCCCTGTTCGCCACCGCCTGCGGCGGGTCGTCCGACGACGACGGCGCGGCCGGGGAGGAGACGGCCAAGACGGAGCAGTCCGCCCCGGCGGGAGGTGCCGGAGAGTCCGCACCGGCGGGCAAGGCGCTGACCGCCGCCGAACTGGAGAAGGTCGCCCTGGCCCAGGCCGACGTCAAGAACGGCGAGGTCACCACCGAACTGTCGGCGGACGACCAGGTGGCCAAGGACAAGATCTCGACGGACGACAAGGCCTGCCTGCCGCTCGTCTACGTCCAGGGCGCGGTGGCCCAGGGCGAGCCGGCGGCGGACGTGCAGCGCTCCTGGCAGGGCCAGTCGGAGTCGCCCTCCGAGAGCAAGGGCCCGGACGGCCAGGACATGACCGATGTCGACGTGAACAAGATCCTGCTGAACGTCGCCTCCTACCCGGACGGCGGCGCCGAGCAGGCGGTGGCGGGTCTGAAGGCGGCCGTCGAGAAGTGCGCGGGCGGCTTCGTCGCCACCGTGGGCAGTGACAAGATGCAGATCACCGAGGTGAGCGGGGCGGACGCCCCCAAGGGCGGGGACGAGGGGCTCACCGTCAACATCGGTGTGGCCACCGGCGGGGACAGCAGCGGGCTCATGAAGCTCGTCGTGGTCCGCAAGGGCGCCACCCTCGCCACCTTCGGCGCCGTCAACCTCTCCTCGATGATGACCGGCGCGGAATTCGAGGTCCCCGCCGAGGTCGTCGACGCGCAGGTCGCCAAGCTCGGCTGACGTCCGGGCCACGGACGGCGTTCGTACCCCGGTGGGAATTTCCGATATCGGGCACAGGATGCCCGCTTTGCGGCCGCCACGCGGCCGATCCTGCTCGTAGGCTGCCGCTTATGTGCGGAATCGTGGGATACGTAGGGCCTCAGTCGGCACTCGATGTCGTGATGGCCGGACTGAAGCGGCTCGAATACCGGGGGTACGACTCGGCGGGCGTCGCCGTGCTCGCGGACGGCGGCCTCGCCACCGCCAAGCGGGCCGGCAAGCTCGTCAACCTCGACAAGGAACTGTCCGAACACCCGCTGCCGGCCGCCGCCACCGGCATCGGCCACACCCGCTGGGCCACCCACGGCGGCCCCACCGACGCCAACGCCCACCCGCACCTCGACAACGCGGGCCGGGTGGCCGTCGTCCACAACGGCATCATCGAGAACTTCGCGCCGCTGCGGGCCGAGCTGGCGGAGCGCGGCCACGAACTGCCCTCCGAGACCGACACCGAGGTCGTCGCCCACCTGCTCGCCGAGGAGTACTCGGCCTGCGCCGACCTCGCCGAGGCGATGCGGCTGGTGTGCGGGCGGCTGGAGGGCGCGTTCACGCTGGTCGCGGTGCACGCGGACGCGCCGGACGTGGTGGTGGGCGCGCGCCGCAACTCGCCGCTCGTGGTGGGGGTGGGGGAGGGCGAGTACTTCCTCGCCTCGGACGTCGCGGCCTTCATCGCTCACACCCGTAACGCCGTCGAGCTGGGCCAGGACCAGGTCGTCGAGCTGCGCCGGGACGGCGTGCGGGTCACCGGCTTCGACGGCACCCCGGCGGACGTCCGCTCCTACCACGTCGACTGGGACGCCTCCGCCGCCGAGAAGTCCGGCTACGCCTCCTTCATGCTCAAGGAGATCGCCGAGCAGCCGAAGGCCGTCGCCGACACCCTCCTCGGCCGCATCGACGGCTCCGGCACGCTGAGCCTGGACGAGGTGCGTATTCCGCCGGAGGTACTCCGGGAGGTCGACAAGGTCGTCGTCGTCGCCTGCGGTACGGCCTTCCACGCCGGGCTGATCGCCAAGTACGCCATCGAGCACTGGACGCGGATCCCCTGCGAGGTGGAGCTGGCCAGCGAGTTCCGCTACCGCGACCCGATCCTCGACCAGCAGACCCTGGTCGTCGCGATCTCCCAGTCCGGCGAGACCATGGACACCCTGATGGCCCTGCGCCACGCCCGCGAACAGGGCGCCAGGGTCCTCGCCATCTGCAACACCAACGGCTCGACGATCCCCCGCGAGTCCGACGCCGTGCTCTACACCCACGCGGGCCCCGAGGTCGCCGTCGCCTCCACCAAGGCATTCCTCACCCAGCTCGTGGCCTGCTACCTGGTCGCCCTCTACCTCGGCCAGGTGCGCGGCACGAAGTACGGCGACGAGATCGGCGACGTCGTCCGCGACCTGTCCGGCATCTCCGGCGCGGTCGAACGGGTCCTGGGGACCATGGACCCGGTGCGCGAACTGGCCCGCTCCCTCGCCCACAAGAACACGGTGCTCTTCCTCGGCCGGCACGTCGGCCACCCCGTCGCCCTCGAAGGCGCCCTCAAGCTCAAGGAGCTGGCGTACATGCACGCCGAGGGCTTCGCGGCGGGCGAGCTGAAGCACGGGCCGATCGCGCTGATCGAGGAGGACCTGCCGGTCGTGGTCGTGGTGCCGTCCCCGCGCGGCCGCTCGGTCCTGCACGACAAGATCGTGTCCAACATCCAGGAGATCCGCGCCCGCGGCGCCCGCACCATCGTCATCGCCGAGGAGGGCGACGAGGCGGTCGTCCCCTACGCCGACCACCTCGTCCGGATCCCGGCCACCCCGACGCTGCTGCAACCCCTGGTGGCCACGGTGCCGTTGCAGGTCTTCGCCTGCGAACTGGCCACCGCCCGCGGCAACGAGGTGGACCAGCCGCGCAACCTGGCGAAGTCGGTGACGGTGGAGTAGCCCCGGAGGGATCCTCAGCCGGCGGTACCGGGCAGCACGGTGACGACCCGGAAGCGTTCCAGGACCGCCGGCGTCGCGTCGTCCACCGTGAACCCCGGGTCGCCCAGCGCCGCGCGCATCTCCTCGCCGTGCCAGAACCGCTCGTGGTCCGCGCGCCACTCGGCCACGCTCGTGTGTCCCTCGCCCTCGCCGACCGCGTGGGCGAGGTCCACCTCGGCCAGCGGGACGACGCGCACCTGTGTCACCTCGATGACTGCGACCGGGCGGCCGGACGAGTCGACGACCACCTCACGGCGCCCGGGCCGCGGCAGCGGATCGCCGTCGTGCTCGTAGTCGGCGACCAGACCCGTCGTCGAGGTCTTCGAACCGTCGAGGATCGCGGCGACGAGCCGGTCCCGCAGCGGACCGGGGAACGCGAACTCCGCCCTGGGGAGCGCGTCGAGGTCCGGGAGGGCCGGGTCCGGGGCCGGTGCGGCGGTCATGTTCGCACCGTACCGGCGAGGCCCGCGCCCGGGCCCGCGGTTTCATTGCCCCGCACGTCCCGCCAGGCCCGCGCCCCGGCCCGCGGTTTCATTCTCCCCGCACGTCCCGCCAGGCCCGCGGGATCGCCGCCGCCACGTCGTGCGCCCCCGTCGGGGCCCCCTCCGACGCGAAGCGGCCCGCCAGACCGTGCAGGTACGCGCCCACGCTCCCCGCGTCCACCGCCGACAGGCCCGCCGCCAGCAGTGACCCCGCCAGGCCGGACAGCACGTCCCCGCTCCCGGCCGTGGCGAGCCACGACGTCCCCGTCGCGTTGACCCGGACGGGGCCGCCCTTCGCACTGGCCACCAGCGTCGTCGAGCCCTTCAGCAGCACCGTCGCCCCGTACCGCGCCGCCAGCTCGCGCACCGAGGCCAGCCGGGCCGCCTCGACCTCCTCCCGGGCCACCCCGAGCAGCGCCGCCGCCTCCCCGGCGTGCGGGGTCATCAGCGTCGGCGCCGTGCGCGCCCGTACCGCGTCCGCGTCGGCCAGCCGCAGGCCGTCCGCGTCGATCAGCACCGGTACCTGCGCGGCCAGCACCTGAGCCACCGTCGCCGCGTCGTCACCGGCACCCGGTCCGACCACCCACGCCTGCACCCGCCCGGCCCGCTCCGGCCCCCGGTCGGACACGAGCGTCTCCGGGAAGCGGGCGATCACCGCGTCCCCCGCCGGACCGACGTACCGCACCGCCCCGGCCCCGCCCCGCAGCGCGCCCGCGACGGCGAGTACGGCCGCGCCGGGGTAGCGGGCCGACCCGGCGGCGATGCCCACCACTCCGCGCCGGTACTTGTCGCTCTCGCCCGCCGGGACCGGCAGCAGGCGGGCCACGTCCGGGTGCTGCAACGCCTCCAGCTCGGCCGCCTCGCCGGGCAGCGGCAGACCGATGTCCACCAGCCGCACCGAACCCGCGTACTCCCGCGCCGGATCGATCAGCAGCCCCGGCTTGTGCGTCCCGAACGTCACCGTCAGGTCGGCCCTGACCACGTCCCCCCGCACCCGGCCCGTGTCCGCGTCGACCCCGCTCGGCAGGTCGACGGCGACGACGGCGGCCCGGGACCGCGCGGCCGCGTCGGCCAGCGGAACGGCCTCCTTCCGCAGCCCGCCCGCGCCGCCGATCCCGACGATGCCGTCGAGGACCAGATCGGCCCGCGCGATCAACTCCTCGGCGGAACCGGAGGCCCCGCCCTCGGCGACCCGTCCGCCCGCGCGCCGCAGCGCCGTCAGGCCGCCGCCGTGCGCCCGCTCCGGCGCGAGCAGCACCGCCGCCACGCCCGCGCCCCGGCGGGCCAGCCGCGCGCCCGCGTACAGGGCGTCGCCGCCGTTGTCGCCGCTGCCGACCAGCAGCACCACCCGGCTGCCGTAGACCCGCCCGGCCACCCGGGCCAGCACCTGGGCGCAGGCGGCGGCCAGTCCGGCCGCGGCCCGTTGCATCAGCGCCCCCTCCGGCAGCCGTGCCATCAGTTCCCGCTCGGCGTTCCTGACCGTCTCCACGCTGTACGCAGTCCGCATGCCGTCGAGTCTTCCCCGTACGCCGGGAACACGCACGGCCCGCCGCTCCCCGGAATCCGCGATGGGGGACAGTGGTCCCATGACCGGCGGTGACGACGAGACGGCACAGGTGATGACCTCGCTCGGGGCCCGCCTGCGCGCCATCCGGCAGGCCCGCGGGCTCACGCTGGCCCAGCTCGCCGCCGTCACCGGCATCTCCGTGAGCACCCTGTCCCGGCTGGAGTCGGGGCAGCGCGAGCCCGGGCTGCGGCACCTGCTGCCGCTGGCCCGCGCGCACCGGCTGCCCCTGGACGAACTCGTCGGTTCGCGCACCGGCGACCCCCGCGTCCATCCCCGCCCCTTCACCCGGCACGGACAGACCTGGGTCCCGCTCACCCGGAACCCCAACGACGGGCTGCACGCCTACAAGCAGATCCTCCCCGCCCCGGCCACTCCGCGCACCGAGTGGACACCGCGCCCCGAGCAGGGGTCGCACGAGGGCCACGAGTGGCTCTACGTCCTCTCCGGCCGTCTGCTCCTCGCCCTCGGCGAGCACGATCTGGTCCTGACGGCCGGGGAGACGGCGGAGTTCGACACCCGCGTCCCGCACGGCATCGCGAACGCCGGGGACCAGCCCGTCGAGTGGATCGCCCTGTACGGCGCGCAGGGCGAACGCATGCACATCCGGGTCCGGCCGACCGCCGACTGACCCCCGCGGGCCAGGACCTGTCCGGCCGCTATCCCTCCGCGATCACCACCGCCGACGCGATCCCCGCGTCGTGGCTCAGCGACACGTGCCACGACGCCACGCCCAGCTCCGCCGCCCGCGCCGCCACCGTCCCCGTGACCCGCAGCCGCGGCCGCCCACCGGTCTCGACCCACACCTCGGCGTCCGTCCACAGCAGTCCCGCCGGTGCGCCCAGCGCCTTGGCCAGCGCCTCCTTCGCCGCGAACCGGGCGGCGAGCGAGGCCACGCCCCGGCGCTCCCCGCCGGGCAGCAGCAACTCGCTCTCCAGGAACAGCCGCCCCGCCAGGGCCGGTGTGCGCTCCAGCGCTGCCCCGAACCGCTCGACCTCGGCCACGTCGATCCCGACCCCGATGATGCTCATGCCGGAAACCCTAGCCACAGCCACAGCCACAGCCACAGCCACAGCCACGGCCACTGCCGCAGGCCACAGCCACAGCCACAGCCACAGCCACGGCCACTGCCGCAGGCCACAGCCACAGCCACAGCCACAGCCACGGCCACTGCCGCAGGCCACAGCCACAGCCACTGCCACTGCCACTGCCACTGCCACTGCCACTGACGCAGGCCACAGCCACTGCCGGGCGCCGTGCGGCCGGGGTGGCCGGGTGCTCTGAGAGACTGGGGGCACGATGAGCGAGACAACTGCTCGGCGGGACGCGGACGCGGTACTGCGCGCCCGGGCCGAGATCGACCTGGCCGCCCTGCGGGCCAACGTACGCGCACTGCGCGAACGGGCCCCCGGGGCGGCTCTCATGGCCGTCGTCAAGGCGGACGCCTACGGCCACGGCGCGATCCCCTGCGCCCGCGCGGCCGTCGCGGCCGGTGCGACCTGGCTCGGCACCGCCACCCCGCAGGAGGCCCTCGCCCTGCGCGCGGCGGAGCCCGGACTGCCGGACGACGTACGGATCATGTGCTGGCTGTGGACGCCCGGCGGGCCCTGGCGGGAGGCGGTCGAGGCCCGTCTCGACGTGTCCGTCAGCGCGATGTGGGCCATGGAGGAGGTCACCGGGGCGGCACGGGCGGCCGGGGTGCCCGCGCGCGTGCAGCTCAAGGCCGACACCGGGCTCGGGCGGGGCGGCTGCCAGCCCGGCGCGGACTGGGAGCGGCTGGTCGGGGCCGCGCTGCGGGCCGAGGAGGAGGGGCTGCTGAGGGTCACCGGGCTCTGGTCCCACTTCGCCTGCGCCGACGAGCCCGGCCACCCCTCCATCGCCGCCCAGCTCACCCGTTTCCGGGAGATGACGGCCTACGCCGAGCAGCGGGGCCTGCGCCCCGAGGTGCGGCACATCGCCAACTCGCCGGCCACCCTCACCCTCCCCGACGCCCACTTCGACCTCGTACGGCCCGGCATCGCGATGTACGGCGTCTCACCGAGCCCCGAGATCGGCACCCCGGCCGACTTCGGGCTGCGCCCCGTGATGACGCTGGCCGCCTCGCTGGCCCTGGTCAAGCAGGTCCCCGGCGGCCACGGCGTCAGCTACGGGCACCACTACACCACCCCCGGCGAGACCACCCTCGGCCTCGTCCCGCTCGGCTACGCGGACGGCATCCCCCGGCACGCCTCCTCCAGCGGCCCCGTCCTGGTCGACGGCAAGTGGCGCACGGTCGCGGGGCGGATCGCGATGGACCAGTTCGTCGTCGACCTGGGCGGGGACCGGCCCGAGCCGGGCGCCGAGGCGGTGCTGTTCGGACCGGGCGACCGCGGCGAGCCCACCGCCGAGGACTGGGCCCAGGCGGCGGGCACCATCGGGTACGAGATCGTCACCCGGATCGGAAGCCGAGTCCCGCGCGTCTACGTCAACGAATGACGGTCAACGCATAGCGGTCGACGAGTGACGCGCCCGTCGGCGGCGTGACGCGCGGGGGCCGCGCGTTCAGGTGAATCAGTGGCCGGCGGGCGTCCGCACGGCCCGGCGAAGAGGAGCGGTGCACGTGAGCGAGAGCAACGCGGAGGCCGTCGCGGCGGCCGTCGCCTCCGCCACGGAGGCCGCCACCGAGGCCGCCGCCGGCGGCTGGCGCCGGGCGACCGGCATAGCCGGGGTCGCGATAGGCGTGGTCGCGGCCGGCGCCGCGGCCGGCGTCGCGATAGAACGGCTCACCGTCGGCCGCGGGATGCGCCAGAAGGCCCGCCTCGCCCTCGACTCGACGGGCCCCTACGGCGGACTGCGCGGCACGCCCGGCAAGGCGTACGCCGAGGACGGCACCGAGCTGTACTACGAGGTCGACGACCTCGACCCGGAGGCCGGGGCCGACCCCGCCCCGCGCCGCAGGCGGCTGTTCGGCCGCAAGGCGCCCGCACCCGTCACCGTCGTCTTCAGCCACGGCTACTGCCTCAACCAGGACTCCTGGCACTTCCAGCGGGCGGCCCTCAGGGGCGTCGTCCGCGCCGTCTACTGGGACCAGCGCAGCCACGGCCGGTCCGGGCGGGGCGTGGCCCAGACGCGGGACGACCGGCCGGTCAGCATCGAGGAACTGGGCCGCGACCTCAAGGCCGTCATCGACGCGGCCGCGCCCGAGGGCCCGATCGTGCTGGTCGGCCACTCCATGGGCGGCATGACCGTGATGGCGCTGGCCGACGCCTTCCCCGACCTGGTCCGCGAGCGCGTCGTCGGCGTCGCCCTCGTCGGTACGTCGTCCGGGCGGCTCGGCGAGGTCAACTTCGGGCTGCCGGTGGCCGGCGTCAACGCGGTGCGGCGGGTGCTGCCGGGCGTGCTCAGGGCGCTGGGGCAGCGGGCCGAGCTGGTGGAGCGGGGGCGGCGGGCGACGGCGGACCTGTTCGCCGGGATCATCAAGCGGTACTCGTTCGCGTCCCGGGACGTCGACCCGGCCGTGGCCCGGTTCGCCGAGCGGATGATCGAGTCGACGCCGATCGACGTCGTCGCCGAGTACTACCCGGCCTTCAACGACCACGACAAGACCGAGGCCCTCGCCCACTTCGCGGGCCTTCCGGTCCTGGTCCTGGCCGGGGTGCGGGACCTGGTGACGCCGAGCGAGCACAGCGAGGCGATCGCCGACCTGCTGCCGGACGCCGAGCTGGTGCTGGTCCCCGACGCGGGGCACCTGGTGATGCTGGAGCACCCGGAGCTGGTCACCGACCGCCTCGCCGACCTGCTCGCCCGCGCGGGCGCCGTGCCCACAGCGGCTACCGTGGACGGTTATGGAAGCACCAGCAGCACAGGGCCCGGCTGAGCCGTCCGGACCCTCCGGAGCCTCAGGGCCCGCCGACGTCGAGATCACCGTCACCTCGCCCGAGCAGATGCGGGAACTGGGCCGCAGGCTCGCGAAGCTGCTGCGCGCCGGTGACCTGGTGATGCTCAGCGGGGAGCTGGGCGCGGGCAAGACGACGCTGACCCGCGGACTCGGCGAAGGGCTCGGCGTGCGGGGCGCCGTGACCTCCCCGACCTTCGTGATCGCCCGCGTGCACCCCTCGCTCGGTGACGGTCCGCCGCTCGTCCACGTGGACGCCTACCGGCTCTCCGGCGGCCTCGACGAGATGGAGGACCTCGACCTCGACGTGTCCCTGCCCGACTCGGTGATCGTGGTCGAGTGGGGCGAGGGCAAGGTCGAGGAGCTGACCGAGGACCGGCTGCGGCTCCGGATCGAGCGGGCCGTCGGCGACACCACGGACGAGGTGCGGCACGTGACGGTGACCGGCCTGGGCGAGCGGTGGGCCAGGGCCGACGTGAGCGTCCTCGCCGGCTGAACCGCCCCGGCGCGGCCCTCCCGCCGGATTTTCCGACAAAGCGTCGGCAAAAGATTGCGTTCCGGGTCTTGCGCGTGGTCACATGGTACTCGGCTCGTAGTTAGGCATGCCTTACTGCGCCCGCCCCCGAGCTTCAGGAGGCGTCCATGTCGTCCGTGTCCCAGGCCCAGCCGCAGGGCCGTCCGAGCCACCAGCCGCCCGCGCCCGCCGGGGTGTCGATGCGTGACCTGCTCGCCTCCTGCGCCGCCGCGACGGCGGTCTCGACGCCGCCCCGCGCCCCCGAGCCGGAGGCGCGCGGGCCGGTCCGCGACCAGCAGAACCGGCAGAGCCGGCAGGACCAGCAGAGCCGGCAGGACCCGCAGAGCCACCGAGAGGCCGCCTGACGCCCTGCGGGGAGCCCGCACGTACCGCGCGGCGTCGTCGGGGGACGCGTGCGGCGTCTCAGGGGACGACGACGACCTGCCGTCCGATCGTCGCGAACTTCCACATCGCGTCGCCGTCCGCGCGCGACTCGCGGATGCCGCCGGTGGGCCGGTCCGGGTCGGGCGCGGCCGTCGAGCCGTCGACCGCCGCGCTGAACCCGACGGCCACGCCCTGGGCGCCGGTGAAGCGCACCACGTGCTCGACCGGGATGCCGTCGGACCCGGTGATCCGGTTGGACCTGGACGTGACCGTGTAGGCGCCCGGTGCCGGATCGACCGTGCTGGGCGTGACCTCGAAGGTACGCCGCACCTTGTTCCCCGGGCCGACCAGCCACACGCGGTCGTCGTCCACCGAGTACACCACCCGTTCACCCTGCCCGGACATGGCGGGCAGCGCGTCCGGGTGCCGCCGGTCGCGCGGTGCCTTGGCGGCGCCCGGGGCGGGGCTGGTGGTCGCGTGGGTCCGGCCGAGGTCGGCGGGGGCGCTGACGGAGGCCTGGTGGGCCAGCGCGCCGATGGTCACGAGGGCCGCCGTGGTGAGGCCGGTGACGATACCGGCGCTTCTGCTTGCCACTGCCGACCACCTCGTCGTCGTACGCGTGCGTCCTGCGTGTGCGTCCTGCGTGCCGCACCCCGGCCGACGGTAGCAGTACGTGAGCATGTGATCGCACTGTGCGACACGGGGCGGCCGTGCCGGGCCCGGCAGGTGTCCCCGGGTTGTCCACAGGGCGTCCGACGCGGGCCCCGCGGCGCCCACAGGGCCTGTCCGGCCATTCCCGTCTGCCCCGCGGGCGAACGACGGGAATGGCCGGACAGGCCCTAGGCTGTTTGCGTGCTCTTGCTCGCTCTGGATACCGCCACGCCCGCCGTGACCGTCGCGCTGCACGACGGTACGGACGTCATCGCCTCGTCGAGCCAGGTCGACGCGCGCCGGCACGGTGAGCTGCTGCTGCCCGCCGTGGACCGGGTGCTCGCGGAGGCCGGTCTGCGGCTCGACGCCGTCACCGCCGTCGTCGCAGGCATCGGCCCCGGCCCGTACACGGGGCTGCGGGTCGGCCTGATGACCGCGGACGCCTTCGGGCTCGCGCTCGGCGTGCCCGTGCACGGCGTGTGCACACTGGACGGCCTCGCGTTCGCCGCCGACCTGGAGGGCCCCTTCGTGGTGGCGACCGACGCCCGCCGCAAGGAGGTCTACTGGGCGCGGTACGCCGACTCCCGCACCCGGCTCACCGACCCTGCCGTGGACCGGCCCGCCGACATCGCCGGGCAGGTGGCCGGGCTCCCGGCCGTCGGCGCGGGCGCGCTGCTCTACCCGGACACCTTCCCCCGGGCGCACGAGCCGGAGCACGTGTCCGCCGCCGCGCTGGCCCGGCTGGCCGCCGAGAAGCTGGCGGCGGGGGAGGAGCTGCCCGCGCCCCGGCCGCTGTACCTGCGCCGTCCGGATGCCCAGGTCCCCAAGAACTACAAGGTGGTCACCCCGAAGTGACCGAGCCAGCCACTGCCGAGTCCGTACCCGCCGCGCTGCGCGAGATGCGCTGGTGGGACATCGACCCCGTGCTGCGCATGGAGCGGGAGCTGTTCCCCGAGGACGCCTGGTCGCGGGGGATGTTCTGGTCCGAGCTGGCGCACGCGCGCGGGCCCGGCGCGACCAGGCGCTACCTGGTCGCCGAGGAGGACGGCCACGTCGTCGGCTACGCGGGCCTGGTCACCTCCGGCGAGCAGGCCGACGTGCAGACCATCGCCGTCGCCCGCGACCACTGGGGCACCGGCCTCGGCGCGCGGCTGCTGACCGAGCTGCTGCGCGCGGCGACCGACTTCGAGTGCGCCGAGGTGCTGCTCGAGTGCCGGGTGGACAACACCCGCGCCCAGCGGCTGTACGAGCGCTTCGGCTTCGAGCCCATCGGCTTCAGACGCGGCTACTACCAGCCGGGGAACGTGGACGCCCTGGTGATGCGCCTGACCGACCCGTCCACCTCCGTACCGGGAACCGAACGAGGAACCGAGAACCATGGCTGACTCACGCGACGAGCCTCTCGTCCTGGGGATCGAGACCTCCTGCGACGAGACCGGCGTCGGTGTCGTGCGCGGCACCACCCTGCTGGCCGACGCCGTCGCGTCCAGCGTCGACGAGCACGCCCGCTTCGGCGGCGTCGTCCCGGAGGTGGCCAGCCGCGCCCACCTGGAGGCGATGGTGCCGACCATCGACCGCGCCCTCAAGGAGGCGGGGGTGAGCGCCCGCGACCTCGACGGCATCGCCGTCACCGCCGGGCCCGGCCTCGCGGGTGCCCTGCTGGTCGGCGTCTCGGCGGCCAAGGCGTACGCCTACGCGCTGGGCAAGCCGCTCTACGGCGTGAACCACCTCGCCTCGCACATCTGCGTCGACCAGCTCGAACACGGCGCGCTGCCCGAGCCGACGATGGCACTGCTGGTCTCGGGCGGGCACTCCTCGCTGCTCCTGTCCACGGACATCACCTCGGACGTCCGCCCCCTCGGCGCCACCATCGACGACGCGGCCGGCGAGGCCTTCGACAAGATCGCCCGAGTGCTGAACCTGGGCTTCCCCGGCGGCCCGGTCATCGACCGGTACGCGCGCGAGGGCGACCCGAACGCGATCGCCTTCCCGCGCGGGCTGACCGGCCCGCGCGACGCGGCGTACGACTTCTCCTTCTCCGGTCTGAAGACGGCCGTGGCCCGCTGGATCGAGGCGAAGCGGGCGGCGGGGGAGGAGGTGCCGGTGCGTGACGTGTCGGCGTCCTTCCAGGAGGCGGTCGTGGACGTGCTGACCCGCAAGGCGGTGCGGGCCTGCAAGGACGAGGGCGTGGACCACCTGATGATCGGCGGCGGCGTGGCCGCCAACTCGCGGCTGCGGGCGCTGGCCCAGGAGCGGTGCGAGGCGGCCGGGATCCGGCTGCGGGTGCCGCGCCCCAAGCTGTGCACGGACAACGGCGCGATGGTCGCCGCGCTCGGCGCCGAGATGGTCGCCCGGAACCGGGCCGCCTCCGACTGGGACCTCTCCGCGGACTCCTCCCTGCCGGTGACGGAGCCGCACGTGCCGGGACAGGGTCACCCGCACGGTCACGACCACGACCACGTGCACGAGGTCAGCAAGGAGAACCTCTACTCGTGACCGTCGCGCTGATGTGGGAGGCGCGGGCCGTGCCCGGCCGGGGCGGGGAGCTGCTGGCCTGGGCGCGGCGGCAGGAACTGCCCCGGCGGCCGCTGCGCCGGGAGACCCTGCGCGCCCCGCAGGACCGTGTCCTCGTCATCACCTGGTGGGACGCCGCGTACGACGCCGCACTCCCGGAACTGCCCGAACCGGACGGGGACCTGGTGACGCGGGCGGTGCACCGCTGGCGGTTCGAGTCGGTGGAGCCGGTCGAGTCGGTGGAGCCGGTCCAGCCGGTCGAGCCGGCCGAGTCGGGCCGGAGCGGCGATGGCGGCGGCCGCCGGATCGAATGATTCGGCACTGACGCCGAATGTTCCGAGGGGTCTCGGTTCGCCGACCCCTTCGTCAGGTGGCCTCATGGGGTTACGATCGCCGCCATGACATCCCCGCAGCCCGCTGAAACCCGGACGCAAAAGCGGTCCGCCCAGACCGCGACCCTCGCCGAGATCGCGCGCGAGGCCGGTGTGTCGGCGCCGACTGTTTCGAAGGTGCTCAACGGCCGCGCCGACGTCGCCCCGTCGACCCGCGCCCGCGTCGAGGAGCTGCTGCGCGCCCACGGTTACCGCCGCAGGCGGGCCGAGTCCACCCGCTCGCCCCTGATCGACCTGGTCTTCCACGAGCTGGAGAGCGCCTGGGCGATGGAGGTCATCCGCGGCGTGGAGAACGTGGCCAGGGACGCCGGGCTCAGCGTCGTGCTCTCCGAGAGCGCGGGCCGCCTCACGCCCGGCCGGACCTGGGCCGACCAGGTCGCCGCCCGCCGCCCGCACGGCGTGATCCTGGTCCTGTCCGGCCTCGACGAGTCCCAGCGTGCCCTGCTCACCAGCCGCTCCATCCCGTTCGTGGTGATGGACCCGGCCGGCGACCCGGGCGCCGACGTGCCGTCCATCGGCGCCACCAACTGGCAGGGCGGCCTCGCCGCCACCCGGCACCTGGTCGACCTCGGGCACACCCGCATCGGCGCCATCAGCGGCCCCACCCGCATGATGTGCAGCCGCGCCCGCGTCGACGGCTACCGGGCCGCCCTGGAGACGGCGGGGCTGCCGGTCGACCCCGGCCTGATCGTGACCGGCGACTTCCACCACGAGGCCGGCTACCGGCAGGGTCTCGAACTGCTGCGCCGCCCGGACCGCCCGACCGCCGTCTTCGCCGGCAACGACCTCCAGGCGCTCGGCCTGTACGAGGCGGCGCGTGAGCTGGGGCTGCGCATCCCGCACGACCTGAGCGTGGTCGGGTTCGACGACCTGCCGGTGGCCCGCTGGGTGGGACCGCCGCTGACGACCGTACGGCAGCCGCTGATGGAGATGGCCGAGGCGGCGGCGCGGCTGGTCCTGGACCTCGGGCGGGAGGACCGCTCCTCGACGGCGACCCGCGTGGAGCTGGCCACCAGCCTGGAGGTGCGCAGCAGCACGGCGCCGCCCCGGGAGGGCCAGGCCGTCGCGGGATGAGCGGATAAGCCCCCAGTCTGAGAATTTCCGCAGAAGCCCGACCCACCTGTTCCAGTTTCAATAATTCGGACTTATGTTCCTTCCGGTGGGGCATCCGGGTGGGGACGCGGACGGGACGGGCGGGGCGGGGGCTGACGCATGGCGGCGCGGGGCGGACAGGACGGGCGGGGCGGCCGCCGGAAGGCGTTGAGGGTGGCCGGTCTGGCCCTGGCCGGCTCCCTGCTGCTCGGCGCCGGGGCGGCGGGCTGGGCCTACTGGCACCTGAACGGCAACATCAGGAGCGTCGACATCAACGGCGCGCTCGGAGACGACCGCCCCGCGCGACCGGTCACCGTCCCCTCCGCCTCGCCCTCCGCCTCCCCGGTGCCCACCGGCGCCCTGAACATCCTGGTCCTCGGCTCCGACTCGCGCACCGGCGAGGAGAACCAGGAGCTGGGCGGCGGCGACAGCGGCGGAGCCCGCTCGGACACGGCCATGGTCGTCCACCTGGACGCCGGCCGCACCGCCGCCACCGTCGTCAGCATCCCGCGCGACACCCTCGTCGAGCGGCCCTCCTGCCCATTGCCGTCCGGCGGTACGACCAGGGCGGCGAGCGGCGCGATGTTCAACACCGCCTACGAACTGGGCGGGCCGGTCTGCGCCGTGAAGACCGTCGAGACGCTCACCGGCGTGCGCATGGACCACTACGTCGAGGTCGACTTCTCCGGCTTCGCCGACCTGGTGGACGCGCTCGGCGGGGTCACCGTCACCACGGACGTGGACATCGACGACGACAAGAGCCACCTGCACCTGGACGCGGGCACCCACCACCTCGACGGCACCGAGGCCCTCGGCCTGGCCCGCACCCGGTACGGACTGGCCGGCGGCAGCGACCTCGCCCGGATAGAGCTCCAGCACAAGCTCGTCAAGGCGCTCCTCGAACAGGTCTCCGCCACCGACCTGCTCACCGACCCCGCACAGCTCTACCAGGTCGCCGACGCGCTCACCGGCAGCCTCACCACCGACACCGGCCTGGACTCGCTGGGCGAGCTGACGAACCTGGGCCGCAGCCTCGGGGACCTCGCCGCGGACGACGTACGCACACTGACGATGCCGGTGCTGCCCGCCCCCTCGGACCCCAACCGGGTCGTGGCCGACCAGCCGGACGCCGCCGAGCTGTGGGAATCGCTGCGCTGAGAGAAGTCCCCGGAAAACTTCCCGGCGCGTGTCGATCCGCGGCCGGCCCGTTCGACGCAAGGGTGAGAGGCCGGGAGAAGCCCGGCAGCACGACCACCCGAGGAGCCACCATGCCCCGCTACCTGTCCCTCATCCGCATCGAGGAGTCCGACGCCCTCGCCGGCGGCCCCAGCCCCGAGCTGATCCAGCGGATGGAGCAGCTGATGGAGGAGATGACCAAGGCCGGCGTCCTGCTGGACACCGCCGGCCTGACCCCGACCAGCCAGGGCACCCGCGTCCACTACGAGGGCGGGCAGATCTCCGTCACCGACGGGCCCTTCACCGAGACCAAGGAGGTCATCGGCGGCTACTCCCTCCTCCAGGCCAAGGACCGGGCCGAGGCGGTCGAGTGGACCAAGCGGTTCCTGAAGGTGCACGAGGAGTACTGGACGGTGACCTGCGAGGTACGCGAGCTGATGGAGGGCTGAGCCGACGCGGGGCACCGGTTCCCGCTTTGTCCCGGCGCCCCGAGGGTGTTGCATGGTGGGCTGTGGAAGCACAGCCCACCGCGGCCTTCGAAACCGTCTTCCGGCTCGAGTCGCCCCGCGTGATCGCCGGGGTCGCCCGGCTCGTCCGGGACGTCGGCATCGCCGAGGAACTCACCCAGGACGCCCTGGTCGCCGCCCTGGAGCAGTGGCCGAGGGACGGCGTGCCGGACAACCCGGGCGCCTGGCTCATGACCACCGCCCGCCGCCGCGCCGTCGACCTGATCCGGCGCCGGGAGACCTACGCCCGCAAGCTCGCCGAGATCGGCCGGGACCTGCCCGTGGCGGCGCCCCCGCCCGAGGAGCCCGCCGACCCCGAGGACATCGACGACGACCTGCTGCGGCTGGTCTTCACCGCCTGCCACCCGGTGCTCTCCGCCGAGGCCCGCATCGCCCTCACCCTGCGCCTGCTCGGCGGCCTGACCACACCGGAGATCGCCCGCGCCCGCCTCGTCCCCGAACCGACGGTCGCGCAGCGCATCGTCCGCGCGAAACGCACCCTGGCCAGGAAGAACGTACCCTTCGAGGTGCCGTACGGACCGGACCGGGCGGCCCGCCTCGACTCGGTCCTGGAGGTCATCTACCTGATCTTCAACGAGGGCTACGCGGCCACCGCCGGCGACGACTGGCTCCGCCCCGCCCTGTGCGAGGACGCCCTGCGGCTGGCCCGCGTCCTGTCCGCCCTGATGCCGAAGGAGCCCGAGGTCCACGGCCTGACCGCGCTGCTGGAGTTCCAGTCCTCCCGCACCGCCGCCCGCACCGCCCCCGACGGCGAGCCGGTGCTGCTTCGGGACCAGAACCGCCACCGCTGGAACCGCCTGCTCATCACCCGCGGCGTCACCGCCCTCGGCCACGCCCACGCCACCACCGGCGCCAACGGGCCGGGCCCCTACGCCCTCCAGGCCGCGATCGCCGCCTGCCACGCCACGGCCCGCACCTACGAGGAGACCGACTGGCCGCGCATCGCGACGCTCTACGGCCTGCTCGCGGCCCGCGCCCCGTCCCCGGTCGTCGAACTCAACCGCGCGGTCGCCGTCTCCATGGCCGAGGGCCCCGCCCCCGCCCTGGCCCTGGTCGACGCCCTCGCCGCCGAACCCGCCCTGCGCGACTACCACCTGCTCCCCAGCGTCCGGGGCGACCTCCTGCTCCGCCTGGACCGCACGGCGGAGGCCCGCGAGGAGTTCGAACGGGCCGCCTCCCTGACCCGCAACGCCCGCGAACGCGCCCTGCTGCTGCGCCGGGCCCGGGAGACGGCCGGTTAGCGCGCCGGGTGCCCGATCAGCATCGTCGGTGCCCCCGCCACCCGGGTCAGGAACACCGTCGCGGAGTTCGGCCCCTGCGGTTTGACCTTCCTCCGCAGCTCCTCCGGCTCGACCGCCGAGCCCCGCTTCTTCACCGTCAGCGTGCCGACCCCGCGCTCCCGCAGCAGCGCCTTCAGCTTCTTGACGTTGAACGGGAGCTGGTCGGTGATCTCGTAGGCGGTGGCGTACGGCGTGCGGTGCGCCTCGTCGGCGGTGACGTAGGCGATGGTCGGGTCGATCAGCCCGCCGTCCAGGTCCTCGGCCACCTCGGCGACCAGGTGGGCCCGGATGACGGCGCCGTCCGGCTCGTACAGGTACCTCCCGACCGGACGGGCCTCGGGGTCCGGCAGCATGGTCGCGGGCGACGCGTAGATCCCCGCCCCGGCGGGCAGCAGCGTCGCCCGCCGCGCGCCCGGCGTCACGTCCGGGCCGAACCACAGCACGGCCTCCTTGACGTCCCCGCCGTCCGAGACCCACTCGGCCGTCGCCTCCGGGGGGATCGCCTCGTGGGGAATGCCGGGCGCGATCTTCAGCAGGCCGAGCGGCGCCCCGAGCGCGGCGGACACGGCCCAGGACAGGGGCGGTGAGTACGCCTCCGGATCGAAGATCCGGCCGCGCTTGGAGGAACGCCGGGCGGGGTCGACGAACACGGCGTCGTACCCGGCCGTGTCCACCTCCGTCACGTCGGCCTCGCGCACCTCGATCAGGTCGGCGAGCCCGAGCGCGTCGGCGTTGGCACGGGCCGCGGCGGCGGTGACCGGGTCGTGGTCGACGGCGAGGACCCGGATCCCGGCCCGGGCGAACGCGACCGCGTCACCGCCGATCCCGCAGCACAGGTCGGCGACGGACCGCACCCCGAGCGCCTGGAGGCACTCCGCCCGGTACGCCGCCACACTCGCCCGCGTCGACTGCTCGACCCCGTTGGGCGTGAAGAACATCCGCCCGGCGTCCTCGGCCCCGAACTTCGCCACCGCGCGCTGCCGCAGCCGCGCCTGCCCGAGCGCCGCCGACACCAGCTCGGCGGGATGCGTGCGCCGCAGCCGGGTCGCGACCGCCAACTCGCGCACGGGGTCGGTGTCGCGCACCTCGTCGAGGAGCGCGCGGCCTTCGGGAGTGAGGAGGAAGTCGAGGTCGTTCACCGGGTCATTGTGGGCCAGTCGGTGGATGGTGTGCCTCCGGCGCGGTGTCGGGCCGGGTTCGGCCGCGGGGGACTGCGAGGATCCGGCACCATGCGAGCAGTCGTACAAAATGACAAAAGTCGGGCATCGCGTCGCGTGTCCCGGGCCTCTCGTGCCACCACCGTCCTCGCCGTCGCCGCCCTCGCCGCCGGCTGTGCGCAGGCAGAGGACCAAAGCGTGCGGGGCGCCCCCGGTCAGCAGGCACCCCCGGCCCGCGCGGTCGACGGCGCGGCGAAGGCTCGCGAGGCCCGGGCGGCCCTGGCCGCCGCGGCCAAGCGCTGGAAACTCGACAAGGTCCCGCTGACGGCTCCCGCGCCCCCCGCGAAGAAGCCGGAGATCGAGGCCCGCGAGGGCTTCGAGGTCGACGGCCAGGAGGAGGACGGCCTCCCGCCGGTCTTCACCACGGTCCCCACCAAGGAGAAGGTCGTCTTCCTCACCATCGACGACGGCGCCGAGAAGGACCCGGCGTTCCTGCGGATGATGAGCGAGCTGAAGATCCCGTACACCGTCTTCCTCACCGACGAGGAGATCAAGGACGACTACGGCTACTTCAAGAAGATGCAGGCCCGCGGCATCACCCTCAACAACCACACCCTGAGCCACCCCTACCTCCCCGGCCTCTCCTACGAGGACCAGAAGCGGGAGATCTGCGGCATGCAGGACGTGATGGAGAAGCACTACGGCAAGCGCCCCGCCCTCTTCCGCCCGCCGTACGGCAACTACAACCGCGACACCCTGCGCGCCGCCAAGTCCTGCGGGATCGAGTACGCCCCGATCTGGAGCGAGGAGGTGTACGTCGACCACTGGGAGTACCGCGAGTGGGACCAGGACCTGCACCCCGGCGACATCGTCCTCACCCACTTCCGGGGCACCGACGACTGGGACGGCACGATGACCGACATGGTCCGCCGCTTCCTGGACCGGATCACCGCCGACGGATACGCGGTGGCCCGCCTGGAGGACTACCTGTGAGGCGAGGGCGGTCCCGCCCGGCCGGCGCCGCCCCGGCCGCCCTCCTGCTCCCGCTGCTCCTGCTGCTCCCGGTCACCGGCTGCGACCGGCTCGCCGCCGCCCCCGCCGAACACGCGGCGGCGGCCGGGGACCCCGCCCAGGACGCCGACCGGGGCCGTCGCCTGCCGCCCGTCGTGGACCACGTCCGCACCGACGACCCGGTCGTCTTCCTCACCTACGACGACAGCGCCGAGCGCGACCCCGCCTTCGCCGGCCTGATCCGCGAACGGCGGCTCCCGGTCACCCTGTTCCTCACCGACGCCGTCGCCGGACCGGCCTACGGCGACCTCGCCCGGCTGCGCCCGTACGGCGCGAGCCTGCAGAACCACACCCTCGACCACCGCTCCCTGCGCGGCCTGCCCTACGCCGGCCAGCGCGCCGAGATCTGCGGCCAGCAGACCAAGCTCAGGTCCCGCTTCGGCGCCCGCGCCCACCTCTTCCGCCCGCCGCACGGCACGTACGACACCACGACCCTGCGCGCCGCCGCCGACTGCGGCATCACGGCCCTGGTCCTGTGGCGCGCCACCCTCGACGCCGACGGCACCCTCACCTACACCCGCGGCGACCGCCGCCTCCACCCCGGCGACATCGTGGCCGTGGACCCGGACCACCCGACGGCCACGAACCTGACGACCCGCACGGAACGTCTGCTGGAGACGATCGAGGAGCAGCGGCTGAGGGTGGGCAACCTTGAGGACTACGCCTGACCTCTTGACGCCGACCGGCGTCATCCATTGCCCGCGTTCACCGGAAAACCCCGCCGACGCGCCGCCGGCATTGGCACTCCGCTTGACCGAGTGCTAATCGCAGTCATAGTCTCGGACCTGGCACTCCCCACTGGAGAGTGCCAACTACGCGACGGGCAGGTCCGGCACCCGCGACGACGGATCCACCTGGTCGCCACCTCAGACAGTTAACCCCGTGAGATCTCCGAAGGGGGAGGTCGGATCGTGACGACCACCAGCTCCAAGGTTGCCATCAAGCCGCTCGAGGACCGCATCGTGGTCCAGCCGCTCGACGCCGAGCAGACCACGGCTTCGGGCCTGGTCATTCCGGACACCGCCAAGGAGAAGCCCCAGGAGGGCGTCGTCCTGGCCGTCGGCCCGGGCCGCTTCGAGGACGGCAACCGCCTTCCGCTCGACGTCAGCGTCGGCGACGTCGTGCTGTACAGCAAGTACGGCGGCACCGAGGTGAAGTACAACGGCGAGGAGTACCTCGTCCTCTCGGCCCGCGACGTGCTCGCGATCGTCGAGAAGTAGAAGTAGCTCTTCACTTCACCGAAGCACCTTGCTTTCCAGCTGCGCCCCTGGCTCCCGCGACCTTAAAAAGCCGGGCGTCGGGGGCGCAGTTGCCGTATAACCCCAAGATTTCCGGAAGAGGGCTCACGCTCCCATGGCGAAGATCCTGAAGTTCGACGAGGACGCCCGTCGCGCCCTCGAGCGCGGCGTCAACAAGCTCGCCGACACCGTGAAGGTGACGATCGGCCCCAAGGGCCGCAACGTCGTCATCGACAAGAAGTTCGGCGCCCCCACCATCACCAACGACGGCGTCACCATCGCCCGCGAGGTCGAGGTCGAGGACCCGTACGAGAACCTCGGCGCCCAGCTGGTGAAGGAGGTGGCGACCAAGACCAACGACATCGCGGGTGACGGCACCACCACCGCCACCGTGCTCGCCCAGGCGCTCGTGCGCGAGGGCCTGAAGAACGTCGCCGCCGGTGCCTCCCCGGCGCTGCTGAAGAAGGGCATCGACGCGGCCGTCGCCGCCGTGTCGGAAGACCTTCTCGCCACCGCCCGCCCGATCGACGAGAAGTCCGACATCGCCGCCGTGGCCGCGCTGTCCGCCCAGGACCAGCAGGTCGGCGAGCTGATCGCCGAGGCGATGGACAAGGTCGGCAAGGACGGTGTCATCACCGTCGAGGAGTCCAACACCTTCGGTCTGGAGCTGGACTTCACCGAGGGCATGGCCTTCGACAAGGGCTACCTGTCGCCGTACTTCGTGACGGACCAGGAGCGCATGGAGGCCGTCCTCGACGACCCGTACATCCTGATCAACCAGGGCAAGATCTCCTCCATCGCGGACCTGCTGCCGCTGCTGGAGAAGGTCATCCAGGCCAACGCCTCCAAGCCGCTGCTGATCATCGCCGAGGACCTGGAGGGCGAGGCGCTCTCCACCCTCGTCGTCAACAAGATCCGCGGCACCTTCAACGCGGTGGCCGTCAAGGCCCCCGGCTTCGGCGACCGCCGCAAGGCGATGCTGCAGGACATGGCGGTCCTCACGGGCGCCACGGTCATCTCCGAGGAGGTCGGCCTCAAGCTCGACCAGGTCGGCCTCGAGGTGCTCGGCACCGCCCGCCGCATCACCGTCACCAAGGACGACACCACGATCGTCGACGGTGCCGGCAAGCGCGACGAGGTCCAGGGCCGGATCGCCCAGATCAAGGCCGAGATCGAGAACACGGACTCCGACTGGGACCGCGAGAAGCTCCAGGAGCGCCTCGCGAAGCTGGCCGGCGGCGTGTGCGTGATCAAGGTCGGCGCCGCCACCGAGGTGGAGCTGAAGGAGCGCAAGCACCGTCTGGAGGACGCCATCTCCGCGACCCGCGCCGCGGTCGAGGAGGGCATCGTCTCCGGTGGTGGCTCCGCGCTGGTCCACGCCGTCAAGGTGCTCGAGGGCAACCTCGGCAAGACCGGCGACGAGGCCACCGGTGTCGCGGTCGTCCGCCGCGCCGCGGTCGAGCCGCTGCGCTGGATCGCCGAGAACGCCGGCCTGGAGGGTTACGTCATCACCTCCAAGGTCGCCGACCTCGACAAGGGCCAGGGCTTCAACGCCGCCACCGGCGAGTACGGCGACCTGGTCAAGGCCGGCGTCATCGACCCGGTGAAGGTCACCCGCTCCGCCCTGGAGAACGCCGCCTCCATCGCCTCCCTCCTGCTGACGACCGAGACCCTGGTCGTCGAGAAGAAGGAAGAGGAAGAGCCGGCCGCGGCGGGCCACGGCCACGCCCACTGAGCGCTGCGCTGAGCTGAGCTGAGCGAACGGTGCCCGGTCCCCTGCGGGGGGCCGGGCACCGTTGCTTCCGGGCGCCGTGCCGGGGGCGCGTCTGCCCCGTCGGGTTCGTTGCCGGGTGCGGCGCCGTTGTGGCCGGTCGCGCAGTTCCCCGCGCCCCTTGGGGACCCTTGCCCTGACGTTGCTCAGTGACGAGCCGTCACAGCAGGCCGCTCAGCGGTAGTACGCGCTCGGCCAGCCGGGCCCGCAGCCGGCCGTCCGTGGTGTCCGCCTCCTCCGCGAGCCAGCCGGCGGCGACCAGCAGCCCGGCGTGCTCGGCGACCTCCTCGGGCCGCAGGCCGCAGAACTGGGCGACCTCGTCCAGCGCCAGACCGGCGTCCTCGCCGACGCCTCCCAGGCACCCGTCGGGACGGCTGTGGGCCGCGGTGTACACCGCGAGGAGCCTGGTGGCAGCCCCCGCCTTCTTCTTCCGCAGCTTCCGGTCGCCCACCACCTTCTGCGCCCACCCCGAGAGCCGGGCCCGGGTGACCTTGCCGAAGAAGAACGGGCGGGGCTGCGTGGGGATCAGCGTGGGCACCGTGATCTGCGCGGGTTCCTCGGGCCGGGACATCAGCGCCTCGTCGGCGGTGACGTCCTCCGGCAGCAGCAGCCAGCCCACGTCGACGAGCTCCTGGAGCACCCGCTCGGCGTCGCCCTGCAACCAGCCGCCGAGGTCCTGCCCGGTGACGTTCCCGGTACCGGAGCGCGCGGCCCGCAGGGTGAGCATCAACACCGCGAGCCGCGCCTCGGCCTCGGGGAACGGGGCGCCGACCCGGACGTGCTCCAGCACGTTGCGGGCATGGACGCCCTGGCCCCGGGTCAGCAACCGCTCGACCACCGGCCCCTCCCCGTCCACCGGGACGCCGCGGCGGTTGGCGTCCATCTCGCGGGTGGTCCGCGCGGCCGCCGCGGCCCGGTCCGCCTCCTCCCGCAGGGACGCGTCGGCGGTGACGTCCGCCCACAGGGCGAAGGCGCGGGCCTTGCGGTCGTGCAGTTCGGCGAGGACGGCGAGGTCCGGTTCCGGGCGCCGCTGGTACGCGCGGAACGCGTTCCCGAGCTCGGTCAGCTCCACGCGCAGCACCTCGGGCTGGAGGTCGTCCGGCACGATCCGCTGCGCGACCTTCGCCCACCGGCCCGCCTTCCGGGCCCGGGCGGGGGCACCGCCGGGCTGGGGGCGCGGGGCGGGCCGGGCATGCGGGACGGAGACGGCATCGGCCGTACTGGCAGTACTGGCGGTACTGGCGGTATTGGCAGTGCCGGCCGTACCGGGGCGGGCCGAGGCCGGGGCCGCCGACGGCGACCCACCGCCGGGAGCGTCGGAGAACAACACCGTCCCGCCCCCGGTCACCGCCCCCCGGCCCGACCTCACCCCGTCCGTCCGCCCGCTGTTGATGCCGTCGACGAACAGTTCGCCCCGGTCACCAGTGCCCGCGTTCACGCGATGCCGCCCTCTCCCTCGCCGAACCTGCGACCTCCCGCCCGCCGCGGGCGCAGCGACCCGACGCTACGTCGCGCCGGCGGCCCGCCAGGAGGGGTCCGGGTCGGACCACACGTTCGGGTGACGAGCGGGTCGGCGCCCCCTACTGCGGCCCGTACTTGCGCCCCGTCCGCGACGTGATGCCGCCCAGCAGCCCCCGCGGCACCAGCTTCGCCGCGCCCATCAGGGTCTTGTAGCGGGGGTCGGGGATCGACAGGGACTTGCCGCGGGACAGGTCGGCGAGGGCCGCCGCGACGACGTTGTCCGCGTCGAGCCACATCCAGTTCGGGATGTTGTCCGTGCCCATGCCGGCCCGCTCGTGGAACTCCGTGCGCACGAAGCCGGGGGCCAGGGCCATCAGGCGGACGCCGCTGCCGGCCAGGTCCTTCGCCACGCCCTGGGTGAACTGGACGACCCACGCCTTGGAGGCGCCGTAGGTGCCGCGCGGGACGAAGGCGGCGACCGAGGCCACGTTGACGACGCCGCCGCGGCCCCGCTCCCGCATCGCCTCCACCGCCGCCGAGGTCAGCCGGAGCACCGCCTCGCAGTGCACCTTGAGCATGGTCAGCTCGTCGGCCATGGGGACGTCGAGGAAACGGCCCTTGTTGCCGAACCCGGCGTTGTTGACCAGCAGGTCGACGGGGTTCCTGCGGTCGGACAGCCGGGCCGCCACCGCGTCGATGCCGGGGTCCGCCGACAGGTCCGCCGTCAGCACCTCCGCCTCGATGCCGTGCCGGTCGTGCAGCTCCGTGGCCTGCCCGCGCAGCCGCTCGGTGTCACGGGCCACCAGCACCAGGTCGTGTCCGTCGGCCGCCAGCCGCCGCGCGAACGCCGCCCCGAGGCCCGCTGTCGATCCCGTAATCAATGCCGTTGTCATGGCGCAAGGTTAGGGCGCGCGATCACCGGTGCGGACCGAGCGCGTCCGCTTCGCTCAGGCGCCGTACTCCGCCACGTACTTCCGCGCCGTCGCGAGCGCCTCCGGGTGCAGCGCCTCGCCCGCCGCGAGCAGCCGGGGGAGCAGCTCGCGCTGGGTCGTCACGGCGCGGAACTGCAGGGCCACCGTCACCTCGTGGGAGGGGCGGTGCACGATCCGCACCGGGTCGCCCGCGCGGATCTCACCGGGCTCGAGGACGCGGAAGTAGGCGCCCGGCGCACCCTTCTCCATGAACCGCTTCACCCAGCGCGGCTCACCCATGTGGCCCTGGAAGGTGCGGCACGGGATGCGTCCGGACGTCACCTCGAGGAGCAGCTCCGGGCCGACCCGCCAGCGCTCGCCGATCAGGGCGCCGGTGAGGTCCAGGCCCGTGGTGGTGAGGTTCTCTCCGAACGCGCCGTTCGGCAGCTCGCGGCCCAGTTCGCGTCCCCAGGCGTCCATGTCCTCGCGCGCCATCGCGTACACCGCCTGGTCGGTGCCGCCGTGGTGCCGCGTGTCGCAGACGGCGTCGCCGGCCAGACCGCTCGCCCCGATGCCCTCGGAGCCGGGCGCCGCCACCCGCACCGGCCCGTCGGCCGGCCGCTTGTCGATGCCGGTGACGCCCTCGGGCTGGTCCGTGTACGGCACCGCCTTCGCGCGTCCCAGGTTGACGGACAGGAGCCTCATGGCGGAAGGGTGCATGCCGAAACGGTAGGTCATGCGCGATCAAAGCGGCTACGCATTATTCGGCGTCCGGTCAAAGGGTCGCTTATCCTCGGGGGTGTGATCGAGGCCCGTCATCTCCGCGTGCTGCGCGCCGTGGCATCCACCGGTTCCTTCTCCGCCGCGGGGCGCGAGCTGGGCTGCACCCAGCCGGCCGTCAGCCAGCAGATGAAGGCGCTGGAGTCCTCCGTCGGCACCCCGCTGCTCGTGCGCACCGGGCGTGAGATGCGGCTCACCCAGGCCGGAGAGGCGCTGGTGCGGCACGCCGCCGGGATCATCGCCGGGCTCACCGCGGCCGAGGAGGAGGTCGCCGCGATCGCCGGGCTGCGCGCCGGGCGGGTCCGGCTGGTCTCCTTCCCCAGCGGCAGCTCCACCCTCGTACCGACCGCCCTGGCCGCGCTGCGCGCCGCGCACCCCGGCACCCGGGTCTCCCTGGAGGAGGCCGAGCCGCCGAACTCCGTCGAGCTGCTGCGCGAGGGCGACTGCGACGTGGCGCTCGCCTTCCGCTACGAGGGCGCGGCCGGCGCCGAGGAGTGGGACGACCTCGTCGTACGGCCGCTGCTGACCGACCGGCTGGTGGCGCTGGTCCCCGAGGGGCACCGGCTCGCCCGGTCGGAAGGGGTCGGATCCGTGGCGATCGGGGAGCTGGCCCGGGAGTCCTGGATCGCGGGCTGCCCGCGCTGCCGCGGCCAGTTGGTCGAGGTGTGCGAGGGGGCCGGTTTCACCCCGCGCATCGACTTCGCGACCGACGACTACCCGGCGGTGGTCGGCCTGGTCGGCGCGGGTCTCGGCGTGGCCGTGCTGCCCCAGCTCGCCGTCGACTCCGTACGGCCGCGGGGCGTGCGTACGGTCACACTGGAGCCGGCCGTGCGGCGGGAGATCGTCGCGCTCACGCTGCCCGACCTGGCGCAGGTGCCGGCGGTGACGGCCACCCTGGACGAGCTGGCCCGGGCGGGGGCGCGCCAGTCGGCGACGCGCTGACCGCGTCGGGGAGCCTTGCTTCGCGTTCGTCCAGAGAAACGTTCCTTCAGTGAGGGGCGGCCGTCTCCCCGCCGGCCGACGCCGAGGCCGTCGCCGCCACCAGGCGGTTGCGGGCCCGTCCCATGAGTTCTTCGCGCTCGTCCTCGGTCAGCCCGCCCCAGACGCCGTACGGCTCACGCACCGCCAGCGCGTGCGCCGCGCACTCGGCGCGGACCGGGCACCTCATGCAGACCTCCTTGGCCGAGTTCTCGCGAGCACTCCGTGCCGCACCGCGTTCGCCTTCCGGATGGAAGAAGAGCGAGCTGTCCACCCCGCGGCACGCAGCCAGGAGCTGCCAGTCCCACAGGTCCGCGTTCGGTCCGGGAAGGCGGGAGAAATCTGCCATTGCGTGACCCCTTGTAGCCGTTCTGGGTGGATACGGTGTCCACGACCGTACAACTACGATCTAAGGAGATGAAAATATGACTCATTGCGAATCTAGCCGCAGACACCAGCGAAGTGGAAGAAAAGCGGCTGAATGGGGCACCGCTTGTGATGAAACGGCGCGGGTCCCACCCGCATGTCTGCTGCGTGGCCGCCCCCTCACGTAGAGTGCCGAAGACGACACACAGCCCCGTAACTCTTTCGAGTGACCATCGTTGAGAGTGCGGAGGCGGTTGAAGGAACAAGTGCTCGGGCGGGCGTCCGGGACGGTCGACCGCACAGGTGACGATTTCGTACCAGCCTGGAGGCTCAACGTGACGCGCAAGAGCTGCGGAGGACGGCCATGACTTCCGTCCTCGTCTGCGACGACTCCCCGCTTGCCCGAGAGGCGCTCCGCCGCGCGGTCGCGACCGTGCCCGGCGTCGAGCGCGTGACGACGGCCGCCAACGGCGAGGAAGTCCTCCGCCGCTGGGGTGCCGACCGCTCGGACCTGATTCTGATGGACGTGCGCATGCCCGGTCTGGGCGGCGTCGAGACCGTACGGCGGCTGCTGTCCGCCGACCCCGGCGCGCGCATCATCATGCTCACCGTCGCCGAGGACCTGGACGGCGTGGCCCTGGCGGTCGCCGCCGGTGCCCGTGGCTATCTGCACAAGGACGCCTCGCGCGCCGAGCTGCGCGCCACCGTGACCCAGGCACTCGCCGACCCGACCTGGCGGCTCGCCCCGCGCCGGCTGCGCTCGGCCGAGATGGGCGCCGCGCCCACGCTCACCGCGCGGGAGATCCAGGTCCTGGAGGGCATGAGCCACGGCCGCTCCAACGCGGAGATCGGCCGCGAGCTGTTCCTCTCCGAGGACACCGTCAAGACCCACGCCCGTCGGCTCTTCAAGAAGCTCGGCGCCTCGGACCGGGCACACGCCGTGGCGCTCGGCTTCCGGTGGGGCCTGGTCCGCTAGGGGGTGCCGTTTGGATCAGGCCGGCTCCGGGCGACGGTGCCTTGTCGCTGACCCGAGCGGGGTGTGGTGCGTGCAGCTGCAAGGCGGAGGAGGGTTGCCAGGGCGGAGCCCTGGCAACCGACGACGACGCCGCTGGGGGTACCTCCCACGCCCTTAAGGCAGTGGGGGAGTGCGTGCCACACCTCGCGACTCCGGCAAGATCCAGACGACACCCCCTAGGGAGCGCCCCCGTGCGAGGGAGTCCGAAAGGGCCCGTCGGGGACGTGACGATCCCCGCTTATCGCGAGGTGAGCGGGGGTGACAAGACGACCCGCCGGACGCCCGCTGCTCGTTTCGCCGCGGATGACGCATCCTTGAGGTGTGGAGTTCCTCGGGGACGAGTCGGTCGAGCGGAAGGGGAGGGCGCAGGGGATGAGTGCCGGCGCACCTGCTCATAACGCTTCGGTGCACAACAACGGGCACGGAGCCACGGATCGGACGGCCGCAAGGCACCATGGACCGATGCGTGACGACGATGCGCCCCCGGACCAGGGGACGGTCGGTGGGCTCGTCCACCGCGCCGTGGACGGGGACGAGCAGGCCACGCACGACCTGCTCGCCCATGTCCACCCCCTGGCGCTGCGCTACTGCCGCACGCGTCTGTCCCGGCTGCCCGGCGACGCCCGGCACTTCGTCGAGGACCTCGCCCAGGAGGTCTGCGTCGCGGTGCTGCTCGCGCTGCCCCGCTACAAGGACACCGGACGCCCCTTCGAGGCGTTCGTCTTCGCCATCGCCGCCCACAAGGTCGCCGACCTCCAGCGCGCCGCGATGCGCCACCCCGGCTCCACGGCCGTCCCGTCCGACGAGATGCCCGAGCGGCCGGACGACTCGCTGGGCCCCGAGGAGCGGGCGCTGCTCAACAGCGACGCCGCCTGGGCCAAGAAGCTGCTGGCCAACCTGCCCGAGAACCAGCGCGAGCTGCTCCTGCTGCGCATCGCGGTCGGGCTCACGGCCGAGGAGACCGGACAGATGTTGGGAATGTCACCGGGGGCCGTGCGGGTCGCTCAGCACCGGGCGCTGAGCCGGCTGCGGGCGCTGGCGGAGCAGTAGTCGGGGCGACGACCCGCGCGGCGGCCCCTCTCGTACAAAAGCACGAAGGTCGCACGCTTCCTTGATCGTGGAATGAGCCACGTCCACTTCCCGTTAGCATGGACATCCGCACCGATCAAGGCCATTTGGGGAAGGTGTCATGACTGCCAACGTCGACGGAGTGCCCGAGAAATTCGCGACACTCGGGCTGACCTACGACGACGTGCTGCTGCTGCCGGGCGCCTCCGCGGTGCTTCCGAACGCGGTCGACACCTCGTCCCGCATCTCCCGCAACGTGCGGGTCAACATCCCGCTGCTCTCCGCGGCCATGGACAAGGTGACCGAGTCCCGGATGGCCATCTCCATGGCCCGCCAGGGCGGCGTCGGCGTCCTGCACCGCAACCTGTCCATCGAGGACCAGGCCAACCAGGTCGACCTGGTGAAGCGCTCCGAGTCGGGCATGGTGGCCAACCCCATCACCATCCACCCGGACGCCACCCTCGGCGAGGCCGACGCCCTGTGCGCCAAGTTCCGCATCAGCGGCGTCCCGGTCACCGACGGCGCGGGCAAGCTGCTCGGCATCGTCACCAACCGCGACATGGCCTTCGAGACCGACCGCACCCGGCAGGTGCGCGAGGTCATGACGCCGATGCCGCTGGTCACCGGCCAGGTCGGCATCTCGGGTGTGGACGCCATGGAGCTGCTGCGCCGCCACAAGATCGAGAAGCTTCCGCTGGTCGACGGCGACGGCATCCTCAAGGGCCTGATCACGGTCAAGGACTTCGTCAAGGCCGAGCAGTACCCGCACGCCGCCAAGGACGCCAAGGGCCGCCTGCTCGTCGGCGCCGCCGTGGGCGCCAGCCCCGAGGCCCTCGACCGCGCCCAGGCGCTCGCCGAGGCCGGGGTGGACTTCCTCGTCGTCGACACCTCGCACGGCCACAACAGCAACGCGCTGAGCTGGATGTCGAAGATCAAGTCGAGCGTCGGCATCGACGTCGTCGGCGGCAACGTCGCCACCCGCGACGGCGCCCAGGCGCTGATCGACGCCGGTGTCGACGGCATCAAGGTCGGCGTCGGCCCCGGCTCCATCTGTACGACCCGCGTCGTCGCCGGCATCGGCGTCCCGCAGGTCACCGCGATCTACGAGGCCTCCCTCGCCGCCCGCGCGGCCGGGGTGCCCCTCATCGGCGACGGCGGCCTCCAGTACTCCGGCGACATCGGCAAGGCGCTGGCGGCCGGCGCCGACACCGTGATGCTGGGCAGCCTGCTGGCGGGCTGCGAGGAGTCGCCGGGTGAGCTGCAGTTCATCAACGGCAAGCAGTTCAAGTCGTACCGCGGCATGGGCTCGCTGGGCGCCATGCAGTCCCGCGGCCAGGGCCGGTCGTACTCGAAGGACCGGTACTTCCAGGCCGAGGTCGCCTCCGACGACAAGCTCGTGCCCGAGGGCATCGAGGGCCAGGTCCCCTACCGGGGCCCGCTGGCCAACGTCCTGCACCAGCTCGTCGGCGGCCTGCGGCAGACCATGGGCTACGTGGGCGCGGCCACCATCGAGGAGATGGAGTCCAAGGGCCGCTTCGTCCGGATCACCTCCGCGGGCCTCAAGGAGAGCCACCCGCACGACATCCAGATGACGGTCGAGGCACCGAACTACAGCCGCAGCAAGTAAGCGGCCGCAGCAGGCAAGTACACGGGCAGCAGCCTCCCGAGGGCGGCTCCGGAGCATCCGGGGCCGCCCTCTGCGGTGCCCCGGCGAGCCCGTCGGGGATACTGGAAGGCGCTGCAACGCATCAGGGAAAGGCCACAGACGTGACTGAGATCGAGATCGGGCGCGGCAAGCGCGGCCGCCGGGCGTACGCCTTCGACGACATCGCCGTCGTCCCCAGCCGCCGTACGCGGGACCCGAAGGAGGTCTCGATCGCCTGGCAGATCGACGCCTACCGATTCGAGCTGCCGTTCCTGGCCGCTCCCATGGACTCGGTCGTCTCCCCGGCCACCGCCATCCGCATCGGTGAGCTGGGCGGCCTCGGCGTCCTCAACCTGGAAGGGCTCTGGACCCGGCACGAGGACCCGCAGCCGCTGCTCGACGAGATCGCCGAGCTGGACACCGACAACGCGACCCGCCGCCTCCAGGAGATTTACGCCGCTCCCATCAAGGAAGAGCTGATCGGGCAGCGCATCAAGGAGGTGCGCGACTCGGGCGTGGTCACCGCCGCCGCGCTCTCCCCGCAGCGCACCGCCCAGTTCTCCAAGGCCGTCGTGGACGCGGGCGTCGACATCTTCGTCATCCGGGGCACCACCGTCTCCGCGGAGCACGTCTCCGGCTCGCACGAGCCGCTGAACCTGAAGCAGTTCATCTACGAGCTCGACGTCCCGGTGATCGTCGGCGGCTGCGCCACCTACACCGCCGCCCTTCACCTGATGCGCACCGGCGCCGCGGGCGTCCTCGTCGGCTTCGGCGGCGGCGCCGCCCACACCACGCGCAACGTGCTGGGCATCCAGGTGCCCATGGCCACCGCGGTCGCCGACGTGGCGGCGGCCCGCCGGGACTACATGGACGAGTCCGGCGGCCGGTACGTCCACGTCATCGCCGACGGCGGCGTCGGCTGGTCCGGCGACCTGCCCAAGGCCATCGCCTGCGGCGCCGACTCCGTGATGATGGGCTCCCCGCTGGCCCGCGCCACCGACGCGCCGGGCAAGGGCAACCACTGGGGCATGGAGGCCGTCAACGAGGAGCTGCCGCGCGGCAAGAAGGTCGACCTCGGCACGGTCGGCACCATCGAGGAGATCCTCACCGGCCCGTCGCGCAACCCCGACGGCTCGATGAACTTCTTCGGCGCCCTGCGCCGCGCCATGGCCACCACCGGCTACAGCGAGCTGAAGGAGTTCCAGCGCGTCGAGGTGACGGTCGCGGACTCGCAGCACCGGCGGTAGTCGCCACGGCATGTGAAGGGGCCGGTCACCTGATGGGTGACCGGCCCCTTTCGCGTGCTCGGGGGTTCTTGAGGGGGCGCGCGACGCGGCGCGGGGGCGTGCGGTGGTGTTCGGGACGAATACGCCGGGGAGGGCCGTGCCGGATCGGTAATGTCCCTGCTCGGCGACCCCGTTCTTTGGGGCGCCCCCTTCCAAGGAACCGTTCCGGACCCCGCTCCTCGGGGCCCGGCCCGAATCCAGACGGACCGCCTCACCGGGATATGGGCGGCATCGTGGAAGGGGGCGCGCCATGGGCCGTCACCGCAAGCCCACCCGCTGGGACCGGATCCGTCTGCGGATGGTGAAGTTCCGGAGGAGGTGGATCCTGCGGATTCACGGGAAGTGAGCGGCCACCCCTATAAGACGTAGGGGTGGACACTCCGTTCACTTTTCTGGAGCCTGCCGCAAATCCCCTGCGGTGGGCTCCACCCTTTCGGACGGTGAGTGGCCGTCCCTACGAGAATCAGGGGCGGACACCCGTTACCCGGCCACAGGCCCACTGCGGAGGGCGCCATCCGCTCCCCACCGTACCGGCGCAGCCGCCCTCCCACCACCAGCCCCGTGGCACGGTCACCCCCGTGCGCCCCCGTCTCACAACCGGTGCGCCGCCCCCGTGGGTGTGGCGCCCCGCGTGTCCAGGAGCAGCTGGGCCTTGACCGACAGGCCCTGGAGGTCGTACGTGCGGTGCTGCTGGAGGAGGATCGTGAGGTCGGCGTCGGCAGCGGCCTCGTAGAGGGAGTCGGCGCGGGGGACGGGGCGGTCGGCGACGTTCCAGGACGGGATGTGCGGGTCGTGGTAGCTCACGGCGGCGCCCATCGACATCAGGCGGGTCGCGATCTCCTCGGCCGGGGTGGCCTGCTGGTCGGCGAGGTCGGCCTTGTAGGTGACGCCGAGCAGGAGGATGCGGGCGCCGCGCGCGGACTTGCCGTGCTCGTTGAGCAGGGCGGCGGCGCGCTGGACGACGTAACGGGGCATCTGGGCGTTGACCTGCTGGGCCAGCTCCACCATGCGCAGGCTGTGCGGGGCCCGGCCGGTGAGGTCCTGGGCGACGGAGTGGCCGCCGACGCCGGGGCCCGGGCGGAAGGCCTGGAAGCCGAAGGGCTTGGTCTCCGCGCAGCGCAGGACGTCCCACAGGTCGACGCCGAGGTCGTCGCAGAGCACCGCCATCTCGTTGACCAGGGCGATGTTCACGTGCCGGAAGTTGGTCTCCAGGAGCTGCACCGTCTCCGCCTCCCGCGGGCCCCGGGCGCGGACCACCTTGTCGGTGAGGCGGCTGTAGAACGCGGCCGCCGACTCGGTGCAGGCGGGGGTGAGGCCGCCGATGACCTTCGGGGTGTTGGCCGGGGTGAAGTCGCGGTTGCCGGGGTCGACGCGGCTGGGGGAGTAGGCGAGGTGGAAGTCGCGGCCGGCGCGCAGCCCGGAGCCCTGCTCCAGGAGCGGACGCAGGAAGTCCTCCGTCGTCCCGGGCCGCACCGGCGACTCCAGGATGACGGTGGTGTGCGGGCGCATGTGGGCGGCGAGGGTGCGGGCCGCGGCCTCCATCTGGGTGAGGTCGAGGCCGCCGTCCGCGCCCGGCGGGGTGGGCGCGCAGATGACGGCGGTGCGGACCCGGCCCAGCTCGGCCGGTCCGGCCGGTCCGGTCGGGGTGCGGAAGCCCGTGGCGAGCATCCGGCGCACCTCGGCGGGGGTGAGCGGGTCGGCCTCGGGGCCGGTGCGGTAGCCGAGGGTGGGGATGCCGGCGGCGACGGCGGCCTGGGCCAGCGGCAGGCCGTACGGGCCGAGTCCGATGACGGCGAGATCTGCGGGCATGGCGTGGGCCGTCCTTCCCAGTAGCCGAAGCGGGACAGGTGCGCAAGCCCGGTGGACAGGACGGGCGAGCACAACGTCAGACTAGGAGTAAATATGACCGATTTGCGGTATTGATCTGCGGAGTTTCGGCGAGTGTCGACGGTGCGGTGCCCGCCGGTGCGGGCCCGCGGGGAAGTCGTCCACAGGCTGGGGCTCATCGGGTCCCGGGCTTGTCCACAGGTTCGGGCCTGCGGCTGCCGAAGTCGGGCAGGCCGGTCAGAATCTGGGCATGGTGGGTACCAGGAACCGGGCTCGCCCGACGGGTGCGGCCGACGCGACCGACAGCGGGAGGCAGCAGTGAGGACAGCGACCCTTGGGCCGGCGCAGCGCGCCGAGTCGCTCGCGGCCATGGCCGAGCGCGAGCTCGACGTGCTGGTGGTGGGTGCCGGCGTGGTCGGCGCGGGTACGGCGCTCGACGCCGTGACGCGCGGCCTGTCCGTCGGCCTGGTCGAGGCGCGGGACTGGGCCTCGGGCACCTCCAGCAGGTCCAGCAAGCTGATCCACGGCGGGCTGCGCTATCTGGAGATGCTCGACTTCGTCCTCGTGCGGGAGGCGCTCAAGGAGCGCGGGCTGCTGCTCGAACGGCTGGCGCCGCACCTGGTGAAGCCGGTGCCCTTCCTGTACCCGCTCCAGCACAAGGGGTGGGAGCGGCTGTACGCGGGCTCGGGCGTCGCGCTCTACGACGCCATGTCGATGGCCCGCGGTCACGGGCGCGGCCTGCCGCTGCACCGGCACCTGAGCCGCCGTCACGCCCTGCGCGTGGCGCCGGCCCTGAAGAAGGACGCGCTGGTCGGCGCCTTGCAGTACTACGACGCCCAGATGGACGACGCCCGCTTCGTGGCCACGCTGGTGCGCACCGCGGCGGCGTACGGCGCCAAGGTCGCCAACCGTGCGCGGGTCACCTCCTTCCTGCGCGAGGGCGAACGGGTGGTCGGCGCGCGGGTGCAGGACGTCGAGGCGGGCGGCGAGTACGAGGTCCGCGCCAAGCAGGTGGTGAACGCGACCGGGGTGTGGACCGACGACACCCAGGCGATGGTGGGCGAGCGCGGCCAGTTCCACGTCCGGGCCTCCAAGGGCATCCACCTGGTGGTGCCCAAGGACCGCATCCACTCCAGCACCGGTCTGATCCTGCGCACCGAGAAGTCCGTGCTGTTCGTCATCCCCTGGGGCCGGCACTGGATCATCGGCACCACGGACACCGACTGGGACCTGGACAAGGCCCACCCGGCCGCCTCCAGCGCCGACATCGATTACCTGCTGGAACACGTCAACTCGGTGCTGTCGGTGCCCCTCACGCGCGACGACGTCGAGGGCGTGTACGCCGGGCTGCGCCCGCTGCTGGCCGGCGAGTCGGACGCCACCAGCAAGCTGTCGCGCGAGCACACCGTCGCCCACCCGGTGCCCGGCCTGGTCGTCGTGGCGGGCGGCAAGTACACGACGTACCGGGTGATGGCCAAGGACGCCGTGGACGAGGCGGTGCACGGGCTCGACCTGCGGGTCGCCGACTGCGTCACCGAGGAGACCCCGCTGCTCGGCGCCGAGGGCTACCACGCGCAGTGGAACGCGCGGGCCCGGATCGCCGCGCGCA
The DNA here is from genome assembly GCF_027947575.1 of Streptomyces rubrogriseus. Classification (NCBI taxonomy): domain Bacteria; kingdom Bacillati; phylum Actinomycetota; class Actinomycetes; order Kitasatosporales; family Streptomycetaceae; genus Streptomyces; species Streptomyces rubrogriseus. The sequence goes on along the minus strand of NZ_CP116256.1, from coordinate 7,573,949 downwards.
CCGGGCTGCACGTCGTACGCGTCGAGCATCTGCTCAACCGCTACGGCTCGCTGACGGAGGAACTGCTCGAACTCGTCGCCGCCGACCCCTCCCTGGGCGAGCCGCTCACCGGCGCCGACGACTACCTGCGCGCCGAAGTCGTCTACGCCGCCTCGCACGAGGGCGCGCGGCACCTGGACGACGTACTCACCCGGCGCACCCGTATCTCCATCGAGACCTTCGACCGGGGCACGCGCTGCGCCCGCGAGGTCGCCGAGCTGATGGCGCCGGTCCTCGGCTGGGACAAGGGCCAGGTCGACCGGGAGATCCAGCACTACGAGAAGCGGGTCGAGGCCGAGCGGGAGTCGCAGCGCCAGCCCGACGACCTGACGGCCGACGCGGCGCGGCTGGGGGCGCCGGACATCGCGGCGCGGTGAGGAGGGCGGGGAGGGAACCCTGCGGGCACCCTGGGCGTAGAGCACTTGTCGGGTGAGGGACAATGAAGGCTCTGTCAGGGCGGGTTGCATGAGGGGACGCATGTCGGAGGCGGAGCGGGCGGGGACATCCCGTACGGACAAGAGCGCACGTCTCCTCGCCGGGCGGTACCGGCTGGGAGACGTGCTCGGCCGCGGCGGCATGGGGACGGTGTGGCGCGCCGAGGACGAGACCCTCGGACGCACGGTCGCCGTCAAGGAGCTGCGGTTCCCGGGGAACATCGACGAGGAGGAGAAGCGGCGCCTGATCACGCGCACGCTGCGCGAGGCCAAGGCGATCGCGCGGATCCGCAACAACAGCGCCGTCACGGTCTACGACGTGGTCGAGGAGGACGACCGGCCGTGGATCGTGATGGAACTCGTCGAGGGCAAGTCGCTCGCCGAGGCTATCCGTGAGGACGGACTGCTGGAGCCCCGGCGCGCCGCCGAGGTCGGTCTCGCGGTCCTGGACGTGCTGCGCTCGGCGCACCGCGAGGGCATCCTGCACCGCGACGTGAAGCCGTCGAACGTGTTGATCGCGGAGGACGGCCGGGTCGTGCTCACCGACTTCGGCATCGCCCAGGTCGAGGGCGACCCCTCCATCACCTCCACCGGCATGCTCGTCGGCGCACCCTCCTACATCTCCCCCGAGCGCGCCCGCGGCCACAAGCCCGGACCGGCCGCCGACCTGTGGTCGCTGGGCGGGCTGCTGTACGCCGCCGTCGAGGGCACCCCGCCCTACGACCGGGGCTCGGCGATCGCGACGCTCACCGCGGTGATGACGGAGAACCTGGAGGAGCCGAAGAACGCCGGCCCGCTGCGGGACGTCATCTACGGGCTGCTCACCAAGGACCCCGACCAGCGGCTCGACGACGCGGGCGCCCGCGCGATGCTGAACAAGGTCATCCACGCGCCCGAGCAGACGGCCGGGACCGAGCCGGTCGACGCCACCAAGGTTGTGCCGCTGCCCCCGCAGCCGGACGGGCGCAGGCGCCGCGGCGGCGGTTCCCAGGGCTCCGGCGGCAAGCTGGGCGAGGAGGCCGGGGAGAAGCTCCGCGGAGCGCTGCGTTCGGTGCGCAAGGCCGCGGTCGGGGCCGGTGCGGCGGGCGCCGCGGCCGCCTCGCGGGCCAAGCCGGGCGACGGCGGCCGGAGCGCGGCTGGAGCCGCTGGGACGTCTACCGCCCACGGGACCGCAGTCCAGGGGAGCACGGCCCACAGGGCCGCGCCCCACGGATCCGGCGGGACGGCCGCCGCCCCGCTCGGCGCCGAGGGCGGGATCGGTCGCGGGACCTGGCGCGGGTGCGGGCGCGCGTCCAGGTGCCGTCGGCCCGGGGGCCGGTGCGGCGAACGCGGCCGGGGAGCGCGCAGCTCCGGCTGGCCCGTCGTACCGCCGCCGGACCTGCCCGCCCGGCCCGTGCCCCGGGCCCCGCTCACCGACGTGGTGCCGCGCCGGACGCTGATCATCATCGCCGTGGTCGTGGCGCTGGCCGTGCTCGGCACCGTGCTGGCGCTCACGCTCGGCGGTGGCGACGACGACAAGGGCGCCGAGGGCGGCAACGGCGGCAAGGCGGTCGCCTCCGCCGGCGCGAGCGGCGACACCAAGCAGGACGAGGAGAGCGGCACCGGAACCGACGGCTCCGCCTCCGACCCGGCGACGGACGGGGACCCGACCGGAGCCCCGGACGCCGGGGCGAGCGCGTCCGGCACGACCGACGGCGAGTCGGACGACGCCGGGAAGTCCGACGACGAGGACGTGGCCACCACCCACCAGGGCGGCCAGGGCTACCGCATCGGACTGCCCGAGGGCTGGAAGTTCGCCTCCACGGGCTCCTCCGGCGACCGGTTCACCGGGCCCCGCGGACAGAAGTTGCTGGTCGCCTGGACCTCCACGCCCAAGGGCGACCCCGTCGCGGACTGGAAGAGCCAGGAGCAGTACATGGTCCGCTCGAACTACCAGAAGGTCCGCATAGAGAAGGTGGGCTACCGGGGCTGGAACGCGGCCGACTGGGAGTTCACCTACACCGACGGCGGCACCAAGTACCGCACCGTCGACCGCGGGTTCGTCGTCAACGACCACCAGGGCTACGCGCTCATGTACACCGCGAAGGCCGCCGACTGGGGCGACGACCTGCGCCGGGACACCTGGCGGACCCTGTCGAAGACCTTCGAACCCAAGTCCTGAGCGGAGGGACCCGGGCCCCGGCGCGAGGGGACCCGGGTTTGAGGCGCCCGAGATCTGGCATCAGCTCATTGCGGGTTGCCTCCGGCACGTATCGTGAGTGGTTGCGGACCGTACGCAGCCGGAACGGCCCGCCGGACGAACGGAATTGACCGACGGCTGCCGGGGGTGGCGACGTGGACGACTACGCGGGACGGGTGCTCGCCGACCGCTACCGCCTGCCCCTGCCGCCGTCCGACGAGTACGAACTCACCGAGACCCGGGCCTTCGACACCTACAGCGGCCAGGAAGTCCTGGTCCGGCAGGTGCCGTTGCCGGAGGTCGTCGAGGCCGAGGTGCTCGACGCGGACGGTCTGCCCGACGGCTTCACCGCCCGGGACGGCGGTGTCCGGCACCCCGGCAGGCGGCCCCCGGCCGCGGGCGGCGGGCCCAGGCGTCCGGCCGACCCGGTGGTGCGGCGCGCCGTCGAGGCCGCGCAGGCCGCGGCGGCGGTGCCCGACCATCCGCGCCTGGACCAGGTCTTCGACGTCTTCGCCGAGGGCGGCTCGCTGTGGATCGTCAGCGAGCTGGTGGCCGCGAGGCCGCTGGCCGCGCTGCTCACCGAACAGACCCTGACGCCCTACCGGGCGGCCGAGGTGGCCTCCGACGTCCTCCTGGCCCTGCGGGTGCTGCACTCGTACGGCTGGGTGCACCGCAACATCACCGCGCGCACCGTGCTCGTCTGCGACGACGGGCGGGTCATGCTGACCGGCCTGGCGGTCGGGGCGGCGGAGGAGGCGCTGTGCGGGTACGACCCGGTGCCCCCGCCGCCCGACGGGGAACCGGACGCCGCGCCCGAGCCCGACGCGATCCCCGGTGCGGGCGGCGGCGTCCCGCGCGCCGGGGTCTTCGGTCCGGGGACGCCGACCCGGAGGCCGCCCGGCGGGCCGCCATCGAGGCGCGGGGCGTCGGCGGGCTCCCGGTGCCCGGGACTCCGGTTCCCGGCACCGCCCCCGCGGGCCTCGCACCCGCCTCGCTCGACGCCGCCGCGGACGCCCGCGCCGCCCGGGCTAGCGCGATCGCCGCCTACCGCGCCGGAGCCAGGGCCGCGGCCCGCGTCCAGGAGGCCCAGAACGGCCGCGCGGCCCTGCCGGGCGCCCGTTCCGCCCCCGACGGCGCCACGCAGGCCGGCGGCCCCGGCACGAGCGGCGGACGCCCGGGCCTCGCCACGGGTCCCGGCTCCTCGTACGACGGCGACGGCCGGTCGCCGCACGGCACCGCGCCCGGCGGGGCACGGACCGGCCACGGCGTCGAGGCGGGCGGCGGCGCGCCGGACGCCCGGCCCGGCCAGGGAAGCGTCCGGGCCGCCTTCGCCGCCGGTTCCGGCCAGGCTCCGTACGCCATAGGGCCCGACAGCGCATCCGGCGCACCGTGGGACGAGGAGAGCGTCGGCGACCCCGCCCCGTCCGGTGCCGCCGTGCCGCCGGGGCAGATCACGGACCCCTACGGCGTACGCACCACCGCCTGGCACGGCGCCACACCCCGTACCCCTGATCCTGCGTCCTCCGCCGCACATCCCACGGACGACCCGGCGTTCCCCGCCCCCCGCCCGGCGGCAGGGCGGGCCCTGCCCGGCGCGCGGCCGGAGGACACCGCGGGGCCCGCCGCCCCGTGGCGGGAGACCGCCGCCGGGCCCGCCGCACGGTCGAGGGAGGGCGCCTCCGAGGCCGCCGCCGGGCCGTGGCGGGCAGCACCCTCCGGGGCGGCCGACCCGGAGCGCGAGGGCGGGTCCCGGCCCGCCGCGGGCTGGGACGACCTGGCCGGGCGTACGCCCGGGCAGCGAAATCCGGCCACCGCGCTCGCCGCCGAGCGGGCCCGCCAGACACGGATGGCCGTGGTCGGCCCCGTGACCGAGCGCTGGGCGCCGGAACAGGCCGGTCCCGTGCACGAGAACTGGCAGCTGGCCGCGCCCATCGGCCCCGCCACCGACCTGTGGGCCCTCGGCGCGCTGCTCTTCCGTGCCGTGCAGGGGCACGCGCCCTACCCGGAGGAGTCGACCGCCGAGCTGGTGCAGATCGTGTGCGCGGAGCCGCCCGCCTTCGCCGAGGAGTGCGGGCCGCTCCGGCCGGTCGTGGAGTCGCTGCTGCGTCAGGACCCCACCGAACGCATCGACTTCGAGGAACTGAGCGGCTGGCTGCGCTCCCTCGTCCGGTCCGCGCCCGAGCCGGAGGCCGGTCTGCACGTCATCTCGGCGCCCCCCGTCGAGACCGGCCGGCTGCCCATCGTGCGCCGCCGCGGCGAGCTGGTGCGCAGGCGGCGCGCCGGACTGCCCGCGCACCACGGACGGCACAAGCGGGGCAGGGCGGAGACCGACCGCTCGCCACGCAGCCTCGGCCGGACCCTGCTCCTGCTGATACTGCTCGCGATGGCCGGAGCGGTCGCCTACGCCATGTTCTTCATGCCCAAGAGCGACACGAGCGGGGCCGGGACCGCCGACCGCACCGGCGCCGCCGGCGAGGCGAGCCAGGCACCGCCCGCGAAGTCACCGGACGCCGGCGGCGAACCCCGGCCGGACCGCAGCTCCCCGGAGCCCGACCCCGGCGCCTCGCGGACGGCGGGCGGCTCCACCGAGCCCCAGTCCAACGTCGCCGACGGATTCACCCTGCGCAAGGACGCCGAGGGCTTCCGCGTCGCCGTCGCCGAGGGCTGGAACCGCACGCCCCGCAACGGCAGCGGTCAGGTCGTCTACGGCAAGGGCGACTTCGAGCTGATCGTCGTGCCGGGCCGCGACCGCGCCTCGGAGTTCGGCGACGACCCGATGACCTACCAGCGCGACAGCGAACCCGAGTTGGCCTCGTACCGCGCCTCCAGCTGGGCCACCTCCAGCGGCCTGAAGACCATCGAGGTCGGCGGACGGACCATGGCGGAGGGGCAGTTCACCTGGACCGGAGCCGGTGGCGAGCTGTACGTGCGCAACGTCGCCATCCTCATCGACGGCCGCTACCACGTGGTGCAGGTCCGCGGTCCGGAGGCGGAGCGTGACCAGGTGACCCGGCTGTTCGAGCAGGCCTCGGCCACCTACCAGTACACGCGCTGAACGCAGTTCGGCCCGATGGTTGCCTCCCGTCACGGAAAGCGACAACCGTCACAGAGCGGTTTCCATGCCACCCCACCCGTTCCCCGAGCGGGGGCCGGTCCCTAGTCTGACCCTGACAAGACCATTGCGGGGCAACGTGAATCAGATGCAGGGCCGGCTCGTCGCGGGACGCTACCGGCTCGGGGAAGCCATCGGCAGCGGCGGCATGGGCCGGGTGTGGCGCGCACACGACGAGGTGCTGCACCGGACCGTCGCCATCAAGGAGTTGACCGCCGCGCTCTACGTCTCCGAGAGCGACCAGGCCATCCTCCTGGCACGCACCCGGGGCGAGGCGCGCGCGGCGGCACGGATCAACCACTCGGCCGTCGTCACCGTGCACGACGTACTCGAACACGACGGCCGGCCGTGGATCGTGATGGAGTTGGTCGAGGGCCGCTCGCTGGCCGACGCCGTCAAGGAGGAGGAGCGGGTCGAGCCGCGGGAGGCGGCCCGCGTCGGTCTGTGGGTGCTGCGGGCCCTGCGCGCCGCGCACACCGCCGGAGTCCTGCACCGCGACGTCAAGCCGGGCAACGTGCTGCTCGCCGACGACGGCCGGGTGCTGCTCACCGACTTCGGCATCGCGCAGATCGAGGGCGACTCCACCATCACCCGGACCGGCGAGGTCGTCGGCTCAGTCGACTACCTCGCGCCCGAGCGCGTGCGCGGCCACGATCCCGGCCCGTCCTCCGACCTGTGGGCGCTCGGCGCGACGCTGTACACGGCGGTGGAGGGCAGGTCGCCGTTCCGCCGCACCTCACCGCTGACCACCATGCAGGCGGTCGTCGAGGAGGAGGCCACCGAGCCCCGGTACGCCGGTGCGCTCGCGCCCGTCATCAGCGCCCTGCTGCGCAAGGACCCGGCCGAGCGGCCCGACGCGACCGAGGCCGAGCACCTGCTCGCCCAGGCGGCCGAGGGCCGACGCCCGGACGCGGCCCAGGCCTACGTGCCGACCACCCAGTACGCGGGGCCGCCGCGGGCGGGCGACACGGCCGTCCAGGGGATGCCGGCCGGCGGGACCGGCGCCACGCCGTACCCGCAGGCCGGAGGAACCGGCGCCACGCCGTACCCGCCGGCGACCGGTCCCACGGCGGTCGGGCCCGCGCCGACCGGACACACCCAGGGCGGACACACCCAAGGCGGACACACCCACGGCGGACAGGCCCACGGCGGACAGGCCCACGGCGGACACGCCCCGGGCGGGTACACCGCGCCGGGCTACGCGACGGCCCCGGCGGCGGGCGGGGCCGTTCCCGGGCGGGCACGGCGGGTCCGCATGCGCACGCTCGCCCTGGTCGTCGCCGTCGCCGCGCTGATCGGCGCGGGTACCGCCGTGGTGCTGCAACAGCGCGACGACGGCGGCTCGTCTGCGGCGCCCGACCCCACCCAGGGGCCGACCGGTTCGGCCGCTCCCTCCCCCTCCGCCTCCGCCACGACCGGCAAGGGCCCCGGTGGATCCGTCCCGGCCGACTGGACACGCCGCGACGACCCGCTGGGTTTCAGCCTCTACCTGCCCGAGAACTGGCAGCGCAGCGACTTCGACGGCGACAGCGGCGAACTCCGGCAGATCGACTACACCCCCGACGGCGGCAACCACGTCCTGCGCATATCCATCGACACCGCACCCGACTACAACGACCCGTACGCGCACCAGCAGGACCTGGACGCCCAACTGCTCCAGCGGCTCGTCGACTACCAGCGCGTCAAGCTCGAACGCGCCGGCTACCGCGACCGCGACAGCGCCCGGTGGGAGTACACCTGGACCGCGCTGGCGAAGGACACCGAGTTCCCCGGCCCGCGCCGCGCCGTGTCGCAGATGTACATGTCCCGCGACGGCGTCGAGTACGCCCTCAACATGACGGGACCGGCGGGCGACTGGCCGGCCACGCAACGGCGGTTCAAGGCGGTGCTGCAGGGCTGGCAGGAGAAGACCGGCTGAGCCGTGCTCCCGTCATGACACCGTCCGCACGCCCGTCGGTTGTCGGCCACCCGTGTGACAGCGGCCCGGAGCCGGTGCGTCCGGTGGGGCATGATGGGACGCATGGTGACCGAGGGGGCGGGCGGGCGTGTCATCGCGGGCCGTTACCGGCTCCATGAGCGGCTCGGCCGCGGCGGCATGGGCATCGTGTGGCGGGCCACCGACCAACTGCTCGCCCGCGAAGTGGCCGTGAAGGCCCTCCCGCTCGACGAGACCCTCTCCGCGACCGAGGCCCGACGGCGCCGTGAGCGCACCCTGCGCGAGGCCCGCGCCGTCGCCCAGTTGCGGCACCCGCACGTCATCGTCGTGCACGACGTGGTCGAGGACGACGAACGCGCGTACATGGTCATGGAACTGGTCGACGGCGGCTCGCTCGCCGACCGCGTCCTCGCGCGTGGTCCGGTCGACGCCGTCGAGGCGGCCCGCATCGGCGTCGCCCTGCTCGACGCCCTGGACACGGCCCACGCGTCCGGGATCCTGCACCGGGACGTGAAGCCGTCGAACGTGCTGGTCGCCGACGACGGCCGGGTCGTCCTCACCGACTTCGGGGTGGCCCAGGTCGCGGGCGCCACCACGCTCACCGAGAGCGGTTCCTTCGTCGGTTCCCCCGAGTACACCGCGCCGGAGCGGATGTCCGGGGCCGGGACGGGCCCCGAGTCCGACCTGTGGTCGCTGGGCGTGCTGCTGTGCGCGGTCCTCAGCGGCGCGTCCCCCTTCCACCGCGACTCGCTGGGCGGTGTCCTGCACGCCGTGGTCACCGAGGAGATCCGCCCACCGGCGCAGGCCGGGCCGCTCCTCCCGGTCGTACGGGGCCTGCTGGAACGCGATCCGCGGCGGCGGCTGGACGCGGCGTCGGCCCAGCGGATGCTGCGCGCCTTCCTGAGCACCGGCCGAACGCCCGCGACACCGGAGGAGGCCGCCACCGTCCAGCCCCTGCGCGCGCCGCGGAGCGTGAAGCGGAGCGTGCTTTTGGCGGTGCTGCTGGTCGTCGCGGCGGCGGGCGCGGGCGTGTCCGCGGCCGCGCTGTTCGCGGACGGAGGCGACGACGGGGGCGGCACGCCGACCAGCTCGGTGCCCGCCACGCCGACGTCGACACCGCCGACACCGACGACGACACCGACGACGGCGGATCCCGGGTCCCCGACCGCCTCCGGTTCCGGTTCCGGCAACGGCACCTAAACGGGAGATAAGCGGCATCGTGCGTCACGGGTCTGTGACCACCGGGCATCCGCGGTGGAAAGGGGCACGTCCGGCGCGATATGGATGGACGCATGAGCAGCAACGGGGGGCCCCGCAGTGGGGCGGACGAGCCGACGAGTTTTGACCTGCAACCGCCGAACCGGCCGGCCGCGGTGCCGCATCCCGGCAATCCGTACGCGACACCGACCCAGGTCGTACCGTCGCGGTCGCAGTCCCCGTCGTCCACTCCTGCGGCGGCACCTCCGGCGGCCCCGGCGGCCACTCCCGCGGCCGCGGTCCCGGAGCCGGGTGCCGGGCGGCTGATCGCCGGCCGCTACCGGCTGATCGCGAAGCTCGGGCACGGCGGCATGGGCACCGTCTGGCGGGCGAAGGACGAGACCGTCGACCGCGAGGTCGCCGTCAAGGAGCCCCGCGTCCCCGACCACCTTACCGAACGCGAACGCGCCAACGCCTTCGAGCGGATGCGCCGCGAGGCGCGCGCCGCCGCCCGGCTCGACCACCCCGCGGTGGTCGACGTGCACGACGTGGCGGTCGTGGACGACCAGCCGTGGATCGTGATGGAACTCGTGCGCGGACGCTCGCTCGGCGACGCCCTCCAGGAGGGCACCCTGAGCGCCCGCGAGGCCGCCCGGATCGGCCTCGAGGTGCTCGGCGCGCTGGAGGCCGCGCACGCCGCCGGAGTCCTGCACCGGGACGTGAAGCCGGACAACGTCCTGCTCGGCCGGCACGACCGGGTCGTCCTCACCGACTTCGGCATCGCCCAGATCGAGGGCGAGACCAGCCTGACCGACACCGGCGGCTTCGTCGGCTCGCCCGAGTACATCGCCCCGGAGCGGGTGCTGGGCCAGCGCCCCGGCCCGGCGAGCGACCTGTGGTCCCTTGGCGTGGTGCTGTACGCCGCGACGGAGGGCGTCTCGCCGTTCCGCCGCAGCAACACCCCCGCCACGCTCCAGTCGGTGCTCAACGCCACGCCCGCGCCGCCCGCCTCCGCGCAGGGCCCGCTGGCCGAGGTGATCACGGGCCTGCTGGACAAGGACCCGGCGCGCCGTCCGGACGCCGCCCGGGTCCGCGCCCTGCTGGACGCCGCGGCGAACCCGCCCGCGCCGCAGCCCGCGCCGCCGCCCACCCAGGTGGTCCGGCTCGACGGGCCCGAGGGGCCGGGCGCGGCGCCCGCGTCCCGCTGGAGCGTCCGGCTGGGCCGCAACGCGTGGATCGCCCTCGGTTCGGTGGTCGTCGCGGCGGCGGTGGCCTCGTACCTGCTGCTCGCGGAGCCCTTCGCGGGACCGCTGCCCGACGGTTGGGACACCCCGCACGAGAAGCAGCTCGCCGCGACCCTGGCGGTGCCCGAGGACTACAAGCGCACCGTGTCCGAGGAGGCCGACCAGCACTGGGTCACCTACACCGACGAGAGCGGCGCCGTCTGGATCGGCCTGACCCTGGACAAGAAGGCGGAGGACACCCTGGGCAACATCGCCGGGTCCGCCGCGGCCGAGATGTACGACGACGACGGGAAGTTCAAGGAGAGCGGGGCGTACGACCTCTCCATGCCCGAGAACCCGAAGACCGACCCCAGGGAGACCGAGTACCGGGGCGGGAAGTCCGCCGAGAACACGGTCGTCTACACCACCACCGACAGCCAGAACCCCCGCCCGCGCGAAGTGCGGATCTTCTACTACCGCACGTCCGCGGGCGACATGTACAAGCTCACCGTCAGCTACCCGGGCAAGGGCGACTTCACCGCGCGGGGGCGCGAGGTGGCCAGTACGGCCGTCGCCAATCTGGACATCGACGGCACCTGAGCGCTCCGCTCGCACAACGCCCTGATCAGCGGGTTTGTTGCCAGCGATCACTGGCGGTGTGTGAGCACTCGGTGAATCACCGTGAATCCCCATTACCGACGGGTACACAAAGCCCGCCCGGCGTCATACCCTGCGGCTCATGACGGACGCGCAGGCCCCGGAACTCACCGGCACGAACCCCCTCGCCCCCACCCCGGAGGGCGCCCGCACGGCTGCCGACGTGGTCACGCCCGAGCTGGTCGCCCAGCTCACCAAGGGCGTGGCCGGCTCCGGCCGCACCGCCAACCACACCCCGTTCACCGGCGAGAAGCTGGCCGACCTGCCCGAGGCGACGCCCGAGGACGTGGCCGCGGCCTTCGAGCGGGCCCGCGCCGCCCAGGCCGTGTGGGCGCGGGTGCCGGTGCGGCAGCGGGCCGCGGTCCTGCTGCGCTTCCACGACCTGGTCCTCGCGCGCCAGGCCGAGGTCCTCGACCTCATCCAGCTGGAGACCGGCAAGGCCCGCCTGCACGCCCACGAGGAGGTCCAGGCCGTCGCGGTCGCCGCCCGGCACTACGGCCGCAAGGCCCCGGCGTACCTGCGGCCCAAGCGGCACACCGGCGCCGTACCGACCCTCACCAAGGTCACCGAGCTGCGCCACCCGCGCGGCGTCGTCGGCCAGATAGCCCCCTGGAACTACCCGCTGGAGCTGTCCGTCGGCGACGCGCTCCCCGCCTTCGTCGCGGGCAACGCGGTCGTCATGAAGCCCGACACCGAGACCTGTCTGACCGCCCTGTGGGCCCGTGACCTGCTCGTCGAGGCCGGGCTGCCCGCCGAGGTCTTCCAGGTCGTCCTCGGCGACGGCCCGGTCGTCGGCCCCGAGGTGGTCAAGCACGCCGACTACGTCTCCTTCACCGGCTCCACCCGCACCGGCCGCGAGGTCGCCCAGGGCGCCGCCGCCCGCCTGGTCGGCGTCTCCCTGGAACTCGGCGGCAAGAACGCCATGCTGGTCCTGGAGGACGCCGACATCGAGAAGGCCGCGGCGGGCGCCGTCCGCGCCTGCTTCTCCTCGGCCGGCCAGCTGTGCATCTCCATCGAGCGGCTCTACGTCCACGAGTCCGTCGCCGACGCCTTCCTGGAGCGCTTCGCCGCCCGCACCAGGGCGATGCGGCTCGGCACCTCCCTCTCCTACGGCGCCGACATGGGCTCGCTGGTGGGGGAGCGGCAGCTGGCGACCGTGCAGGCGCACGTGGCGGACGCCGTGGAGCGGGGCGCGAAGCTCGTCGCCGGTGGTGTCGCTCGCCCGGACATAGGCCCGTACTTCTACGAGCCGACCATCCTCGACGGCGTCGTGGCCCCCATGACGGTGTGCGCCGAGGAGACCTTCGGCCCGGTCGTCTCCGTCTACCGCTTCACGACCGAGGACGAGGCCGTCGAGCACGCCAACTCCACGCCGTACGGCCTGAACTCCTCGGTCTGGACGAAGGACGCCCGACGCGGCCGCGACGTCGCCGCCCGGCTGCGCACCGGCACCGTCAACATCAACGAGGGGTACGCGCCCGCCTACGGCAGCGTGCAGTCCCCGATGGGCGGCATGAAGGACTCCGGCCTCGGCCGCCGGCACGGCTCCGAGGGCATCCTCAAGTACACCGAGGCCCAGACCGTCGCCCACCAGCGCTTGCTGCCGATGGCGCCCTCGCTCGGCATGGACGACGAGAAGTACGCGGCGTTCATGAGCCGCAGCCTGCGCCTGATGAAGGCGTTCCGCTTCCGCTGACCCGCCCGACCAACGCCCACCACCGCCCGTTCTCAACGAGGAGAGCACGTGTCGCAGGAGAACTCTGTCCAGACCCGGGACGAGAACGGGTACGACTACGACGTCCTCGTCGTGGGATCCGGCTTCGGCGGCTCCGTCTCCGCCCTCCGCCTCACCGAGAAGGGCTACCGCGTCGGCGTCCTGGAGGCCGGCCGCCGCTTCACCCGGGAGTCGCTGCCCAAGAACTCCTGGGACCTGAAGAACTACCTCTGGGCGCCGAAGCTCGGCATGTTCGGCATCCAGCGCATCCACCTGCTCGGGAATGTCATGGTCCTGGCAGGCGCCGGGGTCGGCGGCGGCTCGCTCAACTACGCCAACACCCTGTACGTGCCGCCGAAGCCCTTCTTCGACGACCCCCAGTGGCGCGGCATCACCGACTGGCACGAGGAACTGACGCCGTACTACGACCAGGCCCGGCGCATGCTCGGGGTCCGGCTCAACCCGACGATGACCCCCTCCGACGTGCACCTGAAGGCCGCCGCCGAGCGGATGGGCTGCGGCGACACCTTCCACATGGCCCCGGTCGGCGTCTTCTTCGGCGACGGCGAGGACGCCGACGGCACGGCGAAGGCCGGGCCGGGCGAGCAGGTGCCCGACCCGTACTTCGGCGGCGCGGGCCCCGACCGCAAGGCCTGCAACGAGTGCGGCGAGTGCATGACCGGCTGCCGGCACGGCGCGAAGAACACCCTCAACGAGAACTACCTCTACCTCGCCGAGAAGGCCGGTGCCGTCGTCCACCCGATGACCACGGCCGTCTCCGTCACGGACGACTCGCGCGGCGGCTTCGCGGTCGCCACGCTCCCCACCGACCACAAGAAGCGCGGCAAGGGTGGAAAGCGCGGGAACCGCGGGAAGGACGCGGGCCGCACTTTCACCGCCCGCCGCGTCGTCCTGGCCGCCGGCACCTACGGCACCCAGACCCTGCTGCACCGTATGAAGGCGGGCGGCCAGCTCCCGTACCTGTCGGACGCGCTCGGCGAGCTGACCCGCACCAACTCCGAGGCACTGGTCGGCGCCCAGACCGACGACCGGCGCTACCGCAACGCCACCGGCGAGCCGCGGGCCGACTTCACGCGCGGCGTCGCCATCACGTCCTCCATCCACCCGGACGCCAACACCCACATCGAACCGGTCCGTTACGGCAAGGGCTCCAACTCGATGGGCGGCCTGTCCATCCTCCAGGTCCCCTACGCCGGGCAGACCGCCTCGGGCGCCTCGCGCGTCCTGGGCTTCCTCGGCCACGCGGCCAAGCACCCGCTGCTGGTCCTGCGGTCGCTCTCCAACCGCAAGTGGTCCGAGCGGACCATCATCGGCCTGGTCATGCAGTCCCTGGACAACTCCCTGACCACGCACCTGAAACCGACGGGCGTCGGCAAGGGCCTGCTCACCGCGCGCCAGGGCCACGGCTCGCCCAACCCCAAGCAGATCAAGGCCGCCACCGACGGTGCTTCCGCACTCGCCGCCGAGATCAACGGCTTCGCCGGCTCCAACGTCGGCGAGCTGATGGGCACCCCGCTCACCGCCCACTTCCTCGGCGGCTGCCCGATAGGCGCCTCCCGCGAGACCGGCGTCATAGACCCCTACCACCGCCTCTACGGCCACCCCGGCATCTCGGTCGTCGACGGCGCCGCCGTCTCGGCCAACCTCGGCGTCAATCCGTCCCTGACCATCACCGCGCAGGCCGAGCGCGCGATGTCGTACTGGCCCAACAAGGGCGAGAGCGACCCGCGCCCCGCGCAGGGCGCCGGGTACGAGCGGGTGGCCGCCGTCGCGCCCCGGTCGCCGGCCGTTCCGGAGCAGGCCTTCGGCGCGCTGCGCCTGCCGTTCCTGGAGATGCCGACGGTGCCGCCGAAGAAGTAGCGGACCCGCACCCCCCTCCGAGCGCGGGTCCCCACTCCATGCCTGTTCTGATCGGCGAAGCCTGTGAATGGTTGTCCCCACATTCACAGAATCCTTATGTGGCCTGTGCCACTCGGGAGGGCGCGGGAGGCAGGAAGGGGGAGGGCGCGGGAGGCAGGAAGGGGAGGCGGCGTCGCCGTCGGAGACGGGCTCGCGTCGAATGAGGGACTCGTCCCGTCGGCCGGCCCCGGGCGTCCCCGGAGCCGGCCGTTCTCATGGGTGACCGGGCTGCTGTCCCCTGCCGTCCGGTCACTTCCTGGAGCGAGGTCCCACGACGCACGGCATGATCCGTACGCCTCATCGCTCCAGCGAGCCACGCGTGGTTCTTTCGGGTCCGCCCCTGGCTGACACGGACACCGGGACCAACGAAGCCGCTCGCGTGCCGGTCACGCGCCGTACGGGTGAGAAGGGGCCCGAACTCAGATGCGACCCCCCGGCCGCGTCGCGATCCTCACACCCGCCCGCGACACAGCTCCAGCATCGTCATCGCCAGCGCCGTGCCCGGCTTGCCCAGCGCCTCCCGGTAGTGGTCCAGCACCTCCATCTCGCGGGAGAGGTTCACGCGTCGGCCGCCGGAGGTGATCCGCGCCTCCTGGATGACCGCGGAGACGGCCATCCGTTCCTGGATCAGCCCGATGATCCGGTCGTCCAGGGCGTCGATCCGCTCCCGGGCGCCGGTGATCACGTCGGCGGCCTCGGGGGTGCGGGCGCCGGTCTTGTCTGCTGCGGTGACGGTCATGTCGGTGGCTCCTCGCCGAAGGGTGGCGGCACCCCGGACCGGCACGGTCCGCAAACGCCAGGCGCCCCGGACCTTGTCGGCCCGGGGCGCCTGGGAAGTCGCTTGTCAGTTGCTCAAGCAGCACGACCATGGCAGCCGGTGGGCCGGTTGCCATAGGTAAACAGGAACGCCTGGTGCTTGAGCATGGGCCCAGTATGCCCCGGCGGCGGCCCGTGTCCAAGCCGGTGTCCGAGCCGGTTCGCATGGTGGGACGCCCGGTGGACGGGTGCGGGACCACGGCGGGGTCGGGGCCACCTGCCCAGCTCGGTAGAATCGGGGGCACAAGCCCCCCGCCCGACCGCCGGAAGGCACCCCGTGTCATCAGCGACTCCCGCTGCCGCCGCCCCCGACACCGTCCTGGTCGTCGACTTCGGCGCGCAGTACGCCCAGCTCATCGCCCGTCGTGTCCGCGAGGCGCGGGTCTACAGCGAGATCGTGCCGAGCTCCATGCCGGTCGAGGAGATCCTCGCCAAGAACCCGGCGGCCATCATCCTCTCCGGCGGCCCCTCGTCGGTGTACGAGGCGGGCGCCCCCACCCTGGACCGCTCCCTGTTCGAGGCCGGCGTCCCCGTCTTCGGCATGTGCTACGGCTTCCAGCTGATGGCGCAGACCCTCGGCGGCACCGTCGACAACTCCGGCGCCCGTGAGTACGGCCGCACCGAGCTGGCCGTCTCCAAGCCGTCCTCCACCCTCTTCGAGGGCACCCCGGCCGAGCAGTCGGTGTGGATGTCGCACGGCGACGCCTGCTCCGCCGCCCCCGAGGGCTTCACCGTCACCGGCTCCACGGACGTCGTCCCGGTCGCCGCCTTCGAGAACGACGAGAAGAAGCTCTACGGCGTCCAGTACCACCCCGAGGTCATGCACTCCACGCACGGGCAGCAGGTGCTGGAGCACTTCCTGTACCGGGGCGCGGGCCTGAGCCCCGACTGGACCACGGGCAACGTCATCGAGGAGCAGGTCGCGGCCATCCGCGCGCAGGTCGGCGACAAGCGCGCCATCTGCGGGCTGTCCGGCGGCGTGGACTCCGCCGTGGCCGCCGCGCTCGTCCAGAAGGCCATCGGCTCCCAGCTGACCTGCGTCTACGTCGACCACGGCCTGATGCGCAAGGGCGAGACCGAGCAGGTCGAGAAGGACTTCGTCGCCGCGACCGGCGTGCAGCTGAAGGTCGTGGACGCCAGCGAGCGGTTCCTGGGCGCGCTGGCCGGGGTCTCCGACCCCGAG
Organism: Streptomyces rubrogriseus; assembly: GCF_027947575.1. Taxonomy (NCBI): domain Bacteria; kingdom Bacillati; phylum Actinomycetota; class Actinomycetes; order Kitasatosporales; family Streptomycetaceae; genus Streptomyces; species Streptomyces rubrogriseus. The sequence continues at coordinate 7,557,539 of NZ_CP116256.1, read as the reverse complement.
CAGAAGCGGAAGATCATCGGCCGCGAGTTCATCCGGGTCTTCGAGCAGGCCCAGCTGGAGATCATGCGGGAGGAGGGCCCCGAGGTCGCCTTCCTGGTGCAGGGCACGCTCTACCCGGACGTGGTCGAGTCCGGCGGCGGTACCGGCACCGCCAACATCAAGTCCCACCACAACGTGGGCGGGCTCCCGGACGACATCGAGTTCGAGCTGGTCGAGCCGCTGCGCCAGCTGTTCAAGGACGAGGTCCGGATGGTCGGCCAGGAGCTGGGCCTGCCGGACGAGATCGTCCAGCGCCAGCCCTTCCCGGGCCCGGGCCTCGGCATCCGGATCGTCGGCGAGGTCACCAAGGAGCGGCTCGACCTGCTGCGCGAGGCCGACGCCATCGCCCGCGAGGAGCTGACCGCGGCCGGCCTGGACCGCGACATCTGGCAGTGCCCGGTGGTGCTCCTCGCGGACGTCCGCTCCGTCGGCGTCCAGGGCGACGGCCGCACCTACGGCCACCCGATCGTCCTGCGGCCGGTCTCCTCCGAGGACGCCATGACGGCCGACTGGTCCCGGCTGCCGTACGAGGTGCTCTCCAAGATCTCGACCCGGATCACCAACGAGGTCACGGACGTCAACCGCGTCGTCCTCGACGTGACCTCGAAGCCCCCGGGCACGATCGAGTGGGAGTGACCCTCAGGCGCGCCTGACGGTGCGCAGGGGTCTGCCGGGCTGCCAGACCTCGACGACGAGGTACTCGTCGTCCTCGACGCGGGTGCGCACGACCTCCGTCAGCTCGGTGCGGAAGAGGTGGAACGGCTCCGGCGGTTCCACCTCTCGCACGTATCCGGCCTTTGTCCGCGGGTCCTCGACCTCGATCGCCCGGCCGGTGATCCGCACGTCCCCGCCGCCCATGCCGGTGCCGTCCCCCGGGTTCGCCTGGAGTGCGAAGCGCGGGTCGCGGCGCAGGTCGAGCGCCTTCAGCGAGTCCGGCATCATGCCGAGCCACAGCTCGCCGGTGAGGAACCGCACCTCCAGTCCGGCGGTGCGGGGCGAACCGTCCTTGCGGAGGGTGGCGAGCACGTGGTGCGGGTACGCGCCGAAGCGCGCCTCGACGGTGTCGGCCAGGCCCGGTTCGGCGGCGGCGAAACCGGCCCAGTTCACAGGGGTGCCTGATGTCATACGCCGAGTGTGAACGCCAAAACCGACATCCTCTGTCGCGTATTGGCCCCCGAACCTGTCCTCCCGGCCGCACCGCCGGTAACTTCCGGCACGTAGGGCACAACCGGCGCCGAAGGACAGAGAACACATGCACGGGACGCCCGGGGCCGCCGAGCCCCCGCCGCTGCCCACCGACCGGCTGCGGTTCGCGATGCCGCCCAGGCACGACTCGGTCGAGGACGAACGCCGGCACCGCAAGGAGCGGCTCGCGGGCGCGCTGCGCCTCTTCGGGCGCCACGGGTTCGAGGACGGGGTCTCCGGTCACATCACGGTCCGCGACCCCCTGTACACCGACTGCTTCTGGGTCAACCCCTTCGGCGTGCCCTTCGCGCACATCACGGTGAGCGATCTGGTGCTGGTCAACTCCGAGGGCCAGGTGGTGGAGGGCGGCCACCACGTCAACCAGGCCGCCTTCACGGTGCACTCCCAGGTCCACGCCGCCCGTCCGGACGTGGTCGCGGTCGCCCACTGCCACTCGGTGCACGGGCGCGCCCTGTCGGCCCTCGGCGAGCCGCTCGAACCGATCACCCAGGAGAGCTGCGCCTTCTACGAGGACCACGCCCTGTACGACTCCTACTCGGGCGTCGCCGTCGACGCCGAGGAGGGGCGGCGCATCGCACGGGTGCTCGGCTCCGGCAAGGCGCTCGTGCTGCGCAACCACGGGCTGCTGACGGTCGGCGACTCCGTGGACGCGGCGGCCTGGTGGTTCCTGTCGCTGGAGCGGTCCTGCCAGGTGCAGCTGCTGGCGAAGGCGGCGGGGCGGCCGGTGCCGATCGGCCACCGGCAGGCCGTGGCGACCCGGGAGCAGCTCGGCGGCGACCTGGTGGCGTGGATCAACTACCAGCCCTTGTGGCAGGAGGTCACCCGACGCGAACCGGACCTGTTCGACTGACCGCGTCCGAGGCGGCTCGGGGCGGCGTCAACACGGCGATCCGCGCATCACCGGCGCTGAGCAGACGTTGCGCGGGGCCGCGCGCGGGCGCGGGGCGGGATACGGCACAATTCGCTGTCGTTCCAAGGGACTTAGCGGGTGCGGGAAGGCGGGCGTAGGGCGTGGCGGTGCAGGAGGCGAGACGCGGGAGCGGCTCGGACAGGGACGCGTACGAGGCGGCGCACGGCGGTGGCTGCACCTGCGGGGACTGCCCGCACGGCGCCCGCGAGGGGCACCGCCGGGCGGTCGCCGCCTTCCTGCTGCGGCGGGACGAGTTCGCGGCCGGTCAGGGGCTGCCCGCCGCGGTGGCCCACTCGGCCTCCGCCTCGCGCCAGTGGGTCTCGGAGGAGCTGACCCAGTCCGCGGAGGCCGTCGCCGAACGCGGCCGTGCCGAGGGCGACGCGTGGCTCGCGGCGCTGGGCCGCCGTACGGCGGCCGTCGTGTGGGCCGCTGTCGTCCTGCTGCTGCTCGGGCAGTCGCTCACCGCGGTCGGCACCGGCTGGTCCGCCGCGCGCACCGCCGGACTCGGGGCGGCGCTGGTGGTGGCCGGCGCGCTGACGGCGGCGTCCTGGTTCCACCGGGCCCGGGGCGGGGCGCTGGCGCCGGTCATCGGCGAGGACAACCGCCTGTCCACCTCCCGTGCCGTGGCGGCCGCCTGGGTCCTCTTCATCGCCTACGCCGTACTGGTGCTCGCCGGGCAACTGGCCGTCGCCTCGGGGCACGACCGGCGGGACGCGCTGATCTCCGGTCTCGAACTCGGCCGCGGCACCGGCGCGGTGACCGTGCTCGCGGTGGTCTGCGGGATCGCGGTCCTGGTACGGCGGGTGGTCGGCCTCAGGGTGCTGGGACAGCGGCTGCAGAAGGTACGGGCCGACCGGCCGCGCGCCTCCGACCTGCTGACGGACGACGCGGGCCGCGGGACCTTCGCCGACATCCAGTACGTCGTGATCAGCACCGTGGCCCTGGTGTTCGCGGCGGTACGGCTGGCCCGGCGCCCGGAGCAACTGCCGGACCTGCCCTGGGGCCTCGCGGTGGTGGTGTTGGTGTCGGCGGCGACCTACGTGGCTGGGAAGTACGCCGAGGGCGGCCGGCCGGTGATCCTCTCCGTGGTCCGGGCGCGCGAGGCCGGTGACCTGGACGCGCCGATCCGCACGGGTGACGACATCGAGATCCGTGGGGCGGGCTTCGTGCCGCCGGGTGCGCAGCGGGCGGACCGGCTGTCCCGCATGGTCGTCCGCATCGGCGCGGTCAACGTCCACGTCCCCCTGGTGCCGGTGACGGGCGGCTTCAGCAACCCCACGGACGACCTGCTGACGGTCCCCGTCCCGGCGGACGTGGAACCGGGCCGGGTGGACGTCCAGGTGGTCACGGGCGCGGGTGTGGAGACCAACCGGTACGCGATCGACGTGACGGACTGACACCCCCTGACACCCCGCCCGCCCCCGGTCGCCGACCGGTCGGGGCCGGTGTCGGGAATCCGGGCGCCGAGGGTTGAGCCGGGCCGCCGTGCCGTACGTATGGTCTGGTGAGGGGTCTGGGCACGCGCGGCGAGAGGCGGCTGGCAGTGATGACGCACGGTATGCGGACGGATGCGCACATCTCACCCGGGAGCGGGGGCGACTGGCGGGACCACGCCGCCCGGTACGCCCTCCTGCCCCTGCGGATCTTCCTCGGTGTCACCTTCGTCTACGCCGGACTGGACAAGCTGACCGACAGCGCCTTCATGAAGGACTCCGGCGCCGGTTCCGTCGGCGACATGATGCGCACCGTGCGGGACTCCTCGGCCGTCCCCGCCCTGGTCGACCTCGCCCTGAAGAACCCGCCCGGTTTCGGCTACGCCATCGCGCTGGGCGAGCTGGCCGTCGGCATCGGCACCCTGCTCGGGCTGCTCACGCGCCTGGCGGCGCTGGGCGGTGCGCTGATCTCGCTCAGCCTGTGGCTGACCGTCAGCTGGGCCTCCGACCCCTACTACTACGGCAACGACCTCGCCTACCTGATGGCCTGGCTCCCTCTCGTCCTCGCGGGCGCCCCGCTGCTGTCCCTGGACGCCCTGCTGCGTACCCGGCGCAGGCGGCGGACGGGCGGATACCGCTAGGTGGTACCGCTAGGTCCCGTCCGGCGGCGCCGTGTGGAGCTCCGCGCGGCGCCGGTGCGCGGACCGGGCCACCATCCCGACCACGGCCGCCAGGCAGAGCCCGCCGTTGACGACGGGGACCACCACGAACCACGGCGTCTGCCAGAGACCGCCCGCGTCGCCCGCGTAGATGACGCCGGCCAGCATCAGGAAGACACCGGCCACCAGACGTCCGGGCTGGAACCTATGACGCAGCACGGGACACCTCCGCCTGCCCGACGCCGACCTGGAGGTCGAGGTCGAGCGTGCCGGAGTTCTCGGCGCCCTCGGCGGGGGGCAGGGTGATCTCCTTGCGCTTGCCGGGTGCCACGTCCACGTCCTTCTCGTTGTCGCCGGGCAGCTGGATGTCGCCCACCCCCACCTCGACCGTCAGCCGCACGGTCACGTCCGGCGGCACGACGACCCGTATTCGGCCCATGCCCACGTCGGCCCTGGTGGTCACCGTCTGCCCCTCGGCCAGGTCGAGGCGGGACAGGTCGAGGGTGCCGCTGCCCGTGCCGAGGTCGTACTGGTCGCGGACGTCGGCGGCCACCACGGGCTTCCAGGTGGTCCGCACCCATTCGGTGCCCACGTTCTCCGGGACGGCGGCCGACCCGGCCAGCAGGCCCGCCGTGATGACGGCCAGGAAGATCGAACCGGCTCCCGTGCGCCCGAGGAAGGAACTGACCGCGATTCCGAGGCCGAAGACCGCCAGCGCGCACGCCAGGCCGGTCTGCAGACTCGTGCCGAGCGGGTGGTCGTCCCAGGTCAGCCGGGTCCCGAGGAAACCGGCGAGCAGGGCCAGGAGGAAGACCCAGCCGCCGATGCCGCGGGGGCCGCGGGTCTGCGGGGACCAGGAGTGCCGGTCGCCCGCGGTGGCGCGGTCGCGGCGCCCCGGGATGCCGCGGCCGATGTTGACGGCCGCCGCGATGTCGCGCTCCGCGGAGTCCGGCGGGCCCCACATGTAGCCCGTCCCGCCGTCGTGGGTGCCGTCCTTGACGATGGGGTCGCGCCACCAGGAGGGCCAGGTGTACATGATCGGCGGTGCCTTGGCCTCCGGCGGGGCGTCCGCCACGGCCTGCGCCGACAGCGGGTCCGGTTCGGGGGCCCTGCGGTGCCGCGACCAGTACCCGGCGCCCGCGAGGAGCAGGGAGAGGACGACGGCGAAGGTCAGCACCCCGCCGTTGCGCAGCATGGTGAGGAAGACGCCGCAGCCGACCAGGGCGAAGAGCACCGCCGCCAGCGCGTGGCCGTCCACCCGGCCGGTCAGCAGCTTGCGCACCTCGTTCTCCTCCTCGTCCTCGTAGGGGACGAAGAGCCAGGCGAAGCCGTAGAAGATCAGGCCGATGCCGCCGGTCGCGGAGAGGACCGCGAGTGTGATCCGGAAGATCACCGGGTCCAGGTCGCACTGCCGCCCGAGGCCGGCGCACACTCCGGCCAGCGACTTGTGCCGCCGGTCGCGCCGGAACCGGTGCGGCGGGGCGGGGGCATCCGTGCCGCCGGCGTCGCCCGGGCTAGCCGCACCGGCATCCGCGGCGGGCGCGGCATCCTGCGGCCCGGCGCCCCGCGGGGGGCGCGGGCCGGAGCCGGGTCCCGGACCCGTCGCGGCGTGCTCGTGATCGGTCATGAGTCCATGGTGACGGGCGCGGCGCCGTGACGGCAGCCGGTTCGACCCTGGTCGGACCCTGATTTCGGCCCTGACTCCGTGCCCGGGGAGCGTTCGAGCCCCGCGCCGCCTTCCGTGGCCCGAAGATCAGGGGCGAGTGGGGGAACGACCCTGATGCCCCGGCTCCCGCACCCGTGTGAATATCGGTGTCATGCCGGAAGCCGCAGCAGCACCCGTCGTCGAACCGCGGCCGCCGCGCAAGCTCTACCGCAGCAGCGACGGACGCTGGCTCGGTGGGGTGGCGCGGGGGCTCGCCGGGCATCTCGGGCTGCCCGTCGTCTGGGTCCGGTTCGCCTTCGTCGGCCTGTTCATGGCCGACGGCCTGGGCGCGCTGCTGTACGCCGCCTTCTGGTTCTTCGTGCCGCTGGGCGTCGGGGGAGTGGAGGCACAGAAGCCGCCGTCCCTCGTCACCTCCGAGACCGGCCCCGACGGCCGCCGCAGACTCGTCACGCGCAAACCGGACAAGGGCCAGATAGTCGCCCTGCTCCTCATGGTCGTCGTCGCGCTGGTCTTCGTGGGCAACGTCGACCTGGGCGGCGGCGCCAAGGCCTACCTCTGGCCGACCGTGCTCGTCGGCGCCGGCGTCGCCCTCGTCTGGCGCCAGGCGGACAACGCGCGCCGGGCCCGCTGGGCCGAGGTGGGTCGCCATCGCCGCACGGTCACCCTGCTGCGCTCGGTGGGCGGCGTCCTGTTGGTGACGGCCGGTGTCACCGGCATCTTCGTCCTCCAGGGATCCGCCGCCCACCTCGGCTCCGTCCTCCAGGCGGCCCTGGCCGTCCTCGTCGGCATAACCCTCCTCGCCGGGCCCTACCTGGTGCGGATGACGCAGGACCTCTCCGAGGAGCGGCTGATGCGCATCCGCGCGCAGGAGCGCGCCGAGGTCGCCGCCCACGTCCACGACTCGGTGCTGCACACCCTGACCCTGATCCAGCGCAACGCGGAGAACGCGGGCGAGGTGCGCCGCCTGGCCCGGGCCCAGGAGCGTGACCTGCGCTCCTGGCTCTACAAACCCGAGGGCAACGGCAAGGACGAGGACGACGAGCCCACCACCCTCGCCGAGGCCGTGAAGCGCAACGCCGCGGAGGTCGAGGACAAGCACGGCGTCCCCCTCGAGGTGGTCGTCGTCGGCGACTGCCCGCTCGACGAGCGGATCAGCGCACAGATGCAGGCCGCGCGCGAAGCGATGGTGAACGCGGCCAAGTACGGTGGCGAGGGCGGCGCCGTACAGGTCTACGCCGAAGTCGAGGGCAGGACGGTCTTCGTGTCCGTCCGGGACCGCGGTCCCGGCTTCGACTTCGACTCGATACCCGCCGACCGCATGGGCGTCAGAGAATCGATCATCGGCCGCATGGAGCGCAACGGCGGCACGGCGCGGCTGCGCGCGGTGCCGGACGGCGGCACGGAGGTCGAACTGGAAATGGAGAGGGCGGAGAAGACGTCATGAGCGACCCGACCGAGGCGAACGGAACGGCGGGAACGGCGGGGGCGGGCGAGGCGGCCGGGCCCGCGCAGCCGGCCGGTGACGGCGCGGGGGAGCGCCGCGTACGCGTGGTGCTCGTCGACGACCACCGCATGTTCCGCACCGGCGTCCAGGCCGAGATCGGCCAGACCGCCGTGACCGGGGTCGAGGTCGTGGGCGAGGCCGCCGACGTCGACCAGGCCGTCACCGTCATCACCGCGACCCGCCCCGAGGTCGTCCTCCTCGACGTCCACCTCCCCGGCGGCGGCGGGGTCGAGGTACTGCGCCGCTGCGCCCCCCTGATGAGCGACACCGAGCGGCCCGTCCGCTTCCTCGCCCTCTCCGTCTCGGACGCGGCGGAGGACGTGATCGGGGTCATCCGCGGCGGCGCCCGGGGCTACGTCACGAAGACCATCACCGGCACGGACCTGGTCAACTCCGTCTTCCGGGTCCAGGAGGGCGACGCCGTCTTCTCCCCGCGCCTGGCCGGCTTCGTCCTCGACGCCTTCGCCTCCACCGACGCCCCGCCGGTCGACGAGGACCTCGACCGCCTCACCCAGCGCGAGCGCGAGGTGCTGCGCCTGATCGCCCGCGGGTACGCCTACAAGGAGATCGCCAAGCAGCTCTACATCTCGGTCAAGACCGTCGAGTCCCACGTCTCCGCGGTGCTCCGCAAACTCCAGCTGTCCAACCGGCACGAACTGACCCGCTGGGCGACGGCACGCCGGCTGGTGTGACCGACGGACGGCGGCGACCGCATGCGGTTCCCTCCCCCCGGAGGTGTGTCGAGGCCGTCGGACTGTCGGCGTAGCTCTTGCCGCGGTTCCGGGCATCCCGGGTCGGAGGGTCACGCCACCCGCGCAGCCCCCGCGAAGGGCATCTCGTCGACCGGGGCGACGCGGACCGGGGCCGACGGGTTCGGGGCGTGGATCATCCGGCCGTCGCCGACGTAGATGCCGACGTGGCTGATGCCGGAGTAGAAGAAGACCAGGTCGCCCGGGAGGAGTTCGGACCGTGCGACGCGGCGGCCCGTGTCGATCTGGGCGTAGGTGGTGCGGGGGAGGGAGATGCCGGCGGCGCGGTAGGCGGCCTGGGTGAGGCCCGAGCAGTCGAAGGCGTTCGGGCCGGTCGCGCCCCACACGTAGGGGCTGCCGAGCTTCTGGTAGGCGTAGGCGACGGCCGCTGCCGCGCGGGAGTTGGGGGCCTGGGACGAGGGGGACAGGTCCTCCCGGGGGCCCGGCGCCGAGCGGGAGGCCCGGTCGCCGACGTCGGCGCGGTCCTCGGTGGTCAGCCGGGACAGCAGGCGGCGCGCCTTCTCCAGCTTGCCGGTGACGGTCTCGCGGTGACGTTTCAGCTCGGCCCGGCGCGACTTCAGCGAGGCCGCCTCGACGCGGGCGGCGCCGCGCAGTTGCTCGATGCCGCGGAGTTCCTTGCGTACGCGACCCACCTCGGCCTGCTGCCGGCTGCCCGCGCGCTCGGCCAACGCGGCGCCGTCGAGATACCGGTCCGGCTCGGAGGAGAGCGCCAGTTGCAGGGCCGGGTCGAGGCCGCCGCTGCGGTACTGCGCGGCCGCGACCGAACCCAGCGCCTCCCGCGCCGAGTTCAGCCGGTCCTCCTTGCGGGCGGCCTCGTCGCGCAGGTCCTCCAGGCGCCGTTCGGCGGCGTCCGCCTTCTCCTTCGCGCCGTTGTACTTCTCCGTGGCCACCTCGGCCTCCTGGTAGAGCTTGTCCACCTTGGCCCTGACCTGCGCCGCCGTCGGCTGCGGATCGGCGTGCACGGTCGTCCCGCCCAGGCCCGTCGCGGTGGCCGCACCCGCGAGGGTGATCGTGGCCGCCGTACGGGCTCTGCCGCCGCCCTTCGCGCGCTGTCGCGGCCTGCGGTGCGTTCCCACCTGCGATCCACGTCCTTCCGTACGACTCGACTCCGGCGGCGCCGGGTCGGCTCCGGTCCGTTCCGGCTGCCTGGGCCAGGACGCTAGGCGCGTCGGTAACGGTCCGGTGACGGGATGCACGGAAGTGGCGGCAGGGGATCGGGCGGCGACCGCATGTGATCGGCAAGCCCTCCGAGGCCCGGCGGCTTCACGCGGGGTGATGACCGATATGCCGGACCGGGGGCGGGTGGGGGACGTGAGCTGTTATGGGAGTGCCGGGGCGGGCCGGTGTCCGGGCGTGTCGGCCCCCTCATTAGGCTCCGGCCTCATGGACGTACTCATCCACCTCTTCGTCGGCCTGCACATCATCGGTATCGCCTCGCTCCTCGGGGGCTTCCTGACCCAGATGAAGGCGATGGGCCAGGGCGCGGCCCGGTTCACCCCCGCGATGCTGCACGGCGCGCTGACGATGCTGGTCACCGGTGCCGTCCTGGTCGGTCTCAACCAGGCCCAGGACTACTCCGTCGACAACGTCAAGATCGGCGTGAAGCTCGCCGTACTGATCGTGATCCTCGGCCTGGTCTACGTGAAGCGCGACGAGGAGAAGGTGGAGAAGCCGCTGTTCGGCCTGGTGGGCGGGCTGACCCTGGTGAACGTCTTCATCGCGGTGCTGTGGACCTGACCGCCGCCCCGGAGCCCGCTGCCGCGGACCGCAGCCCGGAGCGGGCCCGGAGGACCGCTCCCGTCGCGACCGCCAGCCATCCGGCCACCGCGATCCACAGCAGCGCCCGGCCGGGCGCGTCCAGCCACGGGACGTCGACGGCGGCGGCCACCGACAGGGTCGCCGCAGCCGTCATGCCGAGCGGGAAGACGGTCGACCAGCGGCGCACGTCGTAGCGCAGACGGGGCCAGGCGATCTCGGCGGCCAGGAGCACGGCGTACCAGGCGAGGTCGAGCGTGAGCAGCAAGACGGTCACGTCGTGCAGGACGGCCTGGTCGTCGGCGTTCCACAGGTACATGCCGGTCCCGGCCGCCGCGAGCAGCTTGGCACCGGCGAGCGCGGAGATGGCGAGCGCGCCGCCCGCCACCCAGTGGTCCCCGGAACCCCGGGCCACCTGCCGCAGGTCGAAGCGGAACAGCGCGATCAGGTAGAGCACGATCCCCAGCCAGAACGGCACCAGCGCCGCGTGCGCCAGCCACGGCGTCGAGGTGGCCGCGGCCAGTGTGGCGGCGAGCACGGTGAGCCCCTCCGTGGCCACGCAGCCCAGGAACACCGCCCCCGGCATCCGCCGCCCCCAGTGCTGCACCACCAGGAACAGCAGCCACGGCCACAGCAGGGCCGCGAGCGCCAGCAGCACCGCCGCCAGGAGCGTCCAGCCGAGCAGCGAGAACCGCGTGCCGAGCACGGTCGTCGCGGCGACGGCGGTGAGCGCCCCCGGCGTCCCCGCCCGCTTCACCCACTGGGCGTGATCGGCCAGCAGCAGGTAGACGAAGTTCGCCGCCAGTATCAGCCAGGCGGCGCAGGCCAGGGCGAGGGCGATCCGCGACAGGACCTCGCGGCCCGTCAGATGCAGGGCGACCGACACGATGCCGGTCGCCATCACCGCGGCCCCGGCCGCCGGTGGACGCTGCGCCCACCAGGTGCGCAGCGCGGAGGGATGGGTGGCCGATGACATGCGCCCGATGCTAAGTACCTCGCCGATCAGGCCGGGCGCACCACGCTGTAGATCGAGGACTCGCCGTCGTAGAAGATCGACTCCTCGCGGACGTACGCGCCCGGCTTCGGGGCGTGGATCATCATGCCGTCGCCGATGTACAGGCCGACGTGGCTGATGTCGTCGTAGAAGAAGACCAGGTCACCGGGTTGTGCCTGGGAGACGGAGACGGTCGTGCCGACGTTGACCTGGTCGTAGGTGACGCGCGGCAGTGTCACGCCGGCGGCCTTCCAGGCGGCCTGGGTGAGGCCCGAGCAGTCGTAGGAGCCGGGGCCCGTGGCGCCCCAGACGTACGGCTTGCCGATCTGGGCGCGGGCGAAGGCGATCGCCTTCTCGGCCTTGGTGCCGGTCGAGGTGCCCGGTGTCGACGAGCCGGAGTCCGACGAACCGGTGCCGTCGGAGGTCCCCGAGGACCCGGAGCCGCTCTCCTGCTGCCGGGCGGCCTCCTCCCGGCGCTCGCGCTCGGCCTCCTCGTGCGCCGCCTGCTGCTTCGCCAGCTCGGCGGCCTTGCGGGCGGCCTCCTGCTGCTTCTGCTTCTCGATCGCCGCCAGCCGGGCCTTCTCCTCGGCGGTCAGCTCCGAGAGCAGCTCCCGCGCGGTGGCGAGTTTCCTCTGGACGGTCGACTTGGCCGTCTTGAGGTCCTTCTGCGAGTCGGTGAGCGTCTCGAGGCTCTCGGTGGCCTCCCGGCGCTTCTTCATCGTCTCGGACTGCTGTGTGACGTAGTCGTCGACGGCGGTCTTCTGCCGGCCGGTGAGCCGGTTCATCAGCTGGTTCTGGTCGAAGTAGTCCTGCGGCGAGTCCGCGAGCAGCAGCGTCGCGGTCTCCGGGACCGAGGCGCCCGTGCGGTACTGGGCGGAGGCGAAGGAACCCAGCTCCTCGCGCGCGTCGTTGAGCTTCTGGGTGCGCCGGGCGACGTCGTCGAGGAGGGTGTCGACCTTCTTGCGCTGTTTGGTGGTCTTCTCCTTGGCCGCGTTGTACTTCTCGGTCGCCGACCCGGCCTGGCGGTAGAGGTCGTCGACCTTCTTCTCGACCTCTTCGAGGGTCGGCCGGTCGTCCGACGGCGTGGCGTTCGCCGTCTGGGACAGCAGGGCGACGGACGTGAGGGCCGCGGTGGCGAGGGCCGGGGTCCGTATGCCCGCGACGCGGGGGCCGGTGGGACGCGACTTGCGGTGCGACGCCAAGGAGGCGACTCCTTCCAGTGCTCCGCCTACCGGGTTAGCTGTCGGGTTCGGGCGGTGTGATGCGGAAGGGTTGCCCTACGGCGAGTCCGTCCCTCATGGAGGGCGGTGTCGCCGATTCACCCCAAAGTTCTCGGTTGGGTCCCCGGCTCCGGCTGCCGTGCGGCGTACCGGACTCGGCGGAGGCCGCGCGGCCCGGCGAGGTTCGCCGGAGGGGGTCGAGCGGCCTGCCCCGCACCGTAGCCAACTCGTGTGGCCGCTGTGAAGGTTGGTGGGTGATATGCCCGATACATTTTCGTGACCTTCTGCTCGGGTGTCTCCGGGCCGGTCGCGGGCGTCACTCTTCGTGGTTCCGCTGGTCGCGGGGCGTGTCCGCGCCGGGAGGCGGTGGGCATTTTCCGGGGTGGCACCGGGTTGTCGGTGGGGCGCCCTAGACTCGGAGAGCGATGAGCAGCCTCTTTGACGACAACTTCCTGGCGAGCCTCCAGACCCCCCGCGGTCACGAGGAGGAACCCCCGCCGCCGCCCGAGGACGATCACGGACCGGAGCCGGTTCCGCACGATCTGTTCGGCGGGAAGTTCGACGCGCCCCCGCAGCGGGACACCCACTACCGGGACGGCGCCCCGCGCCCCGCCCTGGACGCCGCGGCCCTCCTGGAGGGGCTGAACGAGAACCAGCGGGCCGCCGTCGTCCACTCCGGCTCCCCGCTGCTCATCGTGGCCGGTGCCGGCTCCGGCAAGACCCGCGTGCTCACCCACCGCATCGCCCACCTGCTGGCCGAGCGGAACGTCCACCCGGGCCAGATCCTGGCGATCACCTTCACCAACAAGGCCGCGGGCGAGATGAAGGAGCGCGTCGAGCAGCTCGTCGGCCCGCGCGCCAACGCGATGTGGGTGATGACCTTCCACAGCGCGTGCGTGCGCATCCTGCGCCGCGAGTCGAAGAAGCTCGGCTTCACCTCGTCGTTCTCGATCTACGACGCCGCCGACTCCAAGCGGCTCATGGCGCTGGTCTGCCGCGACCTGGACTTGGACCCCAAGCGCTTCCCGCCGAAGTCCTTCAGCGCGAAGATCAGCAACCTGAAGAACGAGCTGATCGACGAGGAGGACTTCGCCGCCCAGGCGGCCGACGGCTTCGAGAAGACCCTCGCCCAGGCCTACGCCATGTACCAGTCGCGGCTGCGCGAGGCGAACGCCCTCGACTTCGACGACCTGATCATGACGACGGTCAATCTGCTGCGCGCTTTCCCGGACGTCGCCGAGCACTACCGCCGCCGCTTCCGGCACGTCCTGGTCGACGAGTACCAGGACACCAACCACGCGCAGTACGCCCTGGTGCGCGAGCTGGTCGGCGTGCCCTCGGAGCACCCCGTCGACGTGCCGCCGGAGGCCGAGGTGCCGCCGGCCGAGCTGTGTGTGGTGGGCGACGCCGACCAGTCGATCTACGCCTTCCGCGGCGCCACCATCCGCAACATCCTCCAGTTCGAGGAGGACTACCCGGACGCGACGACGATCCTGCTCGAGCAGAACTACCGCTCCACCCAGACCATCCTCAGCGCCGCCAACGCGGTCATCGAGCGCAACGAGTCCCGCCGCCCCAAGAACCTGTGGACCAACCAGGGCAGCGGCGCCCGGATCACCGGGTACGTCGCCGACACCGAGCACGACGAGGCGCAGTTCGTCGCCGACGAGATAGACCGCCTCACCGACGCGGGCGAGGCCAAGGCCGGGGACGTCGCCGTCTTCTACCGGACCAACGCCCAGTCCCGTGTCTTCGAAGAGGTCTTCATCCGCACCGGCCTGCCCTACAAGGTCGTCGGCGGCGTCCGCTTCTACGAGCGCAAGGAGGTCCGGGACGTCCTGGCCTACCTGCGGGTGCTGGCCAACCCGGAGGACTCGGTGCCGCTGCGCCGCATCCTCAACGTCCCCAAGCGCGGCATCGGCGACCGCGCGGAGGCGATGATCGACGCCCTCTCCCAGCGCGAGAAGATCAGCTTCCCGCAGGCGCTGAGGCGCGTCGACGAGGCGTACGGGATGGCCGCGCGCTCCGCGAACGCCGTCAAGCGGTTCAACACGCTCATGGAGGACCTCCGTACGATCGTCGAGTCCGGCGCCGGACCGGCGACCGTCCTGGAGGCGATCCTCGAACGCACCGGGTACCTCGCCGAGTTGCAGGCCTCCACCGACCCCCAGGACGAGACCCGCATCGAGAACCTCCAGGAACTCGCGGCCGTCGCCCTGGAGTTCGAGCAGGAGCGGGCCGAGGGCGAGGAGGCCGGGACGCTGGCCGACTTCCTGGAGAAGGTCGCGCTCGTCGCGGACTCCGACCAGATCCCGGACGAGGAGGACGGCGACGGCGTCGTCACCCTGATGACCCTGCACACCGCCAAGGGCCTGGAGTTCCCGGTCGTCTTCCTCACCGGCATGGAGGACGGCGTCTTCCCGCACATGCGCGCCCTCGGCCAGGCCAAGGAGCTGGAGGAGGAGCGGCGCCTCGCCTACGTCGGCATCACGCGCGCACGTGAGCGGCTGTACCTGACCCGGTCGACGCTGCGCAGCGCCTGGGGCCAGCCGTCGTACAACCCGCCCTCGCGGTTCCTGGAGGAGATCCCGGCCCCGCACCTGGAATGGAAGCGGACCGGGGCGAACGGTCCCGCGCCTTCCGCTCCGGTCTCGGGCGTGGCGGCCTCGCTGTCGTCGTCCCGGTCGAGGTCCCGGTCCTCGGCGTCGGGTGCGTCCGGCTTCGCCACGGGGAGGTCGGCCGGTGCCGAGCAGCCCACGGTCTCGCTGGCGGTCGGCGACCGCGTCACGCACGACCAGTTCGGGCTCGGCACGGTGGTCGGCGTCAAGGGCACCGGGTCGAACGCCGAGGCGACGATCGACTTCGGGGACACCAAGCCGAAGCGGCTGCTGCTGCGGTACGCGCCGGTGGAGAAGCTCTAGCGGCCCGGCGCGGGGCGGCCCGGTGTGGACGGCGGGCCCGGGCGTCGGCCCGGGCCCGGCCCGGCTCGGGCTGCCGAGACGTTACGGCGTCACGTCGGGCTGATGCCGTGGCTGCGCAGCCAGGGAAGCGGGTCGATCGACGAACCGCCCGCGGGACGCACCTCGAAGTGCAGGTGCGGACCGGTGGAGTTGCCCGAGTTGCCGGAGAACGCGATCGCGTCGCCCGCCTTCACGGTCGTACCGGAGGGGACCTGGTAGCTGGAGAGGTGGCAGTACCACGTCTCCGTGCCGTCCTTCGCGGTCACGATCATCATGTTGCCGTAGGCGCTGTTGTACTGCGTCCGCACGGTGCCGTCGGTCGCCGCCATCACCTTCGTCCCGTACGACACGGGGAAGTCGATGCCGGTGTGGACGGACATCCAGTTGATGCCGGCCTGACCGTAGTACGCGCTGAGGCCGTGCTGCTCCACCGGGAGCGCGAACTTGGGGCGCAGTCGTTCCTTGCGGGCCGCTTCCTGCGCCGCCCGCTTCTTCTCGGCGTCCTGCTGGGCCTTGAGGTCGATGCGCTCCTGCGTCCGGCTGGCCCGGTCGGCGAAGTCGTCGGCCCCGGCGGCCAGGCTGGTGAGCTGGGTGTCCAGCTTGTTGTTGGCGGCGGACGGTTTCACCGGCGCGGCCTCGGCGTTGCCCGGGTCCGGCGCGGACGCCGCGGTCTCCGTGCCCTCGTCGCCGGTCAGGCTGCCGACGGAGGCGGCCGCGATACCGGCGACGCTCATCACGCAGGCCGACGGCACGGCGATGGTGAGCAGTGCGGAGCGCTTGGCGGGCTGGCGGCGGCGGGAGCGCGACCCGGCGCGGGAGCCGGTGCGGGCGGCCGGGATCCGCGCGGCCGACGTGACCTCCTCCTGGTCGTCCAGCAGGGCGGTCACGGCGGGGAGTTCGCCCGTGGCGGCCAACTCGTCCCCGTACGGGGAGGATTCGGTGCCCTCGACCGACGGCGCGGCGTCCGGGGCGACGTCGTCCGGTACGGGGTGCCCCGCCGGTCGGTCCGGATCCTCGGCCGTGCCGGTGACCGCGGCGTCCGCGTTCCACTGCGTGGCGTCGTAGGCGCCGGTGTCCACCGGCCCGCCCGCGAACGCGCCGGTGTGGAAGGTGCCGGTCGTGAAGCCACTGGTCTCGAAGGCGCCGGCCGGGAAGGCGTTTGTGTCGAACGCGCGGGTGTCGAAGGCGCCGGTGTCGGTCGTGCCCGTTTCGAAGGCGCCGGTTTCGAAGGCGCCGGTGTCGAAGGTGCCCGTTTCGCAGGTCTGCGTGCCCCAGTCCCACTGCTGGGTCGCGTCGGCCGGAGCGGCGGAGTGGTCGGCACCGGTCCAGGCGCCGGTGTCCCACTGCCCGGTCCCCTCTGCGCCCGTGGCCTGCGGCGACACGGAGCCGGGATGCTGGTAACCGGCCGTCCACGTCGTCGTGTCGTAGGCGCCGGTGTCGAAGGCGGCGTGGTGCTGGGCCGCGTACGCGTCGTAGTGCGGGGACTGCTCGCCGCCGGTGGACCACTGGGTGGTGTCGTACGAACCCGTCGCCTCGGGGCTCCCCGCGTAGTGGCCCGGCATGCTGCCGAAGAGGGGGTCCGCGTCGAAGGCGGAGCCGTCGGCACCGCCGGTGGCGAAACCGGCGGAGGCGTCGCCGCCGCCGTACGTGGTGAGGTTGCCGTACTGGGCTTCCCCCGTGCCGTACGACGCGTAGTGCGCCGAAGCGGCGTCGGAAGCCGAAGCCGGGGCGGTCCTTGGCCCCGACGGGTGACGGTCGTTCACCAACTTCTCTTTCGCCTCGACAACAGGGGCTGCCAGAGCAGTGCGGCGACTGTACCCGGCGGTATACGGGCACGACAATCTTCGTCAGGTTTCGCGAGCGAAGGAAACGGGCAATCGGCCGTGTTTTGGGGGACGGCGGGCACGGGTTTGGCTTTGTGTTCGAGAATTGTTCGAGTCCGAACGGGTTGCTTCGTTCTCAGGCGACGGTCAGCCCGCCGGATCGTTTGCCCGGTTCCACGTCTGTTTGCCCGGTTGTCTCCGGTCCGACGGCGTCGAGGGCCTGCCGGATCCCGGTGGCCACGGCGGGGTGCACGGGCAGGGCGAGGTGGCCGATGCCGCTCACCCGTACGTTCTGCACGCTCAGGTCGGGGTGGTCGAGGCAGGCCGTCTCCAGCGGGTCCATCACGCGGTCCAGGTCGCTCCAGAAGCTGACGAACCGGGTGCGGCAGCCGGGTGCCGGGCGGGTCAGCTCCTCGATCACGGCCGATCCGGGGCGCATCTGGCGCACGATCGGGTGCGCGTTCGCCAGCGGGACCACCTTGGTGCCGGTGTGCGGGGTACCGAGCGTCACCAGCGTGCGCACGCGGAGGTCTCCGCCGAGACGCTGCACGTAGTAGCGCGCGATCAGCCCGCCCAGGCTGTGCCCGACGACATCGACCCTCTCGCTGCCGGTCCGCTCGCAGATCTCCTCGATGTGCCGTCCGAGCAGCTCGGCCGCGGTACGGATGTCGCAGGTCAGGGGGGAGTAGTTCAGCGACTCGATCTCGTGCCTGCCGTGCTGGGCCAGGCTGCGGCGCAGCAGCAGGAAGACCGAGCGGTTGTCGATGAAGCCGTGCAGCAGGACGACCGGGGGGCTGGCCGGGGCCGGGAGCCTCGGGGGCGGAGGCGACGGCTGCGGGTCCTGGGCGCCCGTCGGGCGCAGGGCCTGGGCCGGGTGGCGCTCCTGGATGATCCCGGAGGGGTAGAGGAGGAGGTGCCCGGCGAGGATCGCGGCCTCCAGGGCGCTGGCCTTGAGCAGGGTCAGGGAGAGGCCGGTCAGCCGGCCCGGGAGGCTTGCCAGCTCCGGCAGTCCTGGGACCGCGGGGAGCCCTGGAAGGCTGGGAAGCCCTTGCAGACCGGGGAGTCCCGGGAGCCCGGGCAGGAGACGCTGGAAGAGCGGGAGAAGGGGCAGTGCTGCCGTGGTGACCTTCATGGGCCGACCTCCTGTCGGCACGCAGGGACGCCTCTGTCCCCCGTGTGCCCTCGTGGAGCGCCGTGACACCAGTGACTGGTGCTGTTTGCGAGGTTTATGCCTACCCGTGATACGGCATGCCGTATCAGAGACCGGTGCGTCTGATGAGGTCGGAGTGGCTCACGGCTCCCCGTGCGCGTGTTGCCGCGGCGCCCTGGGGTGGCGCCCGGCGAACGTGTCCCACCGTGTGATTTCCCCCTCTGTATCCACCGCGAAACTGCCGGTTGCGGGATGCTGGCGATAACGTTCGTTCACTTCCCCCGGACGCTGTGGTGCGGGGATCCGCGCCGCGAGGACGTGAAGTGTGCGGTACTTGTCGGTACGGATGGATGTAGTCGCTTCATGGAGGCAGTGATGGGTGTGGCAGCCGGTCCGATCCGCGTGGTGGTGGCCAAGCCGGGGCTCGACGGCCACGATCGCGGGGCCAAGGTGATCGCGCGGGCCCTGCGTGACGCCGGTATGGAGGTGATCTACACCGGGCTCCACCAGACGCCCGAGCAGATCGTCGACACCGCGATCCAGGAGGACGCCGACGCGATCGGGCTGTCCATCCTCTCCGGTGCGCACAACACGCTCTTCGCCGCCGTGATCGAGCTGCTCCGGGAGCGGGACGCCGCGGACATCCTGGTCTTCGGCGGCGGGATCATCCCCGAGGCGGACATCGCCCCGCTGAAGGAGAAGGGCGTCGCGGAGATCTTCACGCCCGGCGCCACCACGGCATCCATCGTGGACTGGGTCCGGGCGAACGTGCGGGAACCCGCGGGAGCGTAGGCCTCGGTCACAGGGCGGGGCTCACGGCCCCGCCCCGAGTTCCGCGGCCATCGCCGCGCGCAGGCGCAACGTGGTGACGAGCCGCTGGAACGCCTCCGCCCAGTACCCGCCGGCCCCCGGCGACGCGTCCTCCGGCTCGTCCGGTATCGCCAGCAGGCCGTCGAGCCGGCCCGCCTCCGAGGGGTCGAGGCAGCGTTCGGCCAGGCCCATGACGCCGCTGAAGCTCCAGGGGTAGCTCCCGGCGTCCCGGGCGATGTTGAGCGCGTCGACCACCGCCCGGCCCAGCGGCGTCGCCCACGGCACCCCGCACATGCCGAGCAGCTGGAACGCCTCGGACAGCCCGTGCGTCGCGATGAACCCGGCGACCCACTCGGCCCGTTCACCGGCGCCCAGCGTGCCGAGCAGTTTGGCCCGCTCGGCCAGCGAGACCGCGCCCGGACCGCCCGCCTCCGGTGCCGTGGGCGCGCCGAGCAGTGCCCTCGCCCACACGCCGTCGCGCTGTCGTACGGCCGCGCGGCACCAGGCCGCGTGCAGTTCGTTCCGCCAGCCGTCGGACACCGGCAGGGCGACGATCTCCTCGGCCGTGCGTCCCGCCAGCCGGGCCGGCCAGGTGGACAGCGGGGCCGCCTCCACCAACTGGCCGAACCACCACGAGCGTTCGCCCCGCCCGGCCGGCGGCTTGGCCACCACGCCGTCCCGCTCCATACCCGCGTCGCACTCGTGCGGCGCCTCGACGGCGATCGCCGGCGGGGCGAGGGTGCGGTCGAGGGACACGCACGTCGCGGCCCGCGCCGCCATCCGCGCGGCCAGCGCCGAGTGCGGCAGCGCGGACAGCAACTCCGCCGCCGTGGCCCGTACGTTGCGGCTGCGGTCGGCCAGCGCCTGCTCCAGGAACGGCTCGTCCGCCGCCTCCAGCCCGGTCCGCAGCGAGTCGAGGAACATCAGCCGGTCCTCGGCCCGCTCGGTCGCCCAGGTCGACGCCAGCAGTTCGCGGGCGCGGGCCGGGTCGCGGGCGCGCAGGGACGCCAGGAGGGTGACCCGTTCGGCGAACAGGCCCTCGTTCCAGAGCGCGCGCACCCGCTCCGTGGCATCGGAGCCCGGGAGCGCGGTCCCTCCGCCGGGCGTCGCGCGCAGGGCGAACCGCCAGTCCGGATTCAGCCGGGCCAGCCACAGGGCGCGGGGCCCCGCGAACCTCAGCGCCGCGGGCCGCAGGTCCGTACGGCCCCGGGCCGCGTCCAGCAGCGCGGGAAGCGCCTGGGGCGGTGCCGCGAAACCGCGGGCGTTCGCCGTCGCCAGCCACTGGGGCAGCAGTTCCATCAGATCGGGAGCGCTGCCTTTGCGGCCACCGCCCGCCGCGCCGGGGCGGTCGGTGAGCAGCGCCGTGAGCCGGCGGGCGGCGGCGGGCGGCAGCGGCGGGCGGGGGTCCTCGGGCGCGGGCTCGGGGCGCCGGGCCGCGCGGGCCGGTCGCAGTCCGGCGCGGCGGCGGACGGTCTCCGCGGCCGCCGCGTCCAGCAACGCGGCCGCGGCCCCGGGACCGCGCCCGTCACCCGATGGCGGACGCCGGTCCGTACCCAGCAGCGCCGAGGTGACCAGTTCCTCCCACACACCGGGACCGGGTGCGGTACCCGGTCCGAGACCGGGATCGGGTCCGGTGGTGGCGGTTGCCCGGGGAGCGGCGCCGGGTTCGGCGTCGATCGGGGGACCGGTGGCCGACCCGGGGGCCGTGGGGTGCGTCGGCGCGGTGGCCGGCGGGGAGAACCCGGGCTCGGCGGTCGGCCCGGGCACGGTGGCCGGCGCCGGTGCGGACGGGTCTGCCGGTGCGGGCGTCCTGGTCATGTCGTTCGCCTCCGATTCGTAACGCTCGGGACGGGTCAGCACAGCGGCACCGCGGGACCCGGCCCGGCCGGCCAGGCCGTCAGCGGCGTGAAGCCCCGGTGGCCGCACTCACCGAAGACCGTGACCGGCGCACCGCCCGCCAGCGCGACCAGGCGCCACAGACCCGGTCCGTTCCCCCCGGCCCCGGCGAGCGGCAGCGCCGTGTCCCCGTCGGCGTCCGCCAGTTGCCAGCCGTCGCCGTCCGGTACGGGGACCACCCGCTCCAGGGTCACCGGCACCGAGTCCAGCCACGGGTCGTCGCGGAGGGCCTCGCCGTACCGGACGGCCGCCTGCGACGTCGTCACCCCGGGCGGGCGTGTCCGCGCGGGTTCGGGCGGTGCGAACCGGCGGCCGAGGGCCGCCCGTTGTTGCCCCGTACCCGGATACGCGGAGATCTCGGCGTCCAGCGCCGCCCCCACCGGCAGCGTCAGCTCGGGTGCCCGGCCCGCGGCGCCGTAGGAGAGGAGCAGCGCCGTGCGGTCGGACTCCTTGCCGTACAGCCAGATGCGACGGGTCGTCAGCCGGGCGTCCGCGGTGTCGTACTGGGCGAGGACCAGCCAGTGGTCCCGCACCGGAGGTCCGTCCGCGGACGTGGGCAGGCCCACGCGTGAACGGACCGTCGCCGCCAGGCCGTCCGGCAGCCGCTCGCGGCCCAGCCAGCCACGGTCGAGCAGGTGGAGCAGGGCGCACTCCTCGAGCAGCCGCACCGGCCAGCCCGGACCCGACGACGGTATGGCGCCCAGCTCCCGCACGCGCGAGGCCAGCCCCGGCGCCTGCGCGTCGACCATGCGGGCCGCCGTCTCCTCCCACAGCCCGTAACCCGCCTGTTCGGCGCCGGCCAGGCCGGTGCGCAGGAGGTCCGCGAGCCGCTGCTCCAGCTCCGTCGCACCGGCGGTGACCCGCTCGGCCCGCCGCTCCGCCCGGCGCCGCGCCGCCTCGGGATCGGACGTGGCCGCGGGGGCGGACGCACCCGCGGTCCCCTCCTCCGCGCACCCGCGCCCACCCTCCCCGCCCGGCCCTCGCACTGCTGTCCCCACATCGCCCCCTCGTCCCGGCCCCCCACCCCGGCGCACCCCGTGCCGAGCCATGCCATCGAAGGTAGATCCCCCCACTGACAATGGCCCGTGCGTGATCATTTGCGCAGGTCAGAGCGATTGTCAGTGGCGTGGTGCACCGTGGAGGGCAGATCGGACCGGCCTAGCTGGAGGGGGAATCAGCCATGCCTGCATTCGTCGAACGGACGCCCGGGGCCGAAGTGCCGCGACAGGTGTTGCGGCCGCACGCGGAGCACGCGTTCGCGGCCGAACTGGCCTCGCTGGCCGGGCAGGACGACCGTCCGCGTCCGGCCCGCTGGAAGCTGTCGCCGTGGGCCGTCGCCACCTATCTGCTCGGCGGCACCCTGCCCGACGGCACGGTGATCACCCCGAAGTACGTGGGCCCGCGCCGCGTCGTCGAGGTCGCCGTCACCACGCTCGCCACCGACCGCGCCCTGCTCCTGCTCGGCGTGCCCGGCACCGCGAAGACCTGGGTGTCCGAGCACCTCGCCGCGGCCGTCAGCGGCGACTCGACCCTGCTGGTGCAGGGCACGGCCGGCACTCCCGAGGAAGCGATCCGCTACGGCTGGAACTACGCGCGGCTCCTCGCCCACGGCCCCGGCCGGGACGCCCTCGTGCCCAGCCCGGTCATGCGGGCCATGACGGAGGGCGCGACCGTCCGGGTCGAGGAGCTGACCCGCATCCCGGCCGACGTGCAGGACTCCCTGATCACGCTCCTGTCGGAGAAGACCCTGCCGATACCGGAGCTCGGCGAGGAGGTGCAGGCGGTGCACGGCTTCAACCTGATCGCCACCGCCAACGACCGCGACCGCGGGGTCAACGACCTGTCCAGCGCCCTGCGCCGCCGCTTCAACACCGTCGTGCTGCCGCTGCCGGAGAGCGCCGAGGCCGAGGTCGACATCGTCACGCGCCGCGTCGACCAGATCGGCCGCTCCCTCGACCTGCCGTCGGCGCCCGACGGCACCGACGAGATCCGGCGCGTGGTCACCGTCTTCCGCGAGCTGCGCGACGGGCTGACCAGCGACGGCCGTACGAAGGTCAAGTCGCCCAGCGGCACGCTGTCCACGGCCGAGGCCATCTCCGTCGTCACCGGAGGTCTCGCGCTGTCCGCCCACTTCGGCGACGGGGTGCTGCGGCCCGGCGACCTCGCCGCCGGGATCCTCGGCGCGGTCGTCCGCGACCCGGGCACCGACCGCGTCGTCTGGCAGGAGTACCTCGAGACGGTCGTGCGCGAGCGCGAGGGCTGGCAGGACTTCTACCGGGCCTGCCGGGAGGTGACCGCGTGAACGGCACGGGGGTGCGGACGCGAGGCCGGGCGGAGGCGGCGGTGGCCCGCACCACGGGGGACGACGGGGACTCGAGCTGGAGCCGCAGGCGAGGGGGACGGTGTGACGGGCACTGACCGGGCCGGGGGCGGCGGTCCGGGTGGGCAGGGCGGCGCCGGTGAGCCCGGAGGTCGGCCGCTGCTGCTCGGGGTACGCCACCACGGGCCGGGGTCGGCCCGGGCGGTGCGGGCCGCGCTGGAGGCGACCCGGCCGGGGGTCGTGCTGATCGAGGGACCTCCGGAGGCCGACGCCCTGATCCCGCTGGCCGCCGACGAGGACATGCGGCCGCCGGTCGCGCTCCTCGCCCACGCCGTGGACGAGCCGGGCCGCTCGGCCTTCTGGCCGCTGGCCGAGTTCTCCCCGGAGTGGGTGGCCGTCCGCTGGGCCCTGGAGCACGACGTCCCGGCCCGCTTCATCGACCTCCCGGCCACGCACACGCTGGCGTGGCGGGCGGCGGACGGCTACGCGGACGTCGATGCGGACGGCCAGGCGGACGACCAGGGCCCGCCGGGCCGACCCGGTACCGCACCCGCCGATGTCCGCCGCGATCCGCTCGCCGCCCTCGCCGCGGCCGCCGGGCACGACGACCCCGAGCGCTGGTGGGAGGACGTGATCGAGCACCGGGGCCGGGGAGCGGGGGACGCGCTCGCACCGTTCACTGCGCTGGAGGAGGCCATGACGGCGCTGCGCGAGACAGAGGTGGACGGCGGGGCGGAGGGCGGGGAGGGCCGCGAGGGGGGTGACGGTGACGTACGGGACCTGGTGCGGGAGGCCCACATGCGGCTTCAGGTCCGGGCGGCGCGCCGGGAGTTCGCCGAGGGCGTGGCCGTGGTCTGCGGGGCGTGGCACGTGCCCGCGCTGCGCCGCAAGGCCACCGTCGCCGCCGACCGGGCCCTGCTGAAGGGGCTGCCCAGGACCAAGGTGGACATGACCTGGGTGCCCTGGACCTATCGCAGACTGTCCCGGGCGGGTGGGTACGGGGCGGGGATCGAGTCACCCGGCTGGTACGGGCACCTGTTCGCCGCGGTCGACCGGCCCGTCGAGCGCTGGCTGACCAAGGTGGCCGGTCTGCTGCGGGCGGAGGACAGGATCGTCTCCCCGGCCCACGTCATCGAGGCCACGCGGCTGGCCGAAACGCTCGCGGTGATCCGCGGACGCCCGCTGCCCGGGCTGACCGAGGCGACGGACGCGGTGCGGGCGGTGATGTGCGACGGCTCGGACGTGCCGCTGGCGCTGGTGCACGACCGCCTGGTGGTCGGGGACGTGCTGGGGGAGGTGCCCGTGGGGGCGCCCGCGGTGCCGCTGCAGCGGGACCTCACCCGGGCCCAGCGGCGGCTGCGGCTGCGGCCCGAGGCGCCGGAGCGGGAGCTGGAGCTGGACCTGCGCAAGGAGACCGACGCCGGGCGCAGCAGACTGCTGCACCGGCTGCGGCTGCTCGGCGTCGGCTGGGGCGAGCCGGTCGCGTCGCGCAGCACGGGCACGTTCCGGGAGACCTGGCGGCTGCGGTGGGAGCCGGAGCTGTCGGTGCGGGTGGCCGAGGCCGGGGTGTGGGGCACGACCGTGCTGTCCGCCGCGACCGCCAGGGCCCAGGCGGACGCCGTCAGCGCACGGGGCCTCGCCGAGGTCACCGCGCTCGCCGAACGCTGCCTGCTGGCCGAACTGCCGGACGCGCTCGCGCCGGTGATGCGGATACTCGCCGACCGGGCCGCGCTCGACACGGACGTCGGCCACCTCGCCCAGGCGCTGCCCGCTCTCGTCCGCTCGTTGCGCTACGGCGACGTGCGCGGCACGGACACCGGCGCCCTGGCGGAGGTCGCCGAGGGGCTCGCCGAGCGCGTCTTCGTGGGCC
Organism: Streptomyces rubrogriseus; assembly: GCF_027947575.1. Taxonomy (NCBI): domain Bacteria; kingdom Bacillati; phylum Actinomycetota; class Actinomycetes; order Kitasatosporales; family Streptomycetaceae; genus Streptomyces; species Streptomyces rubrogriseus. The sequence continues at coordinate 7,532,554 of NZ_CP116256.1, read as the reverse complement.
TGCCCGCGGCCTGCGCCGCACTGGACGCCGACGCGGCCGAGGAGATGCGCCGGCACGTGGACGCCGTGCACACGGCCGTGGGCCTGCTCGGTGACGCCCCCGCGCCGGGCCGCGGCGACCTGCACCCCCGCTGGCGAGCCGTGCTGCACACCCTTTCCGCGCGGGACACGGTGCCCGGCGTCGTCCGCGGGCGGGCCGTACGGCTCCTGCTGGACGACGGCGAGCTGGCGCCGGACGAGGCGGCCCGGCTCATGGGCCTGGTGCTGTCCCCGGGGACGCCACCGGCGGACGCAGCGGCCTGGATCGAGGGCTTCGTCGGCGGCGGCTCGGGCGGCGGCCTGCTCCTCCTGCACGACGAGCGGCTGCTGGCCCTGGTCGACGCCTGGCTGACCGGCGTGCCCGCCGACGCGTTCACGGACGTACTGCCCCTGCTGCGCCGTACGTTCTCCGCCTACGAGCCGGGAGTGCGCCGCGGCCTCGGCGAGCTGGTCAGACGCGGGCCGGAGGCGCGGGGGAGGGTGACGACGGCCGGTTCCGGCGTACCGGGTTTCGCGGCGGGCCTCGACCCCGCGCGGGCCGACGCGGTGCTGCCGGTGGTCCGGCTGCTGCTGGGCCGGCACCCGGCGCCGGACGACAACGACCTGGTGGGGGCGGACACATGACCGGAGACAGGACGGGAGACAAGACCGGAGACAGGACGGGAGGCAAGACCGGAGACAGGACGGGAGGCAAGACCGGAGACAGGACGGGAGGCAAGACCGGAGACATGACCGGCCGCATGACGGAGCCCATGACGGAGCCCATGACCGGACGCGGGACGGTGAGCGAGCCGGTGGAGGCCGAGGCGGCACGGGAGCGGCTGCGGCGCTGGCGCCTCGTACTCGGCGGTGACCCGGCCGACGGCACCGGCCACGTGCTCTCCGGACGGGACGCCGCGATGGACGGGGCACTCACCGCGCTGTACGGAAGAGGGGGCGCCCCCCGGGCGGGCCGGGACCGCGCGGCGGGGCTCGGGGCCTCCGCGCCGGCGGTGGCGCGCTGGCTGGGGGACATCCGGACCTATTTCCCGTCCCCGGTGGTCCAGGTGATGCAGCGGGACGCGATCGACCGGCTCGGGCTCGCCACGCTCCTGCTGGAGCCGGAGATGCTCGAGGCCGTGGAGGCCGACGTACACCTCGTCGGCACCCTGCTGTCCCTGAACGAGGCGATGCCGGACACGACGAAGGAGACGGCACGGGCCGTCGTGCGCAAGGTCGTCGAGGACCTGGAGAAGCGCCTCGTCACCCGCACCCGCGGCACCCTGTCCGGCGCCCTGGACCGCAGTGCCCGCACCGCCCGGCCCCGCCCCCATGACATCGACTGGAACCGCACGATCGGAGCCAACCTCAAGCACTACCTGCCGGAGCACCGCACGGTCGTGCCGGAGCGGCTCGTCGGCTACGGGCGGGCGTCCCGTTCGGTCAAGAAGGAGATCGTCCTGTGCGTCGACCAGTCCGGGTCGATGGCGGCTTCCCTCGTGTACGCCGCCGTGTTCGGCGCGGTGCTGGCGTCCATGCGCTCGATCGACACCCGGCTCGTCGTCTTCGACACGGCGGTCGCCGACCTCACCGACCAGCTCGACGACCCGGTCGACGTGCTCTTCGGCACGCGACTCGGCGGCGGTACGGACATCAACCGCGCGCTGGCGTACTGCCAGTCGCGGATCACCCGGCCCGCGGACACGGTGGTCGTGCTGATCAGCGATCTGTACGAGGGCGGCATACGTGAGGAGATGCTCAAGCGGGTCGCGGCGATGCAGGCCGCGGGGGTGCGGTTCGTGACCCTGCTGGCCCTGTCCGACGAGGGCACGCCCGCGTACGACCGGGATCACGCGGCGGCCCTCGCGGCGCTCGGCGCACCGGCCTTCGCCTGCACGCCCGATCTCTTCCCGGAGGTGATGGCGGCGGCGATCGAGGGGCGGCCCCTGCCGATACCGGATGCCGGGTGACGATTTGTCGATCCGAGGTGACCCGATTCCCGCGTACAAAACGGATATGACGGGCCGTCCGGAGGGTCGGGCTTGCGCGACCTCCGGATTCCCGTGCGAGTATCGCGCGGCGTGTCGAGGCGTTGCTCGACACGCGGCCCGTTCCGCCGCACGGGAGGAAGCTCCCCCTCTTGATCTGGTCAGCAGTCCTGCCCGGAGCCGCTCTGCGCGTCCTGCGCACGGCGGCCGGGCGGCGTGCGCTGCACGTGGCACTGCTGGCGGGCGGGCTGTTCCTGCTCGGCCTGCTCTGCGGAGGGCGGGCAGAGGCGGCCGACGGAGCGACGGAGAGTTCCAAGGGCAGGGTCGGCCAAGTGCTCGACGTCCCCGTGCGGTCGGAGGAGCGTCCCGACGCGGTGCTTCCGGACCTGCGGCCCGTCGCCGAGGAAGTCGTCCGGGCCGTGCGGGACCGGGTGGCGCGGCCGGTCGGTGCCGCGGTGGAGACGGTGACCGAGGGGGTCGAGGACGCCGAGGCGGCCCTTCGGACGGAGGTGCCGCCGTTGCGGGCGCTCCCCGCCCCGTCGGACCCGTCAGCGCCGAGCGACGGCGTGCCAGGCCTCACCGATGTCCCGGACCTTGCCGACGGTCCCGGTGATTCGTCGGCGTCGACGTCGGCGTCGGTATCGGCCGTGCCGGAGCCGCGGGCCGAACCCGCACCGCCGGTGGCGGGCGCCTCCGGCGGCGAGGCCCCGTCCGACGCCACCGACTCCCGAGCCGTCGCAGGAGCCGCAAGCCCGGTCCCGGTACGCGTCGTCGGCTACGGGCCGGAGCCCGGCGCCGGAGCGGCGCCCGCCGCGCCCGCACGCACGCACCCGGCCGGGACCGCGCACGCCGAGTACGCCCCCGCCCGCCCCGCGCCCACCGGCGACCCCGACGGCGCGCTCGGTACCGCGTCCGGCGCCGACCAGGGAACGTCGCGGCATGGTGACACCCGCGCGGTCGCCCCGCTGCACCGGATCACGTTCCGGCTGGTGCCCGGCGTCCCGGAGCGGACCGACGCGGCCGGGGTCCGGGAGCCGTACCGGGACGTTCCCGTCTCACCCGCCTAGGGCGGCCGCTTCCTCCGTCGCGCATCCGCCGCGCCCCGCCGCACCTCCGCCGAACCGTCGCGGCTCCCCCGGCAGACGCACGAGTCGCCTGCGGTCGCCCGCCCCGTCGCATCCGCCCCACCGGGCGACAGGTCCCGCTCGCCGTCCGGACCCCCCCGATCCGGAGGCCCCGACCCGGACCCCGCGTTCCGGAGCCGGCATTCCGGACCCCGCGACCCGGACCCCGCGTTCCGAACGTGCCCGGTCCGGCTCACTCGGGGACGGCTCACACGGGGACGGCTCCCACGGGACGGCCCCCACAGGACGGCGCCGAGGCGGGTCGCTCCGTGGCCGGTGCCCGGCCCCGGCACCTCGTGGCCCCGTTGCGCGGCGGGTACAGACCCCGCGGGGCGGCAGGCCCCGGACGGCCGAAAGCCGTCGGCCTCCGTCCGGCCGAAACCCCGCGGTCCGGTCCGGCTGGTCCCCATTGGGGTGGGGACCAGCCGGACCGCACCCCGGCGGACCGCATCCGTGCGGCCCGCCGGGAGCTCACGGGCCTCACCGGGTCAACCCCAGCCCGGTGAGGCCCTTCACCCGGTGTGCGGAACACCCCGTATCCGCCTCACGCACGGCACCGCGTGCCAGTGAGCGCGGCATCATGTGACAGGCATCACCGCTCAGGTGTGACCCACGATTTAGAGACCCCCCGCAAGCGGCGATAACCTGCGAGACGGACATGCCGCGCGCTCGGACACCGTGTGCGCCCCCCTTGTGACTCACAGCGGACGTCACGTTGCCCTTCGCGGCACGCCCACGCATCCAACGAACCGCGAGATCACTGATAGGGACGGAAGCGCGTGGACCTGTTCGAGTACCAGGCGAGGGACCTCTTCGCCAAGCACGATGTACCGGTGCTGGCCGGTGAAGTCATCGACACGCCTGAGGCGGCGCGCGAGATCACCGAGCGTCTGGGCGGCAAGTCCGTCGTCAAGGCCCAGGTGAAGGTCGGTGGCCGCGGCAAGGCCGGTGGCGTGAAGCTGGCCGCCTCGGCGGACGAGGCCGTCGCCCGCGCGACGGACATCCTCGGCATGGACATCAAGGGCCACACGGTCCACAAGGTGATGATCGCCGAGACGGCCCCCGAGATCGTCGAGGAGTACTACGTCTCCTTCCTCCTCGACCGTGCCAACCGCACCTTCCTCTCCATCGCCTCCGTCGAGGGCGGCATGGAGATCGAGGAGGTGGCGGCCACCCGCCCGGAGGCCGTCGCCAAGACCCCGATCGACGCGATCGACGGTGTGACGCCCGAGAAGGCGCGCGAGATCGTCGAGGCCGCGAAGTTCCCGGCCGAGGTCGCCGACAAGGTCGCCGACATCCTGGTCAAGCTGTGGGACACCTTCATCAAGGAGGACGCCCTCCTGGTCGAGGTCAACCCGCTGGCCAAGGTCGTCTCCGGGGACGTCATCGCCCTCGACGGCAAGGTGTCGCTGGACGACAACGCCGAGTTCCGTCACCCCGACTTCGAGGCCCTCCACGACAAGGCCGCGGCCAACCCGCTCGAGGCCGCCGCCAAGGAGAAGAACCTCAACTACGTCAAGCTCGACGGCGAGGTCGGCATCATCGGCAACGGCGCGGGTCTCGTCATGAGCACCCTGGACGTCGTCGCGTACGCCGGTGAGGCGCACGGCAACGTCAAGCCCGCCAACTTCCTGGACATCGGTGGCGGCGCCTCCGCCCAGGTCATGGCGAACGGCCTGGAGATCATCCTCGGCGACCCGGACGTCCGCTCCGTGTTCGTCAACGTCTTCGGCGGCATCACCGCCTGCGACGAGGTCGCCAACGGCATCGTCCAGGCGCTGAAGCTCCTGGAGGACCGCGGCGAGAAGGTCGAGAAGCCGCTCGTCGTCCGTCTCGACGGCAACAACGCCGAGCTGGGCCGCAAGATCCTCACCGACGCCAACCACCCGCTGGTCCAGCGCGTCGACACCATGGACGGCGCGGCCGACAAGGCCGCCGAGCTGGCTCACGCCGCCGCCAAGTAAGCACTCAGGACGAGGACACCAACACACCATGGCTATCTGGCTCAACAAGGACAGCAAGGTCATCGTCCAGGGCATGACCGGTGCCACCGGCATGAAGCACACCAAGCTCATGCTGGGTGACGGCACCGAGGTCGTGGGCGGCGTGAACCCGCGCAAGGCGGGCACCTCCGTGGACTTCGACGGCAACGAGGTACCGGTCTTCGGCACCGTCAAGGAGGCCATCGAGAAGACCGGCGCCAACGTCTCCGTCATCTTCGTGCCGGAGAAGTTCACCAAGGACGCCGTCGTCGAGGCCATCGACGCCGAGATCCCGCTGGCCGTCGTCATCACCGAGGGCATCGCCGTGCACGACTCGGCCGCCTTCTGGTCATACGCCGGCAAGAAGGGCAACAAGACCCGGATCATCGGCCCGAACTGCCCCGGCATCATCACCCCGGGCCAGTCCAACGTCGGCATCATCCCGGGCGACATCACCAAGCCGGGCCGCATCGGCCTGGTCTCGAAGTCCGGCACGCTGACGTACCAGATGATGTACGAGCTGCGTGACATCGGCTTCTCGACCGCCGTCGGCATCGGTGGCGACCCGATCATCGGCACCACGCACATCGACGCGCTCGCCGCGTTCGAGGCCGACCCCGAGACCGACCTGATCGTCATGATCGGCGAGATCGGCGGCGACGCCGAGGAGCGTGCGGCCGAGTACATCTCGAAGAACGTGACCAAGCCGGTCGTCGGCTACGTCGCGGGCTTCACCGCGCCCGAGGGCAAGACCATGGGCCACGCCGGTGCCATCGTCTCCGGTTCGTCCGGCACCGCCCAGGCGAAGAAGGAGGCCCTGGAGGCCGCCGGCGTCAAGGTCGGCAAGACGCCGACCGAGACGGCGAAGCTCGCACGCGCCATCCTGGCCGGCTGACACCGCCTCGCACCGAAGGCCCGGCGCCCGTCGCACGCCGAGTGGCCCGTCCCCTGTTCCCGGGGGCGGGCCACTCGGCGTTCCGGGCGCCGGCCCGGCGGTCGGACTCCCTCACTCGGGCCTCGGCAGCAGCCGTTCCGGGCCGTCCTGCACCTGGTCCCGCAGCTTCTGCCGCAGCTCCAGCTCCTCGTCCGACAGCGCTCCCGGTGCCACCCGGTGCGGCACACCGCGCACCGCCTGCCCGGGTGACACGGGCGGTTCGTAGTGCGTGGGCGCCGTGCGCACGGTCAGGGCCGTGGTCCCGATGAGGGCGACCGTGAACGCGATCGCGGCCCGGGTCCGCAACCGCGCCCGGCGTTCGCCGCCCCTGCGTACGGCCGGCGGCTCGGCCGCCCGCAGTCGCTCGTTCGACGCCAGCTCGGCCAGCCTCCGGTGCAGCACCTGCGGGTCGGCCAGCGCGGGCAGCCGGGCGGCGACGGCCTGGCGGGCGTGCAGCAGCCGGTTCGCCGCCGCGGGGGTGCTCGCCTCCGTCTCCGCCGCCGTCTCGGGCAGGTCCAGGCCCACACCGTCGTACAGCACGAGCGTGCGGCGGTGCCTCGCCGGGAGTCTGAGCAGGGTGTTGAGCAGCGTGCGGTCGCCGGGGTCGGCGGGCGGCGGCTCCGGGTGCCGGTGCCGCGGCCGGAACCGCTGCCAGGGCGACAGCGCGTACTCGTACGCCGTCGCCCGCACCCAGCCCACCGGGTCCCGGTCGCGGGCCACCTCGGGCCAGTGCTCCCAGGCCGTCTGGAAGGCCCGCTCCACCGACTCGCGCGCCTGCTCGCGCCTGCCGGTCAGCAGGAACGTCTGCCGTACGAGGGCGGGGGCGCCGAAGGCGTACAGCGCGTCGAAGGCCTGAGCGGGGGTCAGCGCCGCGGGCCCGGGCGCCGCGACGGGCTGCGGCTGGGGTTGCGGCTCCGGCTCCGGCTCCGGCTGAGACTGGGGCTGGGGCTCCGACTCCGGTTCAGGTTTCGGCTCCGGCTCAGGCTCCGGCTCCGGTGCCTGTACCGCCGCTTCCTCGGCCAGCGTCTTCAGCAACTTCGCGTACGCCTCCCGTTTCCGGCCTCGCGGAGTCGTGCGGCCGCTCTCCCACGCACGGACCGTCCCCGGGGCGACGCCCACCCGTGTCGCAAGCTGAGGCTGTGTCAGTGCGGCGGACTCACGCAGACGTCGGCGTTCCTTGGGAGGGGGGAGGGGAGTTGCGGGGCCGCGCGTCACAGGACACCCCTTCGTACGAAAAAGTACATAAACATATATTGAGCGACACAACGGAGCTTGGCTCGTTACGCCCGGAAAGCGCGTGTCGTTGGGAGCATGGCGGGCGTGATCCAGACCACCGCTCGTCCAGCCCCGCTCTCCCTGCTGCGCACCCGGTGGCGGGACCGGTCGCCCGGGCTGGCCGCCGGCCTGCTGGGCGGTGTGGTCGCCGCCGTGCTGGGTCTGGCGGCGTGCGCCGCGCTCGTGACGCTGCTCTGGATCAGTTCGCCGTACCCGGACAGCGGGCCCGGCGGCGCCCTCCACGTCGCCGCGGCGCTGTGGGTGCTGGCGCACGGGGCCGAACTGGTGCGCGCCGACACGCTCTCCGGCACCCCCGCGCCCGTCGGCGTCACCCCGTTGCTGTTCCTCCTCCTGCCGGTGTGGCTGCTGCACCGCGCCGCCCGGGACGCCACGGACCCCGGGGACGGCGTGGGCGTGGCCGTCGGAGCGGCTCCGAAGGCGGGGCCCGGGGCGCGCCCGGCGTGGATGGCGAGCGCCCCCGACACCGGGCCGCCGCCCGTCTCCGCGCGCGTGGCCTGGACGGGGGTCGTGCTCGGCTACCTCGCCGTCGCCGCGCCCGTCGTCCTGTACGCGCAGGGCGGCGCGCTGCGGCCCTCGGCGTGGTGGGCGGCGGTGTGTCTGCCGCTGGTCGCCATGGGAGCCGCGGGCGCCGGGGTGTGGACGGCGTTCGGCCGGCCGGGCGGGCCGGTGGGACGGGCGTTGCGCGTGCTGCCCCGGAAGCTGCGGGAGCTGATGGTCGAGCCGGACGCGCGCCTGGGCGCCGCGACGCGCGCCGCGGGCGCCGGTGCGGCGGTGCTCGTCGGGGGCGGCGCGCTGCTGCTCGCCGTGTCGCTGGTGTGGCACTCGCACGCCGCGGGTGAGGCGTTCCTGCGGCTGACCGAGGGCTGGTCGGGGAGGCTCGCCGTACTGCTGCTCTGTCTGACGCTGGTCCCGAACGCGGCGGTGTGGGCGGCGGTCTACGCCCTCGGCCCCGGCTTCGTACTCGGGTCGGGGCATGTCGTGGCCCCCACCGCCTCCGCTCCCGCGCCGCTGCTGCCGCCGTTCCCGCTGCTGGCGGCGGTGCCGGACGCGGGGCCCGGTACGCCGCTGCACTGGGCGGCCGGGGCGGTGCCGTTGCTGGCGGGGGCGGTGGTGGGGTGGTTCACGGCGCGGGCGGCCACGGCGGGCGAGCCGAAGGAGCGCGGAGCGGGCCCGGCCGCCGGGGTGTGGTCGTGGCGGCGGACCGCAGCCGCCGCCGTGGTGGCCGCCGTTCTGTGCGCGGTCCTCGTCGCCCTGCTGGCCGCGTTCGCCGGCGGGCCGCTGGGCAGCGCCGCGCTCGCCCGGTTCGGGCCTGTCTGGTGGCAGGCCGGGGGCGCGACGCTGGCGTGGATCGGGGTGGTGGCGGTGCCGGTGGCCGTGGCGGCGCGGGCGTGGCGGGGGCGGAGTGCTGCCGTGCGGGAGGCGGGGGTGGAGGCGTCCGGGGTCGGGGCAGCGGCCGGGGTCGAGGAGACGGCCGGGGCCGGGGAGGCGGCCGACGGAGGGGGCGTCGGCGCTGGTGGGTGCGGGTGCGGGTGCCGGTGCCGGCTGGGGGCGGTGGTGGAGGCGGGGGCTGAGGGCGTCGAGGCGGGGGCGGGGGTTGGGGAGGATCCGGGCGCGGTGCCGTTCGGGTTGTACGACGGCGACGGTGGGGGTGCGTACGATCTGTTGCCGGCCGACGGGCCCGGGGAGTCGTCGCCTCGCGGTGGGGAGTGACGTCGGTGCCGGTGGGGCCTTTTCGCCCCCGCCGCCCCTTCCCGTTCCCGACCCCGGGGCTGCCGCCCCCAGACCCCCGCTTACGGCCCTGAACGGGCCTTGTCCTCAATCGCCGGACGGGCTGGAAGGCGCGTCCGGCGCTGAAAAGCGAGCTCAGTCCTCCGAGCCCAGCAGCGGGCGGAGCTGCTCCGGCAGGTGGCGCTCGCAGGACTGTTCCGCCGCGTTGGTCAGGGCGTCCTCGCGGCAGGTGTAGTAGTCGCTGTAGATCAGCTGGGCGCCGAAGGACGCGGCGACCAGGAGGATGGCCAGGGACGACGTGACCAGGCCGCTGATCGCGGCGGTGCGCTGCGGGCGGCCGGTCTGCTCGGCGGGCGGGGCGGGAGTGTCCGGGTCGGCGGCGGACCGCGGCTTGGCGCGCAGCGCGCTGATGCCCCAGTACAGGGCCAGGGCGCCGAGCAGCAGGGCCACGTACGGCCAGGTGAAGAGGGCGAAGAACAGCGCCCACATGCCGCTCAGCAGGGCGTAGCGGGCACGCCGCTGGGCGGGGTCCGTCGGGTCCCAGCGCGGGCCCTGGCCGCCGCCCGACCCTCGGGGCCGCCGCTGCCGCTGGGCCGCTCGCCGAAGCCGCCGGGGGACCGGCCGGGCTGCCGGTCGCTCCACCGACCGCCCCACGGGGAACGGCCGCCTTCGCCCTGGGAGCCGGAAGCGCCCTGGGAGTCGCCGTCGCCCGACGGGTGCCGCGGCTGCCACGGGCTGTCCGGCGTGCCCTCCGGGGGCGGTGCGAACGGATTGTCCTGGTCGGTGGAGCCGTCCCGCTCGCCGCCGTTCCTCCGGTCCGAGGGCGTGTCGGGCGGTGACGAGGGGCGCTCCCGCAGCAACACGGTGCTGCGCTCCCCTGGCTGCGCCGACTGCTGGGGGAGCGTGAGCAGTCGCAGGCTGCGGTCCGGCATCAACTGAGCGTCTTCCCCTTGGCGACGATGAACGGGCGGCTGGTGGAACGGGCGAGCTGGTGGAACGGGCGAACGGGTCGGTACGTCTGGTGAACGCCCGACGCACAGGCCGCGTTCCCGCTCCGGCTCCACGCAGACGCTACCTTCCGGCCACGCCCCCGTCCCGAGGGGGCCGTCCGGTGTGCCGGTATCGTTGCTGACGGTCGGCCGCTTCGTAGACTTCCCCGTATCCCGGGGCACGAAGCATTCGTACGACCGTACAAACAGATTCGCTTTCCCGAGAAAGGCCCCCACCGTGGCCGCCAAGCCCGCGGACCGGCGAGCCAAGCGCCTCGTCGTGCTGGTCTCCGGATCCGGCACCAACCTCCAGGCGCTCCTCGACGAGATCGCCACCACCGGGGCCGAGGCCTACGGTGCCGAGATCGTCGCGGTCGGCGCCGACCGCGACGGCATCGAGGGGCTCGCCCGCGCCGAGCGGGCCGGGGTGACGACCTTCGTCCGCAGGGTCAAGGACTACGGGACCCGCGAGGAGTGGGACGCGGCGCTCGCCGGGGCCGTCGCGGCCCACGAGCCGGACCTCGTCGTCTCGGCCGGGTTCATGAAGATCGTGGGGAAGGAGTTCCTCGCGCGGTTCGGCGGCCGGTTCGTCAACACCCACCCCGCCCTCCTCCCCAGCTTTCCGGGGGCCCACGGCGTACGGGACGCGCTCGCGTACGGCGCCAGGGTCACCGGCTGCACCGTCCACTTCGTCGACGACGGCGTCGACACCGGGCCGATCATCGCGCAGGGCGTGGTGGAGGTCCGGGACGAGGACTACGAAGACGAAGGTGTCGCTCTGCACGAGCGCATCAAGGAAGTCGAGCGAAGGCTGCTCGTCGATGTCGTGGGGCGGCTCGCCCGCAACGGCTATCGCATTGAGGGACGAAAGGTAGTTATCCAGTGACCGCCACCGCCGGAAGCAACAAGCGGGCCATCCGTCGCGCACTCGTCAGCGTCTACGACAAGACCGGGCTCGAGGACCTCGCCCGCGGGCTGCACGAGGCCGGGGTCGAACTCGTCTCCACCGGGTCCACCGCCGGCCGGATCGCCGCGGCCGGCGTCCCCGTCACCAAGGTCGAGGAGCTGACCGGCTTCCCCGAGTGCCTGGACGGCCGCGTCAAGACCCTGCACCCCAAGGTCCACGCGGGCATCCTCGCCGACCTGCGCCTGGAGAGCCACCGGCAGCAGCTCGACGAGCTGGGCGTGGCCCCGTTCGACCTGGTCGTGAGCAACCTGTACCCGTTCCGCGAGACCGTCGCCTCCGGCGCCACCCCGGACGAGTGCGTCGAGCAGATCGACATCGGCGGCCCCTCCATGGTGCGCGCCGCCGCCAAGAACCACCCGTCGGTCGCCATCGTCACCAGCCCCGCCCGGTACGCCGACGTGCTCTCTGCGGTCAAGGACGGCGGCTTCGACCTGGCCGCCCGCAAGCGCCTGGCCGCCGAGGCCTTCCAGCACACCGCCGCGTACGACGTGGCCGTCGCCTCCTGGTTCGCCGCCGAGTACGCCCCCGTCGACGAGTCCGGCTTCCCCGACTTCCTCGGCGCCACCTACGAGCGCGCCCACACCCTGCGCTACGGCGAGAACCCGCACCAGCCCGCCGCGCTCTACACCTCCCCCGAAGGCGGCGGCCTCGCCCAGGCCGAGCAGCTGCACGGCAAGGAGATGTCCTACAACAACTACACGGACACGGACGCGGCCCGCCGGGCCGCGTACGACCACGCCGAGCCCTGCGTCGCGATCATCAAGCACGCCAACCCGTGCGGCATCGCGGTCGGCGCGGACGTCGCCGAGGCGCACCGCAAGGCGCACGACTGCGACCCGGTCTCCGCGTACGGCGGTGTGATCGCGGTCAACCGGCCGGTCTCCAAGGAGATGGCCGAGCGGGTCGCCGGGATCTTCACCGAGGTCATCGTCGCGCCGGACTACGAGGACGGCGCGCTCGAAGCCCTCACCAAGAAGAAGAACATCCGCGTCCTGCGCGCCCCCGAGGCCCCCGCCGCCCCGGTCGAGGTCAAGCCGATCGACGGTGGTGCCCTCCTCCAGGTCACCGACCGCCTCCAGGCCGAGGGCGACGACCCCGCCACCTGGACCCTGGCCACCGGCGAGGCGCTGTCCGAGGCGGAGCTGGCCGAGCTGGCCTTCGCCTGGCGGGCCTGCCGGGCCGTCAAGTCCAACGCGATCCTCCTGGCCAAGGACGGCGCCTCCGTCGGCGTCGGCATGGGCCAGGTCAACCGGGTCGACTCCGCGAAGCTCGCGGTGGAGCGCGCCGGCGCCGAGCGCGCGCAGGGGGCGTACGCGGCCTCCGACGCCTTCTTCCCCTTCCCGGACGGCCTGGAGATCCTCACCGGGGCCGGTGTGAAGGCCGTGGTCCAGCCCGGCGGCTCGGTCCGCGACGAGCTGGTCGTCGAGGCGGCGAAGAAGGCCGGCGTCACGATGTACTTCACGGGGACACGGCACTTCTTCCACTGAGCCGGACCAGGCCCCGGGCCGTGGGCGCACGCCGCCCACGGCCCCGGGGCCGGTCGCACCGTCACCGTCGGTTCTCGGCCTGGGCCTTGGCCAGGCGGCGTGCCCCGGCGCGGCGTTCCGGTGTGGCCGGGTCCTCCACGGCGCCGGGGCGCGGGCCGTTGTGGTGCACGGAGCGGGCGTGGAGGATCTCCGTGAGCCGCCTGAGAGCCCGCGCGTCCGGGCCGACGTCGATCTGGAAGTGGCACGCGTCGGCGGGGGAGAGGTCCGTGCCCCAGCGCACCACGCCGCCGCAGTCGGCGAGGATGTCGCGGACGATCGCCTCCTGGTGCGGCCAGAGGCCGTCGCCCGCCCCGAGCAGGGCGATCGCGCTGCCGGAGAGGTAGTTCGACTCGTACGCGGCCCCTACGGTTCGATCCGTACGGTGTCCCAGGACGTGCCGGGAGCCGCGCAACGGTATGACCTCGTAGTGCCAGCGCCGGGCGACGTGCAGGAGGACCGGGGCCGCGGCACGGTGCAGGCGTACGGTCGCGGGGGATCCCTCGACGCGGAAGGATCCGACGGCGTCGGGGTCCATGGGCCAGCCGTTGGCGCTGCGTGGGGAGTCCCATGTGCCGTCGGCCGCGGCCGCGGGGCCGGTGAGGACGCCACCGAGCGCGGTGCCCGCTCCCACGGCGCCGACGGACAGCAGTACGGATCGTCGGGTCGGTGTCATGTCACTTGCCTTCCTCGGCCTCGACGCGTTCCTGGAGCTCCCAGGCGTACGCGAGCACGAAGTTGCTGAGCTGGGCCGGGTCGATGTTCTCCGGACGGTCCGCCGCATCGAGGCTGACACCGCTGATCAGGAACCACGTTCCCGCGATCACCGCGATGTCGGAGTTCCTCCCCAGCAGCAGGTTCCTGGCCAGGGTCTGCGTCGTCGAACTGCTGCTGTCGAAACGGTCGGCGTAGAAGAGCGTGTACCGCCGCTGGCAGACCCGGTCGCCGGCGCCCGGGCTGTCGGTGCCGTAGTAACGGGCGACGGCAGCGGGGAGACCGAGCGACTCCGTCCGCATGAGCCGCATGATGTTGAACCCGTCGGCGTCCTGGATCCACTGGTCGTTGGAGAAGTGGGACGCGGCGTCACGCTTTCCGAGGTAGTCCTGGGCGAAGAGCATGGGGTTCGGGTACCGGTCCTTGTTCTCGCGCCAGTCCCCGTAGAACGTCACGAGGTCACCGGCCCAGCCGCCACCGTCCCCCAGCGACACGAGATCGGTCGTCGAGGAGTACTCGAGGCACATCTCCAGCGTCGCCATGAGGTGCTCCGTACCGACGGACGTCCCGGTCACCGGATCGGTGAGGTTCCTCCGTCCGGTGAGTGTCAGTCCCTGCTCCGCCAGTGCCGCCGTCCATCCCTGGTCGACCGCCCCGAGGGACAGCCGCCAGTCGGGGCCGTTGTACTGCTCCTGCCGGAAGAACTGGCAGACGAGTCTGGCGGGGTCCGCCCCCGCGTCGTACTCCAGGGCGGCCGTGAAGAGGCGCTGGACGAGGTCGATGAAGTCCTGTGCGGGCGATCGGGCGGGATTGAGCACGGTCGTGCCGGGATCGGAGCCGCGGCGCCACACGTTCCGGTCGATCTCCCAGGCCTCGCCGAAACTTCCGCTGCCGTAGCTGAAGGTGCCGTTGCGGATCTGGTTGAACGACCAGTTCGCGGGCAGCGGGAACCCGAGGTTGCCGGAGAACCCCCAGGAGAGGCCGGACACGAAGGACCAGGTGGCTCCGACGCGGTTGGAGACGTTGCGGCACACGTTCCGGGAACCGTAGACACCGAAGGTGTAGCGGTTCGTCCGGCCGAGGGCCGCGCGCACGCCCCGGAAGTAGTCGAGGACGGCCGCGTCGATGTCGGCCTGCGTCGCGTCGAAGTCCACGGCGAAGTAGATGCAGGTACCACGGCCGAAACCGAACTCCCGTGCCCGCGTCTCGGCCACGCCGCCCTGCTCGAAGCCCTTGTCGTAGGTGAAGTTGGCCCTCGTCGTGCCGTTCCACTGGAAGATCGGGTACACGCCCAGGCCGCCGCGGACGATGTCGCTCAGCTCGGTACTGGTCAGCGCCTTGCCCAGATAGCCGTCGTCGCCCGGGTCGAGGTGCTCGTCGAGGTAACGGCCCACGATCCGGTACCCGGCGTTGCCGAGTGCCTGCGCGCGGGCGAAGGTGAGCGGCGCCGCCTCGTCGCACGCGGTGGTGTCGCGGTACTCGTTGCCGGTGGAGACGAGGAGCTGGGCCCAGGTGTCGTAGTCCGACTTGCCGGTCACGGTGAGCTGGCTGAACCTCTGGAAGGCGCGGACGAACTCCTCGGTGGCGTCGGTGTAGGTGCTGCGGACGGCCGTCGGGATCGCGGCGCCGTTCTCCAGGACCGGCGAGTTGAAGACGCACAGGGCCGTGAACAGGTGGACCAGGGCGCCGTCGCTTCCCGTGCCGAGGGTGGGCTGCTCCTTGAGCCTCGCCTTGGTGTTGGAGCCGAAGTACCCGCCGATCTCCGACCGTTCGATGCCGATCTCGAACTGGAGGGCCTTCATCACGGCCTGCTGCACGTCGCGCGAGTAGACGCCGTCGCACGGACTGAGGTCCATGGTGGTGATGTCCTCGCCGTACACGTAGGTCAGGTTCAGGTGGCGCTGGAACTCCTGGATCTCCGTGGTACCGCCGGGCACCCGCCGGAACTGGTCCATGCGCAGCAACGCCTTGACGATCTGCGCCAGCAACCTGGTGGGGATGTTGGACACGTCGGCGGCCGACGCCAGACCCGCGTCGCCGATCAGGTCGTTCATGGAGTCGGTGGTCACGGAGGTCCACCGGCCTGCCGAGGCGGCGCCGTAGTACCCCTTGCACCACAGCGCGTAGTTGACGATGCGGATCAGGTCGGTGTTGGTCTCGGTGGGACGGATGCCGCCGCGCGCCACCAGCGCGTCGAACGTGCCGGGACCGAAGTTCTGCACGGTCGGCGAGATCCCCAGCTCGTGCTGGAGTCCCTGAGTGAGGCTGAGCACCGTCTGCCAGCCGGTGCTGCCGTCCTCGGCGCAGCGGACGTAGCCCTGGGCCACGCCGTCGTACGTCGCGTTCACCCATTCCTGCGCCGCCCGCACATTGGGATCGTTCATACGAGATGCCCCCGTTGGATTCGTCCGAGACCAGAGGGGCGCCACGACCCCGCTGCCAGACCATCGCTCAGGAGGGGGACACCGGGAACCTCGAAAGATGCAGGGTGCCCTCGACGCGCCGACGGCGACCGGCGACCGGCGACCGGCGACCGGCGGCAGTCGGGCTACGGCCACCGCGCCCGCGCCCGCGGTCGGCCGTCGGCGCCGGACATCATGCCTCGTCGGCCTCGCGCAGCGCCCGCCAGGTGGCCGGACCCACGATCCCGTCCGCGTCCAGGCCCGCGCGTTCCTGGAAGGTGACGACCGCGCCCTGGGTCATCGGGCCGAAGTCGCCGTCGACCTCGCCCACCGCCGTGATGCCGTGCAGGTACCGGAGCAGGCACTGCAACTCCCTGACCTGGCTTCCGCCGTCGCCCCGCGCGATGGTGAAGTCCCAGGTGCCGCTGTGGCCCGCCTGGTAGCCGCGGCCGTCGGCATCCTCGTACACCACCGGCTTCTCGCAGGTGGGCGGGGCCGCGGCGGCGGGTTCCGGTTCCCACGGGGTGGTGTAGACGAGGCTCGCCGTGCCCACCACGGCCCCCGCCAGCGCCGCCGCCAGGACCGGGCGTCGCCACCGGCGCGGCCGCAGCCTCGGCAGCCGGGGCGAGCGGGAGGCGCCCGCAGCCTCCTCCACCCGGCGCAGCAGCGCGGCGGTGTCGGTGGTGCGTTCCGCGTGGGTCGGGGCCAGGCAGTCCCGCAGGATGTCCCGCCAGGCGTCGGACAGGGCGGGGGACAGGCGCAGTTCCTCGCGGCCGCGGGTGTAGCGCATCGCCGCGTCGGAGCGTGCCTCCGAGGTGCCGCCGGGCAGCGGGAAGGCACCGGTCAGGACGACGTGCGCGAGGACGCCGAAGGCCCACACGTCGGCCGACGGGCGGATGCGCGTGCCGCGCTCGTCGACCTCGGGCCACAGGAGTTCGGGCGGGGTGTAGTCCGGGGTGGCGAAGGCGGGCGTGTAGGCGTGGGTGCCCTCCAGCTCGGCGGCCATGTTGAAGTCGGCGAGCCGGGCCGTACCGTCCGCCATCAGCAGCACGTTGGCCGGTTTGAGGTCGCCGTGCACCCAGCCCGCGCGGTGCAGCTGGTGCAGGCCCTCGCAGATCTGGGCGAGCAGGGCCGGCCCGGACTCCGGGGCCGGCTCCCTGGCCAGCACCGCGTCCAGGGAGCCCTCGGCCCGCTCCAGCACCAGGACGGTCGCGCCGTCCAGCTCCGGGTGGTCCGGGTCGTCGACCGTCAGCGTGTCGTACATCCGGATCAGCCGGGGTGAGCGCAGCCGCCGCAGCAACTGCACCTCGCGTTCGGCCAGATCGCGCAGGTGATGCAGCTGGCGCGGGGTGCGGGTGCCGGTGGGCAGGAACTTCAGCGCCGCCCGCCTCGGCTGCTCACCGGCGTCCAAGGTGCTGTCCGGCCCCTCGGAGGCGTCGCGGACCGCCTCGTAGACGGTGGCGAAGGCGCCGGAGGCGACCGGCTCGCGCACCTCCCACGGCCCGACCCGGTAGCCCTTCGGCACCGGGACCGCGTACGGCCGCCCGCTCACCGCTCCGCCCTGCTCGCCACCGGCGCCAGCACCAGCAGGTCGTCCTCGCGGACCAGGTCGAAGCGGAGGGCGAGGGAGGCCAGGGACTCCTTCTTGCCGTGCGTGCGCTGCCCCGGTCCGGCCGCCTCGGGACCGGGTCTCAGCCGCAGCTTCACGGCCAGGTAGTCGATGTTCCAGTACACGGCGGAACGGCTGACCTTGGGCCAGCTCGGCCGCAGTCGCTCCACGATCTCCTCGACCGCGGGCAGCGGCGCCCGGGGCTCCCCGCGCAGGCGCCGTTCGCACAGGGCGGCCAGGACCGCGAAGTACCGCTTGGTGCGGTCCAGGGCGAACGCCGGTACGGTGCCGGCCCCGTCCAGCGCCCGGCGGTCGACGCTGCGGAAGGCGTGCCGCGGCGCCCAGACGTCGAAGCTGAGCAGGTCCCCGGCGGCGGGCAGGGTCACCCGGGACAGCTCGAACGGCACCGGCGCGTCCACCCGGCCCGGCGCGACCTTGACGTGCTCGCCCGCGCCCTCCGGGTTCTCCACCACGTAGGTCTGGTCCTCGCTGAGGTTGCTCAGCAGCCAGAACGTCCGGTGCGCCGCGATCTCCCCGGCGAGCCTCGGCACGCCCGCGTGCGCGATGGTGAGCCCGCCGCCGGATTCCGCCCGGCCGAACTCGATGCGCTCGCCCGTGCCGATCCTCAGCTGTTCGGCGACGCTGCCGCACGACGGCGGCACGACGATGATGCTGTACATGGAGTCGTCCCCCTCCCCCGATTCCCCTCGGGGTCAACCTTCCCCAGTCCAACGGGGGGAGCCTACGGCGCAGAGGCGAGGGGAACCCAAGCATTCCGACGCCGCGGCGGGTCGGCGGTCCGGGGGCCGTGCGGACGGCGAAACGGCGGCCCCCGGCCCCCTCCGCGGAGGGAACCGGGAGCCGCCGCGGTGGCGGACCCGTGGGGGGATCAGCAGGGGCGCAGCGACCAGATCGGGTCCCAGGACGCGGTGCCCGCCTGGTAGGCCGTCGACGTCCAGCGGACGCTGCCGTCCCTGTTGAAGAACTTGGCGACCGTGCCGCGCGTCTGGTTGTTGGTGAACGGGCCGTCGCCGGTCCAGTTGGTGAGGTTCCAGGTCTGGCACTTGTAGAAGTCGAACTTCGTGCCCTTGACGACCATGCAGAGGTGGCCGTAGTCGCAGGCCAGGTCCTGGGCGCCCTTGGTCACGGGCGCGTCGGTCACGGTGAGGCCCTCGTACTCGACCGCGCCGGCGGTCACGCGCAGGGGCTTCGGGCTGTCGGCCAGTACCCGGTCGGCCGTCTGCTGGAGGCTGGTCACCCGGGTGCCGCCCGGGCTGTCGGCGGCCGTGGCCGCGGCCGTGGAGCCGGCGGCCAGGGCGGTGGCCGCGAGAAGGAGTACTGCGGGCTTGACGATGTTCATTGTCGTTCCCCCGTGAACGTCGGTGTCGTACCGCCGAGGCGGTGTGCTCACACCGTGCCCCCAGGGGCCCGCCGTGCGGAACCTGGGAACTCCCAGGGTCACTTCCCCCGCCGGGGCGTGTACTCCTTGAGGTGGTGAGCGACGCGGTCGGCGTAGTCGCGGTACTTCGGGGGAACACCGCCCGCGTCGTTCACCTTCCGGTACGACGTCCGGTACGCCACGGCGACCAGCACGCTGCGGTCGCCCGGCAGGCCGGCGTCGAGACGGGGTGTGATCCAGCACAGGTAACGGCCCATCGCCGGAACGGACTCGGCGGGCGGGAACGGAGGCTGCGGCACGGTCTCGCCCGGTGTGCCGTCCTCGTTCATCCACCAGCGCAGCACGCTCGGCGTCCAGCGGGCGATGCCGTACTCGTCCTTGGCCGGGTCGGCGAGATCCGGGTCGAAGTCGCTCTCGACCTTCAGCATGGCCGCGATCAGGGCCGGGCTGACCTCCTCGCGGTCGCAGTCGTGCGCCGTCTCCACGATCAGCAGCCGGTAGGCGGGCGGCACGTCCCGGTCGGTGCGCAGTTCGGCCGCCCCGTAGGAGGCGGCGGCGACGCTCGCGGTGCCGCCGGGGCGCGGGCCCGCGGCTGACTCCCGGCCGTCACCGGCCCAGCGGGCGACGCCGTAGCCGAGCGCGGCGAGGGCGAGGAGGCCGGCGGCCACGGCGGTCAGGATCCTGCGCCGGGGGCGTGCGCGGGTCCGCAGCGAGAACCCCGCCCTGCCGGTCACGTCCCCCGTCGTACCCGTCACGCGGCGCAGCAGGGCGTCGGTGCCGATCCGGTCGGCGTGCGTACGGGTCAGGCAGGCCCGCACGATCTCCCGCCACCCCGGGGGGAGTTCGGGGGACAGGCGCAGCTCGTGGCCGCCCCGGGCGTACGCGACGGCGGCGTCGCGGCGGGCCGTGGGGGTGCCGCCGGGCAGCGGGAAGGAACCCGTGAGCACCAGGTGGGCCAGGACGCCGAAGGCCCACACGTCGGCGGAGGGGCGGATCCGGCGGCCCCGTTCGCCGATCTCGGACCACAGCAGCTCGGGGGGCGTGTAGTCCGGGGTGGAGAAGGCGGGCGTGTAGGCGTGGGTGCCCTCCAGCTCGGCGGCCATGTTGAAGTCGGCGAGCCGGGCCGTATCGTCCGCCATCAGCAGCACGTTGGCCGGTTTGAGGTCGCCGTGCACCCAGCCCGCGCGGTGCAGTTGCTGCAGGCCCTCGCAGACCTGCGTGAGCAGCGCGGGTCCGGCCGGCGGGCGGGGCGTGGCGGCGAGCAGGGCGGACAGCGAGCCCTCGGCCCGCTCCAGGACGAGGACGGTGGCGCCGTCGAGCCGGGGGTGGGCGGGGTCGTCGACGGTGAGGGTCTCGTACATCCGGATCAGCCGGGGCTGCCGCAGCCGGCGCAGCAACTCGACCTCGCGCTCGACCAGGTCCCGCAGGTGGGCCAGCTGCCGCGGGGTGCCGGTGCCGGTGGGCAGGAACTTCAGCGCGACGGTGTCGGGAACCTCCCCGCCCGCCCCGCCACCGCGCCCGGTGCCGTCCGCACCGGGGCGGGTCGCGCCGTCCCCGCCCATGCGCCCCGTGCCGTCCGTGCCGCCCTCGGCCGGGTGCACCGCGCCGCTGTGCGCGCGGCTCGGGGTGCGGGCGCCGGTGCCGTCCGCACCGGGTCCCCCGGGCGGCGGGTCGCGCCGTCCCCGCCCGTACGCCCCGGGCCGTCCGTGCCGCCCTCGGCCGGGTGGGCCGCACCGGTCTGTGCGCGGCTGGGGGTGCCGGTGCCGGTGCCGTCCGCGCCGGGCCGGCCCGGGTGGCGGGTCATGCCGTCCCCGCCCGTACGCCCCGGGCCGTCCGTGCCGCCCTCGGCCGGGTGGGCCGCGCTGGTCTGTGCGCGGCTCGGGGTGTGGATGCCGGTGCCGTCCGCGCCGGTCGTGCCGGGCCTGCCAGGGCGGTGCCCCGTACCGTCCCCGCCGGGCCGTGCCGGAGAGGCCTTCGTGTCGTCGTCCCCGTTGGTGCGGCGCGCCGCGTACACGCTGCCGAAGGCGCCGGTCGCGATCGGGGCGTGCACCTCCCAGACGCCCACCCGGTACCCCCTGGGGACCGGGACGGCGTACGGCTCGGTCATCGCCGGGCCTGGCCGGACGGTGCCGCGAGGACCGCCAGGTCGTCCTCGCGGACCAGGTCGAAGCGGAGCGCCAGCGAGACCAGCGACTCCTTCTTGCCGTTCAGCCGGGTGCCCGGCTCGGCGGTCTCCGGGCCCGGCTTCAGCCGCAGCTTCACGGCGAGGTAGTCGATGTTCCACTGCACCGACGTACGGGAGGCGGCCGGCCAGGCCGGGCGGAGCCGTTCGACGACCTGGTCCATGGTGGGCAGCGGCGCGTGCGGCGCCCCGCGCAGCCGCGGCTCGCACAGCGCCGCCAGCACCGCGAAGTACCGCTTGGTGCGGTCGACGGAGAAGGCCGGGGCGGTCGGCTCGCCGTCGGCGCCGTCCTCGCCGCGCAGGTAGTCGTGGCGCGGCGCCCACACCTCGACCGGCAGCAGGTCACCGGCGGCGGGCAGCACGATCCGCGAGAACTCGAACGGCACCGGGGCGTCCAGGCGGCCGGGCGCCACCTTGATGTGCTCGCCCGCGCCCTCCGGGTTCTCCACCACGTAGGTCTGGTGGGCGGAGAGGTTGCTCAGGGTCCAGAAGGTGCCGTGCGCCGCGATCTCACCCGCTCTGCGGGACACCCCGTCGTGCCCGATCCGCAGCCCGCCCCCGGGCACGGACCGCCCGAAGACGAGCCGTTCGCCGGGCGCGAGCCGGTGCTGGGTGCCGGTGTCTTCGACCTCCGTGGTCGGCGGAGGTACCACGATGATGCTGTACAAGGTGCGTCTCCCCGTGCCTGACGGCTACCCGGGCCAGACTAGGGCGACGCACCAGGGCCGTGCCCCCCTCGTACGGGTGAGACACGGCCCTGTGACGTGATTGGCGAGAAAGCGCTCCGCGCCCGTCAGTAGCGGGGCCGCCTGAACCACTCGGCGCTGGCGCGCTTGGCGGCGAACACGATCAGCAGGATCGAGACGATCATGATGAGCAGGCCGAGGCCGTAGATGGCCAGGGTGAAGATGCCGGTCACGATCGCGAGGGAACCGTAGACGATCGAGCAGACCCGGACCGCGTTGCTGCCCTTGGCGTACTGCAGCACCAGGACGAGACCGAGTACGGCGTAGACGGCGGCCAGCGCGAGGAAGAAGACGACGATGCCCTTGCCCAGCTCGAGGAAACGTTCCGCTTCGGCGTCCCCGGTGACGCCGGCCTCCAGCATCACCTCGTCCCACTGGGACAGGTTGTAGCCGTAGACCGCGGCGACGATCAGGTGGGCGGCGGCGATCACGGCGAGCATGATCTGCGCCGCGCGCGTGATGCCCGGCATCTCCGTCGGTCCCGGCCCGTAGCCTCCGCCGTACGGCTGCTGCACCGGAGGCGCCGCCGGGTACCCGTAACCGGGCTGGCCCTGGGGCTGCTGCGGGTAGCCGTAGTTCGGCTGCTGGCCGCCCTGCGGGGGGCCGTAGGGGTTGTTCGGATCGCCGAAACTCATGGCGGGTCTTCCTCCGTCGCTGTCAAGTGCGGGGACGACGCGCGGCTCGACTCGGAGGAGATTCTGTTGAGCGGTTCGTCCCCCCGGTACGGCCCCGCGGCACTGTGCTGCCCAATCGTTCTTGACCGAACTCTTACTTGTCCAGCCCGCCCGCAAGGCGTTGTGCAAGTGCAACAACATCGATCATGAGCGGATAGGGCGGGACGTGTCCCGCGGCGTCCGGAAGGTTCCCGCGCGGTGCCCGCATGCCGACCTGATTGGAACCGGGGGCCGGTCATCCGCGAGGATGGGGGCATGACCGCCCAGATTCTCGATGGCAAGGCCACCGCAGCCGCGATCAAGTCCGAACTGACCGCCCGCGTGGCGGCGCTGAAGGAGAGGGGCGTCACGCCCGGCCTCGGCACCGTCCTGGTCGGCGACGATCCAGGCAGCCAGAAGTACGTCGCCGGCAAGCACCGCGACTGCGCCCAAGTAGGCATCGCGTCCATCCAGCGCGAACTGCCCGCCACGGCCACGCAGGAGGAGATCGAGGCGGTCGTCCGCGAGCTGAACGAGGACCCGGCCTGCACGGGGTACATCGTCCAGCTGCCGCTGCCCAGGGGCATCGACGAGAACCGCATCCTCGAACTGATGGACCCGGACAAGGACGCGGACGGCCTGCACCCGATGAACCTGGGCCGCCTCGTCCTGAACGAGCCGGCACCGCTGCCCTGCACCCCCAACGGCATCCTCACCCTCCTGCGCCGCTACGGCGTCGAGATCAAGGGCGCCGAGGTCGTGGTCGTCGGCCGCGGCGTCACCATCGGCCGCCCGATGCCGCTGCTGCTCACCCGGCGCAGCGAGAACGCCACGGTGACCCAGTGCCACACCGGCACCCGGGACCTGGCCGCGCACCTCAAGCGCGCGGACATCGTGATCGCCGCGGCCGGTTCCCCGCACCTGGTCCGGCCCGAGGACGTCAAGCCGGGCGCGGCCGTCCTGGACGTCGGCGTCTCCCGCAACGCCGAGGGCAAGATCATGGGCGACGTGCACCCCGGCGTGGCCGAGGTGGCCGCCTGGATCTCCCCGAACCCCGGCGGCGTCGGCCCGATGACCCGGGCCCAGCTGCTCGTCAACGTGGTGGAGGCGGCGGAGCGCAGTGCCGGCTGAGGACACCAACGCCGAGCGTCCGGGCGACGCGCGGGCCCCGGAGGACGGGGCCCCGCGGGCGGCACAGGCCTCCGGGGAGCCGGACGGCATCACCGTCCGCGATCCGGTCAGCGCGCCCGACGCCGAGGGGCGGCCACGGCGCACCACGCGCCGGTTCCCGCTCTTCACCCGTGACACCGCCCGGCCCGAGGGCGGCGGCCGGGCCGCGGCCGGCGACGCCCCGGCGCCCGCCCGCCAGTGGCCGGTGCTCACCGTGACACTGCTGGTCGGCGTGG